>DASSQW010000133.1:0-2419 GCA_035702165.1 Candidatus Nanopelagicales bacterium
CCGCAATGGTTGCCTCGATCACGCGCCGGTGGCCGAGGTGGACGCCGTCGAAGCTACCCAGCGCGATGGCGCGCCGCGCCGGCGCCGCCGCATCGAGGGTCGTCTCGATCACGCCAGCACCACGGCCGGGTGGGTGCCGTCCGCGGTGGCGCGCCCAACAGCGACCAGGCGGCCGTCATGAACCAGCCGCACCTCACCCGTCCCGCCGCCCGGCAGCGTGCGGCCGTGCCGCACATCCTCCGCCTCGGAGCCGTCGAGCTCCCGCTCGGGCAGGTGCGGAAGCGCCTCGCGCGGTGAGCGCCACCAGGGCCCGTGCGGCTCGGCCGATACCTGCTCGGGGGTGCCGGCATCCTCTACCGAGAACGGCCCCACCGCCAGGCGCCGGAGCTCGGCGCAGTAGGCGCCCGCTCCCGTGGCGGTGCCGAGGTCGGCCGCGATCTGGCGCACGTACGTGCCCTTCGAGCAGTCGACCTCGACCACCGCCCGCTGGGTCACGTCGTCGAACGACACCACCTCGAGCCGCTCGATGACGACGCGGCGCGGTGGCGGCGCCTCCACCTCGCCCCGGCGCATGCGCGCGTACGACCGCTCGCCGCCGACGCGCACCGCCGAGGCCAGCGGCACGTGCTGCAGCACGTCCCCGGTCAGCCCGGCTGCGGCCGACGACACCGCAGCAGCGGAGGTCGACTGGCCGGTCTCCTCGATCTCACCCTCGGGATCGAGCGTCGACGACGCTGCGCCGAACTGCACGACGGCGCGGTAGCGCTTGTCCAGGCCGCTCAGGAAGGTTGCGAGCCGGGTCGCCCGCCCGGCCAGCACGAGCAGCAGCCCGGTGGCGAACGGGTCAAGCGTCCCCGCATGCCCCACCTTGGCGCCCAGCACCGGGCGCAGACCGCGAATGGCGGCGAAGGAGGTCGGTCCGGCCGGCTTGTCGAGGAGCAGGAGTCCCGTCACGCGCCGCAGTGTACGGCGGAGACCTACGCGGCCGACTCGCCGAGCATCGATCCGACCTCGTCGACGATGAAGTCGCGGATCTGATCGATCGTCCCCGGATGCGAGAAGCCGGCCGCCTGCTTGTGCCCGCCGCCGCCCGAGGCGCGCGCGATGCGCGAGACGTCGATGGAGCCGCGGGAGCGGAGCGATACACGGTTCGGCGTGATCGTGCCGTCGGGGAGCGCGATCTGCTCGCGAATCAGCGCCGCAACCTGCACGCCCTCCACCTCCCGGAGGTCGTCGATCAGGCCCTCGGTGGTGGCCTCGTCGCCGGAGACGAGCGCGAGGTCGTCGCGGGTCACGTAGCTCAGGAGCAGCCGCCCGCCGTGGTAAGGCTGCATGTTCTCGAGCACGCGGCCGAGCAGCCGCTTCTTGTCCATCGGCTGCGTCTCGAAGACCAGCTCGAAGATGCGGTGGACGTCCGCCCCGGCCTCGACCAGGCGAGCGGCAAGCCGGAGGGCGTCCGGGCTGGTCGTCCGGTACTGAAAGCGCCCGGTGTCGGTGACGAGGCCGACGTAGAGCGCCTCGGCGATCGGTGCCGTGATCTCGACGCCAAGCCCATCGAACACGCGGGCGAGAATCTCGGCCGTCGAGGAGGCGTGCCCGTCGACGTAGTTGACGTCGCCGAACCGCGAGTTGTCGTGGTGATGGTCGACGTCGATGACACGGTCAAAGCCCGCGCGCATCTCGACGTGATCGGGCCCGAGGCGCGCCTCGTTGCCGCAGTCGACGGCAAGGAGCGTCCAGCCCTCGTTGGCGCCGTGGTCGAGCGTCCGCTCGAGGCCGTCGAGGTTGAGGAAGCCGTACTCGTGCGGGATCGGCGAGTCGGCGTGCAGGTACAGCCGCACCTCCTTGCCGACGTCGCGCAGCGCAAGCGCGGCAGCCGACATGCTGCCGATCGCATCGCCGTCCGGGTTCTCGTGCGACGCGACCAGCACACGGTCTGCGGCCGCCAGCGCGGCCACCACGTCGTCGAGGTGGCGTGACATATCGCTTTCCATCATGAGGGAGTCTTGTCGTCCGGCTCGTCGGGCGGTGCCGGCACGACCTGATCGATCAGCTCGTGCATGCGCAGAGCGCGGTCAACGGTCTCATCATAGTGGAAGATCAGCTGCGGAGTCCGCCGCAGCCGCAGCTCCGTGGCGATCTTCCGCTGGAGCACGCCGTGTGCCCGCTCGAGCGCGCGCATCGACCGCGCGCGGCGCTTTTCGCCGCCCAGCACGCTCACGTAGACGACGGCCTGGCTGAAGTCGCTGGACGCCCGCACGCCGGTGACCGTGACGAACCCGACCGCCGGATCCCCCAGCCGCTCGACCCCGTCGGCGAGCACCTTGCGGAGCGACTCGTCGACTCGCCGCATCCGCTCGCTCACTCGATCGCCTCCTCCACCGAGAGCACCCGCGACTCGGCGCGGGCCAGCTCGAAC
>DASSQW010000134.1:0-5255 GCA_035702165.1 Candidatus Nanopelagicales bacterium
GCATCCCACCGACGACGCACCAGGTCAGGACAGGCACGTGGCTGAGTACATCTACACGCTCCGCAAGGCCCGCAAGGCGCACGGCGACAAGGTCGTCCTGGACGACGTCACGCTGTCGTTCCTGCCGGGGGCCAAGATCGGCGTCGTCGGCCCCAACGGCGCCGGCAAGTCGTCGCTGCTCAAGATCATGGCCGGTATCGACCACACGTCGAACGGCGACGCGATCCTGAGCCCCGGGTTCACCGTCGGGATGCTCGCGCAGGAGCCCGGGCTCGACGAGAGCAAGAACGTCCTCGAGAACGTCGAGGAGGGCGTGGCCGCCACCAAGGCGAAGGTCGACCGGTTCAACGAGATCTCCGCCGCGCTCGCGGACCCGGATGCCGACTACGACTCGCTGCTGGCCGAGATGGGCACGTTGCAGGAGGAGATCGACCACCTCAACGCCTGGGACCTCGACTCCCAGCTCGAGCAGGCGATGGACGCGCTGAACTGCCCGCCGCCGGACGCCGACGTCTCGGTGCTGTCCGGTGGCGAGAAGCGCCGCGTGGCGCTGTGCAAGCTGCTGCTCCAGCAGCCCGACCTCCTGCTCCTCGACGAGCCCACCAACCACCTCGACGCGGAGAGCGTGCAGTGGCTCGAGCAGC
Source organism: Candidatus Nanopelagicales bacterium (assembly GCA_035702165.1). Lineage (GTDB taxonomy): Bacteria > Actinomycetota > Actinomycetes > S36-B12 > CAIYMF01 > Longivirga. The sequence goes on from DASSQW010000134.1 coordinate 645, forward strand.
ACCTCGAGCGCTACCCCGGCACGATCGTGGCGATCACCCACGACCGCTACTTCCTCGACAACGTCGCCGAATGGATCCTCGAGCTCGACCGTGGACGCGCGTACCCGTACGAGGGCAACTACACGACCTACCTCGAGAAGAAGGCCGAGCGCCTCAAGGTCGAGGGCGCCCGCGACGCCAAGCTGAAGAAGCGCCTGTCCGACGAGCTCGAGTGGGTGCGGTCCAACGCCAAGGCGCGTCAGACCAAGAGCCGTGCGCGCCTCGACCGCTACGAGGAGATGGCCAACGAGGCCGACAAGACCCGCAAGCTCGACTTCGACGAGATCCAGATCCCGCCGGGCCCGCGCCTGGGCAGCCTCGTCGTCGAGGCGAAGGGCCTCACCAAGGGCTTCGACGACAAGCTGCTCATCGACGACCTCTCGTTCACCCTGCCGCGCAACGGCATCGTCGGCGTCATCGGTCCCAACGGCGTCGGCAAGACGACGCTGTTCAAGATGATCGTCGCCGCGGCCGAGGGCGGCAGCGACGACAAGGACGTCCTGCCCAACGCCGGCGAGCTGCGGATCGGCGAGACGGTCAAGCTGTCCTACGTCGACCAGAGCCGGGCGGGCATCGACCCGGAGAAGAACCTCTGGGAGGTCGTGTCCGACGGCCTGGACTGGATCAAGGTGGGCCAGGTCGAGATGCCCAGCCGCGCCTACGTGTCGGCGTTCGGCTTCAAGGGCCCGGACCAGCAGAAGAAGGCGGGCATCCTCTCCGGCGGCGAGCGCAACCGCCTCAACCTCGCGCTCACGCTCAAGCAGGGGGGCAACCTGCTCCTGCTCGACGAGCCGACCAACGACCTCGACGTCGAGACCCTCGGCTCGCTGGAGAACGCGCTGCTCGAGTTCCCCGGCTGCGCCGTGATCACCTCGCACGACCGCTGGTTCCTCGACCGCATCGCGACGCACATCCTCGCCTACGAGGGCGACTCGGACTGGTTCTGGTTCGAGGGCAACTTCGACTCCTACGAGAAGAACAAGGTCGAGCGCCTCGGTGCCGACGCCGCGCGCCCGCACCGCGCGACGTACCGCAAGCTCACCCGGGACTAGTCGCGATGGCCCGCCGCCGCTTCCTGCTCCAGCTGCGCACGAGCGACCTCGACTGGATGGGGCACGTGAACAACGCGCTGTACGCCGAGTACCTCATGGAGGCACGGGTCGACCTCGCGTACGACTTCCGCGGCGGCAGCCTGACCCTGCCCGACCTCGCGACGGTCGTCGCGAACCAGGAGATCGGCTACCAGGCGCCGCTGCACTACCGGCCGGGACCGGTCGCGATCGACACCTGGGTCGAGCGGATCGGCCACACGTCGTACACGCTGGGCCACGAGGTGCGCGAGCCCGAGGGCGACGTCGTCTACGCGACCGCGCGCACGGTGATGGTGCAGGTGGACAAGAGCACCGGGAAGCCGCGCAACATCGGCGACCCGTTCCGCCTCTACCTCGAGCTGTTCGTCGACCCGGACGGCCCGGCGTGACCGACCTGGCCCTCGCACGCGACGACGCCGCCTTCCTCGCGGCATTCCTCGGCCGGATCGTCGGCTGGGACGAGCGCGCGGCCGTACGGGTGCAGGCGCGGGGGAGCGTCGTCGGCGTCTACGCGCCGAGCCCGCTCGACGTCCTCGCCTTCGTCGCGCTCCCGCTCGCGTCCGCGGTCGACGTCGAGGTCGACGAGACCGTGTCCGCCGGCCGCCTGCGCGACATCGTCGGCGACGTCTCGCGTCTGCCCGACGTGTCCGGCGTACGCCTGCCCGACGCGGTCGCGGGCTCGGCCTCGCTCGCCGTGCTGCCGCCTCGCGGGACCTGGCTGCAGGGCGAGCGCGGGATGGCCGGCGACGTGAGCCCGCTCGTCGACGACGCGGTCGCGGAGTTCCGGCGCAGCGTCCCGCGGTCGGGCTCGTTCAACGCCGAGCTCGTCGCCGAGGCGGCGTGGGACGCGCCGGGCTGGGGCGGCCTGCCGATGCGTGCCCTGCACGCTGCGCGCCTGCTCGGCTTCCTCAACCACCCGGGCGCGCGCATCGAGACCGCGACGATCTCCGGCTGGAAACGGCTCGTGACACCGGCCGGCCAGGTGTTCGTCCGCAACGTCGCCGGCCCCGTGAAGCTGAGCCTCGTCCCCACCCTGAACTGACCGGAGGGCGAGCCGCTCCTGACCGCTCACGGCGGGAGCGGCCGCCAGCGGCTGGGGCGCCCGAGGCCGGATCTCGGACCGGTTCGCCCCCAGGCGCGACCGCGATCGACGTCCCGACTGGCAGCATCGTGGTGCCGTCGACGAAGGCAGGGTGCTCAGGTGGACGTGTACGAAGCGGTCAGGACGAGGCGAGCAGTGCGTGCGTTCGACGGCGCACCGGTCGACCGCAGCACCTTGCTCCGCGTGCTCGGAGCCGCCATCCAGGCGCCGTCGAGCGGGAATCTGCAGCCGTGGCGTGCGGTCCTCGTGAGCGGCGAGCCGCTCGCCCGGCTGAAGGCTGCCGCGGTGGAGCGCGCGAGGAGCGGCGACCAAGGTGACCCGCGGCAGTACCCCATGTACCCGGACGAGCCGTGGGGCGACCGGTACGAGGAACGCTTCAGGCGAGCGGCTGCCCAGCGCTACGCGTTCTTCGGGATCGACCGCGATGATCCCGATCGGCCGCGGAAGGTTGCCGCGCTGAACGCGACGGCCTTCGGTGCCCCCGCGGTGCTGTTCTGCTACGTCGAACCCACGGTGGGGCCGGGTCAGTGGGCCGACGTCGGGATGTTCTTGCAGACGGTCATGCTGCTCCTCCGCGCAGAGGGGCTGCACAGCTGCCCGCAGGTGATGTGGACCATGTTCCGGGAGGACGTCCGCCGGACGGTGGGGGTGTCGGAGGACCTGGTGCTCCTGTGCGGCCTTGCCATCGGCCACGAGCATCCGGATCACAGCGGCCTCGCGCGCACCGGACGTGCACCGGTGCACGAGGTCGTCTCGTTCGTGGGGTAGCGGCGCTGGTCGTGAGTGAGCGCTCAGTCGGCGGCGAGGGCTTCGAGGGCCTCGAGCGCCTCGGCGAGCTGCGCCGATTGCGCGGGGGTGAGCCGCTCGGCGCGGCGGGCCATCGCTCGGGCGTGCTCGCGGCGTACGCCGTCGAGCAGGGCGCGGCCCTCCGCGGTGATCTCCAGCCAGGAGGACCGTCGGTCGTCGGGGTCGGGGGTGCGGACGACGTAGCCCTCGTCGTCGAGCAGGGCGACGATGCGGCTGAGCGTCGCGGGGGCGACGCCCTCGTGGCGGGCGAGGTCGCCGAGGCGCACCGGACCCTGTGCCTCGACCGTGACGAGAGCAGCGATGGTGCTGGCCCCGAGGGGGAGGGAGATCTCGCGCCGCGTGCTGCGCAGCAGTGCCGCGACGGCCGAGCCGAGGCGTGCGGTGTCGAGCTGCTCGCGGGTGCGCGCGCTCATCGTTGCTCCGTCCCATGGTGGCCCGAGCCGTCGGGGAAGCCGAGCGCGTGCGCCAGTCGCCCCGTCTCGGGATCGGCGGGATCGCCCTCGACGAGCGCGTAGTCCTGCGGCTCCTCGCCGGTGCGCTCGCCGGCGTCGGGGAGCACCGCCCCGGTCGGGGTGGCGCCGGCGTACCAGGACGCGATCGCGGCGATCACCATCATCACGGCGGCGATGGCGAAGACGAGCTCGAGGCCGCTGCGGAACGGGTCGCTGATGAGGCTCGGGAAGAAGTCGTGGCCGGTGAGGGTCGCGACGCGGTCCGAGGGCAGCGTGCCGAGCAGCCCGGTCGAGCCGAGGAGCGACGCGATCGGATTGATGCCGAGGAACGCCGCGAACAGGATCCCCACCGGCGGCAGCCCGGCGAGATGGTCCGCCACCGCAGCGGGCACGCCCTGCGCGCTGAGCCCGCCGGAGAGCGCGGTCGGCAGGGTCGACGCGAGCCCGATCACCATGAGGGAGAAGAAGACTCCGATGGACAGCGCCGAGCCGGAGTTGAAGAACGTCATGCGCATGCCCGACGCCACGCCGCGCTGCGCGGCGGGCACCGAGTTCATCACCATCGCAGCGTTCGGGGAGCTGAACATGCCCGAGCCGACGCCGTTGAGGAAGGTCAGGAAGGCGAACGCCCAGTAGGGGAAGTCGACCGGGACGGCCATGAGGCCGACGAACGAGACAGCGGTGACGAGCGCGCCCGCGACGGCGAAGCGACGCGCGCCGTACCGGTCGGAGAGGTAGCCGCAGAGCGGACCGGCGACCAGGAAGCCGATCGTGAGCGGCAGCAGGAAGATGCTCGCCCACAGCGGCGTGCTCTCGTAGGAGTAGCCGCGGCGGGGGAGCCAGATGCCTTGCAACCAGATGGTGAGGATGAGCTGCAGACCGCCGCGCGAGATCGAGGCGAGGAGGCCCGCGAGGTTGCCGAGCGAGAAGGCAGGGATGCGGAACAGGTTCAGCCGGAACATCGGGTCGGCGACGCGCGACTCGACCACGACGAACACGACGAGCAGTGCGACACCGCCCAGCAGCGCGGCGAGCACCCACGGGTTGCCCCAGCCCATCGGGCTGGCGCCGTAGGGCTGCAGGCCGTAGGTGACGGCTCCGAGCAGGAGCCCGAGGCCGA
>DASSQW010000135.1:0-8638 GCA_035702165.1 Candidatus Nanopelagicales bacterium
GACCAGGCGCGACGTCGCCTCGTCCAGGACGAGCAGGTCGGCACGGAGCTGGTGCGGCACGGCTCCGAGGCTATGCGACGCGAGGCATGTTCGGGCGCGGGAATGTGGCTGTCGGTGCCCCTGGTTAGCCTGGACCCGGCGAGCCGCGGCCCCTGCCGGTCCGGGACCCCTCCGGTCCCGCGCCTGGGCCTCGTGGAGCGTCGTGCCCGCCGGCCCCCGCCGGCGGACCCTGCGGAGCGAAGGACTCGGTGTGGCCGACCGTCTCGTGGTCAGAGGTGCGCGCGAGCACAACCTCAAGGACGTCTCGCTCGACCTCCCGCGCGACTCGATGATCGTGTTCACCGGCCTGTCCGGCTCGGGCAAGTCGTCGCTCGCGTTCGACACCATCTTCGCCGAGGGCCAGCGCCGCTACGTCGAGAGCCTGTCGGCGTACGCCCGCCAGTTCCTCGGCCAGATGGACAAGCCCGACGTCGACTTCATCGAGGGGCTCTCTCCGGCGGTCTCGATCGACCAGAAGTCGACCAACCGCAACCCGCGCTCCACCGTCGGCACCATCACGGAGGTCTACGACTACCTCCGCCTGCTCTACGCCCGCGCCGGACGTCCGCACTGCCCGGTCTGCGGCCGCGACATCGCCCGCCAGACCCCGCAGCAGATCGTCGACCGCATACTCGAGCTCGAGCAGGGCACCCGGTTCCAGGTGCTCGCTCCCGTGATCCGCGAGCGCAAGGGGGAGTACGGCGAGCTCTTCCGCACCCTCCAGACCCAAGGCTTCTCGCGCGCCCGCGTCGACGGCGTCGTGCACACGCTGGCCGAGCCGCCGACGCTGAAGAAGCAGGAGAAGCACACGATCGAGGTCGTCGTCGACCGGCTCACCGTGAAGTCCGACGCGAAGCGGCGCCTCACCGACTCGATCGAGACCGCGCTGCGGCTCTCCGGCGGCCTGGTCACGCTCGAGTTCGTCGACCTGCCCGACGACGACCCGCACCGCGAGCGGATGTTCTCCGAGCATCTCGCGTGCCTCTACGACGACCTCTCGTTCGAGGAGCTCGAGCCGCGCTCGTTCTCGTTCAACTCGCCGTTCGGCGCCTGCCCGGAGTGCACCGGCCTCGGCACGCGCATGGAGGTCGACCCCGACCTCATCGTCAGCGACCCGTCGATGACCCTCGCGGAGGGCGCGATCGGCCCGTGGTCCAGCGGCCACATCAGCGACTACTTCGAACGGCTGCTCACCGCCCTCGGCGACGAGCTCGGGTTCACCCTCGACGACTCGTGGGAGTCGCTGTCGGCGAAGGCGAGGAAGGCGATCCTGCAGGGGCACTCGACGCAGGTCCACGTGCGCTACAAGAACCGCTACGGGCGCGAGCGCAGCTACCACACGGCGTTCGAGGGCGTGATCCCCTACGTCGAGCGCCGCCACGCCGAGGCCGACTCCGACGCGAGCCGCGAGCGGTTCGAGGGCTACATGCGCGAGGTGCCGTGCCCGGCCTGCCAGGGCGCGCGCCTCAAGCCGATCAGCCTCGCCGTCACCCTCGGCGGCCGGTCCATCGCCGAGGTCGCCGCCATGGCGATCGGCGACTGCTCGATCTTCCTGCGCGAGCTCGAGCTCTCGCCGCGCGAGCGGGCGATCGCCGAGCGCGTGCTCAAGGAGGTCAACGAGAGGCTGCGCTTCCTCGTCGACGTCGGCCTCGACTACCTCAGCCTGGACCGCGCGGCGGCAACCCTCGCCGGCGGCGAGGCGCAGCGGATCCGCCTCGCCACGCAGATCGGGGCCGGTCTCGTCGGCGTCCTCTACGTCCTCGACGAGCCGAGCATCGGTCTGCACCAGCGCGACAACCACCGGCTCATCGAGACCCTCGTGCGGCTCAAGGAGCTCGGCAACACGCTCATCGTCGTCGAGCACGACGAGGACACCATCCGCCAGGCCGACTGGGTCGTCGACATCGGCCCGGGCGCCGGTGAGCACGGCGGCCAGGTCGTCGTGTCCGGCACGGTCGAGGACCTCCTCGCGAGCCCCGACTCGCTGACCGGCGCCTACCTCTCGGGGCGCCGCCGCATCGAGATCCCCGCCGTGCGCCGTCCGATCACCCCGGGCCGCGAGCTCATCGTCGAGGGCGCCAAGGAGCACAACCTCCAGGACGTCGACGTCGCCTTCCCGCTCGGGTGCTTCGTCGCCGTCACCGGCGTCAGCGGCTCGGGCAAGTCGACCCTGGTGAACGACATCCTCTACACCTCGCTCGCGCGCGAGCTCAACGGCGCGCGCTCGGTGCCCGGTCGTCACCGTCGCGTGCGCGGCATGGAGCACCTCGACAAGGTCGTCCACGTCGACCAGAGCCCGATCGGCCGCACGCCGCGGTCGAACCCCGCGACCTACACCGGCGTGTTCGACCACATCCGCAAGCTGTTCGCGGAGACGCCCGAGGCGAAGATGCGCGGCTACCTGCAGGGTCGGTTCTCCTTCAACGTCAAGGGCGGCCGCTGCGAGGCGTGCGCCGGCGACGGCACGATCAAGATCGAGATGAACTTCCTGCCCGACGTCTACGTGCCCTGCGAGGTCTGCCACGGAGCGCGCTACAACCGCGAGACCCTCGAGGTGCACTTCAAGGGCAAGACCATCTCCGAGGTGCTCGACCTGCCGATCGAGGAGGCGCTCGACTTCTTCGAGGCGGTCCCTCCGATCGCGCGCCACCTCCGCACGCTCGTCGAGGTGGGCCTCGGGTACGTCCGCCTCGGCCAGCCGGCGACGACCCTGTCGGGCGGCGAGGCCCAGCGCGTGAAGCTCGCCAGCGAGCTCCAGAAGCGCTCGACGGGCCGCACCGTCTACGTCCTCGACGAGCCCACGACGGGTCTGCACTTCGAGGACATCCGCAAGCTGCTCGGCGTCCTGCAGTCGTTGGTCGACAAGGGCAACTCGGTCCTCGTCATCGAGCACAACCTCGACGTCATCAAGACCGCCGACTGGATCGTCGACATGGGCCCCGAGGGCGGCACGCGCGGCGGCACCGTCGTGTGCGCCGGCACCCCGGAGGATGTCGCGCTGCACCCCGCCAGCCACACCGGGCGGTTCCTGCGCGACATCCTCGGTACGCCGGAGCCTGCGGCCGCCAAGCGCGTGACCAAGCGCACGTCCCGCACCGCGGCCGGGGCTGCGCGCCGGGGCGGCAAGGGCGCGGCGTGAGCACCTACGGTGGGCCGGACACCCGAGCCCAGGAGCCTCGCATGACCACCCCCGCGCCCGAACCCGTCGCCGCCGCCGCCGGCCCCAGCCGTCGTCAGGTGCTCGTCACCGGCGGCGCGGTCGTCGCGGCCGCGGCCGTCACCGCGGCGTGCGGCAGCGGGCGCAACGATGGTGGCGCAGCGGGCCCGGCGTCGAGCGCAGCGGGCACCACCGTCAAGACCTCCGACGTGCCCGTGGGCGGCGGCACGATCCTGCGCGACGTGCAGGTCGTCGTCACCCAGCCCAGCGCCGGCACGTACAAGGCCTTCTCGGCCGTGTGCACCCACGAGGGCTGCCTGGTCGCGCAGGTGGCGCAGGGCGCGATCGACTGCCCGTGCCACGGTGCGCAGTTCTCCATCACCGACGGCTCGGTGATCGGTGGCCCGGCGCCCGCGCCGCTCGCCGCCGTACCGATGGCGGTCTCGGGCGACACCATCACGCTCTCCTGAGTCGATGAGGCGCTGACCACGCGTGGCGGATCCCGCGACCTACCGACCGGCACCCGGAGCCGTCCCTGACGCTCCCGGCGTCTACCGGTTCCGCGACCCGCACGGCCGGGTCGTCTACGTCGGGAAGGCCAAGAGCCTGCGCAGCCGGCTCGCCTCGTACTTCCAGGACCTGTCCGCGCTGCACCCGCGCACTCAGGCGATGGTCACGACGGCGTCGTCGGTCGACTGGGTCACCGTCGGCACCGAGGTCGAGGCCCTCCAGCTGGAGTACACCTGGATCAAGGAGTTCGACCCGCGCTACAACGTCCGCTACCGCGACGACAAGAGCTATCCCTACCTCGCCGTCACCCTCGACGAGGAGTACCCGCGCATCACCGTCATGCGCGGGCAGAAGCGCAAGGGCGTGCGCTACTTCGGCCCGTACTCCCACGCCTGGGCCATCCGCGAGACGGTCGACCTGCTGCTGCGCGTGTTCCCCGCCCGCACCTGCAGCGCCGGGGTGTTCAAGCGCCACGGACAGATCGGCCGGCCGTGCCTGCTGGGCTACATCGGCAAGTGCTCGGCGCCGTGCACCGGCCAGGTCAGCGCCGAGGAGCACCGCCGCATCGTCGAGGACTTCGTCGCGTTCCTGTCGGGCCAGACCACGGCCTACACCCGGCGCATCGAGCGCGAGATGAAGGCGGCCGCGTCCGAGCTCGACTACGAGCGGGCGGCGCGGCTGCGCGACGACCTGCGCGCGCTCGAACGTGCGCTGGAGAAGAACGCGGTGGTGCTCGGCGACGGGACCGATGCCGACGTCATCGGGCTGGCCGAGGACGAGCTCGAGGCCGCGGTCCAGGTCTTCCACGTCCGCGGCGGCCGGATCCGTGGCCAGCGCGGATTCGTGGTGGAGAAGGTCGAGGACGTCTCCACGGCCGACCTGGTCGAGCACCTGCTCCAGCAGCTCTACGGCGACCAGACCGCCGACGCCGTGCCGCGCGAGATCCTCGTGCCGGCACCACCGACCGACGAGGCGACGACCGTGGCGTGGCTCGAGGAGCGGCGCGGCACCCACGTCGAGGTGCGCGTCCCTCAGCGCGGCGACAAGAAGGACCTGCTCGAGACCGTCACCCGCAACGCGGAGCAGGCGCTCGTGCTGCACAAGACCCGACGAGCCGGCGACCTCACCTCGAGGTCGCAGGCGCTCGAGGAGCTGCAGGAGGCGCTCGGCCTGGCCGAGGCGCCGCTGCGCATCGAGTGCGTCGACGTCAGCCACCTGCAGGGCACCGACGTCGTCGCCAGCCTCGTGGTGTTCGAGGACGGCCTGGCCCGCAAGTCGGAGTACCGACGCTTCTCCATCCGCGGGAGCGAGGACGGCATCAGCGACGACACCCGGTCGATCGCCGAGGTCGTCACCCGCCGGTTCCGCCGGCTGCTCGAGGAGCGCCACGACCCCGACGACCCGAACCCCGGCATCGACCCGGTCACCGGCAAGCCGCGCAAGTTCGCCTACCCCCCGCAGCTGTTCGTCGTCGACGGCGGTCAGCCGCAGGTCGAGGCGGCGCAGGCGGCGCTCTCCGAGCTCGGGGTGTCCGACGTCGCGATCGTGGGCCTGGCCAAGCGCCTCGAGGAGGTGTGGCTGCCCGGCGACCCCGACCCGGTGATCCTGCCGCGCACCAGCGAGGGTCTCTACCTGCTGCAGCGGGTGCGCGACGAGGCCCACCGCTTCGCGATCACCTACCAGCGCCAGAAGCGCGGCAAGCGGATGGTCGAGTCGATCCTCGACGACGTCCCCGGCCTCGGCGAGGCACGCAAGAAGGCGCTGCTGCGCCAGTTCGGATCGCTCAAGCGGCTGCGCGCCGCATCGCTCGAGGAGCTCGAGTCCGTCCCCGGCATCGGCCCGACCGTCGCGCAGTCCGTCCTCGACGCCCTCGCCGCCTCGGCGCCGACCCCCGCCGTGAACATGGCGACCGGCGAGATCCTCGACTGACGCTCGGGTCGGGCGGCGCGCCGACGGGCGGGCCGCGCGAGGTGTGGAAGGCTTCCGACGTACGCCGCTGCCCCGGAGGACCAGGTGACCGACGACGCGTTCGAGCTGCTGCTCGTGACCGGCATGTCCGGGGCGGGGCGCTCGACCGCGGCCCGCGCGCTGGAGGACCTGGGCTGGTTCGTCGTCGACAACCTGCCGCCCGCGCTGCTCGCCCAGGTGGTCGAGGAGGTGCGCGAGGACCGCGCCGGCAACCGGCTCGCCGTCGTGGTCGACGCCCGCGGCGGCACCATGTTCGACGATCTCGACGAGAGCCTCGCCGGCATCCGCGCGCAGGGGGTCGACCTGCGCATCCTCTACCTCGAGGCGGGCGACAACGAGCTGGTCCGCCGCTTCGAGAGCAGCCGCCGCCCGCACCCGCTGCAGCAGTCCGGCGGCATCCTCGACGGCCTCGCCCGCGAGCGCGAGCTGCTCGGCGACCTGCGCGCCCTGGCCGACCTCGTCATCGACACCTCGGCGCTCAACGTGCACGACCTTCGCCGCAAGGTCGACGCCGCGTTCGGCGGCGAGGAGAAGGTGGCGCTGCGCGCCACGGTGATGTCCTTCGGGTTCAAGTACGGCATCCCCGTCGACGCCGACATCGTGTGCGACGTCCGCTTCCTGCCCAACCCCTACTGGGTGCCCGACCTGCGCGAGCTCACCGGCCTCGACCCCGCGGTGAGCGACTACGTCACCGAGCCGGTCGAGGCGCGCGACTTCCTGGACCGGCAGGCCGCGATCCTCGACCTGGTCTCCGACGGCTACCTGCGCGAGGGCAAGCGCTACGTCACCGTGGCCATCGGGTGCACCGGCGGAAAGCACCGCAGCGTGGCGATGGCGGAGAACCTCGCCGCGCGGCTGGTGAAGGTCGGGGTCGAGGTGCTCGTCGTCCACCGCGACCTGGGTCGCGAGTGAACCCGCGCGGCCGCTCCGGCGGGCCGGGTGCATCGGGTCCGAAGGTCGTCGCGCTCGGCGGAGGCCATGGCCTCGCGGCCACCCTCCGCGCGCTGCGCCGGGTGACCGACGACGTCACCGCGGTCGTGGCCGTGTCCGACGACGGCGGATCGAGCGGCCGGCTGCGCCAGGAGTTCGACGTCGTACCTCCCGGCGACCTGCGGATGGCGCTGGCCGCGCTCTGCGGCGACGACACCTGGGGCCGCACCTGGAGCCGCGTCGTGCAGCACCGGTTCGCCGGCAGCGGCGACCTGTCCGGCCACTCGCTCGGGAACCTGCTCATCACCGCGCTGTGGGAGGAGACCGGCGACATCGTCACCGGGCTGGACTGGGTCGCGGCCCTGCTCGGGGCCCACGGCCGGGTGCTGCCTGTGGCGACCGTGCCCCTGCAGGTGGTCGCCGAGGTCCGCGGTCTGCACCCGGAGGACCCCACCCGGCTCGAGCGGGTCGAGGGCCAGGTCGAGGTGGCCACCACGCCCGGTGAGGTCGTGTCACTGCATCTCGAGCCGGTCGACGCGCCGGCCTGCCCGGAGGCCATCGAGGCGATCGAGGGCGCCGACGCGATCGTGCTCGGCCCGGGGTCCTGGTTCACGAGCGTGCTCGCGCCCCTGCAGGTCCGCGGGATCGGCACGGCCGTCACCGCGACGCAGGGCCGCGTCGTCGTCGTCCTCAACCTCGCCCCGCAGCCGGGGGAGACCGACGGCTTCTCGCCCGAGCACCACCTCGAGGTCCTCGCGGCGCAGTGCCCCGGCCTCGGTGTCGACGTCGTCCTCGCCGATCCTGACCACGTGACCGACATCCCGGCTCTGGCCGCGGCCGCGCAGCACCTCGGCGGCCGGCTCGTGCTCGCTCCCGTCGCCAGCCGCGACGGCTCGCCGCGCCACGACCCCGACCTGCTGGCCTCGGCCCTCGGCGGCGCCCTCACCCCCTGACCCGGCGTCGGGATGTCCACGAACCGGCACAGCGTGCCTGGACATCCCTCGACGGCGGGCGGCGGGGGCGTCGCGCCCAGGGGATGCGGCGGCGGGGGTTGTTGACGCGGGTGGCAGGATTCCCGCCATGGCGATGACGGCAGCGGTCAAGGACGAGCTCTCGCGCCTCAAGGTCACCAAGCCCTGCTGCCGCAAGGCCGAGGTCTCGACGATCCTGCGCTTCGCGTCCGGCCTGCACATCGTCGGCGGCAAGATCGTCATCGAGGCCGAGCTCGACACCGCGAACACGGCCCGTCGCCTGCGCAAGGACATCGCGGACGTCTTCGGCCACGCGAGCGAGCTCGCCGTCGTCCACCCGGGCGGCCTGCGCAAGGGCAACCGCTACCTCGTGCGCGTGCACACCGACGGCGAGCAGCTGGCCCGCCAGACCGGCCTCGTCGACGCCAGCGGCCGCCCGGCGCGAGGCCTGCCGACAGCGATCGTCAACGGACCGCTCTGCGACGCCGAGGCCGCGTGGCGCGGCGCCTTCCTCGCCCACGGGTCGCTCACCGAGCCTGGCCGCTCGTCGGCGCTCGAGGTCACCTGCCCCGGCCCCGAGGCAGCGCTCGCGCTCTCCGGCGCCGCACGCCGGCTCGGCATCGTGGCCAAGCCGCGCGAGGTGCGCGGGGTCGACCGCGTGGTGATCCGCGACGGCGACGCGATCGCGGCCCTGCTGACCCGCCTCGGCGCGCACGAGTCGGTGCTGGCGTGGGAGGAGCGGCGGATGCGCCGCGAGGTCCGGGCCACCGCCAACCGGCTCGCCAACTTCGACGACGCGAACCTCCGCCGCTCGGCGCGAGCCGCCGTCGCCGCAGGAGCTCGGGTCAATCGCGCGCTGGAGATCCTCGGCGACGACGTGCCCGAGCATCTCGCCGACGCCGGTCGGCTGCGCATGGAGCACCAGCAGGCTTCGCTCGAGGAGCTCGGTGCCCTCGCCGACCCGCCGATGACCAAGGACGCGATCGCCGGCCGCATCCGCCGGCTGCTCGCCCTGGCCGACAAGCGCGCGGGGGAGCTCGGCATCCCCGACACCGAGGCGGGC
>DASSQW010000136.1:0-7848 GCA_035702165.1 Candidatus Nanopelagicales bacterium
AGAACGGCCCGGGCGCCGGCGAGGTCGGCCTCGGGCGCGGTCGAGGCGGGGGCCTTGCGCTGGGCGGGAGGCGTCATGGTGAGGCGAGCATGCCACGGCCCTCCGACGCCTTCAGCCCGGCCCGCCTCAGCGTCCTCGGCGGACCAGGCCGAGGCCGTCGCGGTCGTCGAGCGGGACCACGGCGAGGTCGCCGTCCACGTCGGTCCGTCCGACCACCGAGCCGACGGCGCGGTAGTCGGCGACCGTGCGGGCCGAGGGGTGGCCGTAGTCGTTGTCGACGCCGACCCCGATGAGCGCGACGCGCGGCCGGGTCGTCGTAGCCCAGCCCGGTGCCTGCTTGGCCGAGCCGTGGTGCGGCACCTTCACGACGTCGACCGGCCCGACCTCGCCGGCCTCGAGCACCGCCTCCTGCGCGGCCGTCTCGAGGTCGCCGCACAGCAGCACCGAGGTCTCGCCGAGGTCGGCGCGCACCACGACGCTGGCGTTGTTGGGGTCCGACCCCTGACCGAGCAGCAGCCGCAGCGGCCACAGCACCCGCAGCGACAACGGCCCCACCTGCCACCTGTCGCCCGGTGCCGCGACGCGCAGCTGCACGCCGGCATCGCGCAGCCAGCGGCGTACCCGGCCGGCCTCCCCCGGCGGCTCGCCGAGCGGGGAGACCAGCGCGGTGCCGACCGTGCGACCGCGCAGCAGCCCCGGCAGACCCTCGACGTGGTCGGCGTGGAAGTGCGTGAGCACGAGCAGCGGCACGCGTAGGACGCCGAGCCGCCGCAGGCACCGGTCGAGGAGTACTGCGTCAGGACCGACGTCGACGACCACCGCCTCCCCCGGCCCGGTGGCGAGGACGGTGGCGTCGCCCTGGCCGACGTCGCACATCACGATCCGCCACCCGGCCGGCGGCCAGACCTCGGCGCGAGGGAGGGCGGTCGGCGGCGCCGCGACGAGCGCACCGCCCACGAGCGCGACCGCGGCGCAGGTGCGCGCCACCCGCGGTCCGGCGCGACGGGCCGCGACCGCACCGAGCGCGCCCACGAGCAGCACCGCGAGCAACGTCAGCGCGCCCCACCAGCCCGACGGCCAGGGCAGCGGCGGGCTCGAGTCCGCGGTGGCTCGAGCGACCCGGGCGATCCAGCCGACCGACCACGCGCCGGGGAGAGCGATCACGGCGGCGAGCGGTGGGGCGACCGTGCCGACCAGGGCCGCGGCGATCCCGCACACCGTCGCCGGACCGACCGCGGGCTCCGCGAGCAGGTTCGCGACCAGGCCGCCGAGAGGTACGCCGCCCCCGATCCCCGCCACGAGCGGCGCGACCGCCAGCTGAGCCACCGCGCTGACCGCGAGCAGCGCGACGACGGCTCGCCACGCCCGTACCGGCCAGGGCCCCTCGGTCCGCGGGCGCCAGCGGCCGGCGAGCAGCAGCAGCCCGGCGGTCGCTGCCGTCGACATCGCGAATCCGACCGACAGCGCGAGGAAGGGGTCGAGCAGCACCAGAGCTCCGACTGCGATCCCGAGAGCGTCGATGGCACGCACCCGGACGTCGAGCAGCAGCGCACCGAGCACCACGGCGGTCATCCCGGCTGCGCGCACCACCGACGGCTCGGGCCGCGCGACCACGACGTACGCCGCCACCACTGCGGCGACCAGCACCACCTGCAGCCGGCCGCGGCGTACGCCGGCCCCACGCACCACCGCGAGCGCGAGCAGGACGACGACCGCGACGTTGCCGCCGCTGACCGCGGTGAGGTGGGCGAGCCCGGAGTCGCGCATCGCGCGGTCGAGGTCGTCGGGCACGCCGGACGTGTCGCCGACGACGAGCCCGGGCAGGAGTCCCGCCTCGTCGCGCGGGCGCTGTGCCACCGAGGCGCGCAGCGAGCTGCGCAGCGCGCCCGCTACCCCTTGCACCGCAGGCGGTCCCGCCCGTACGGCTAGGTCGCGCACGATCAGCGTGGCTGCGCGCCCGCGCAGCGGGTCGGCCGGGAGGACCCGCGCCGTGCCGGTCAGCAGCGTGCCGGGGAGGACCGCGCCGACGTCAGCGGACGTGAGCACGCGGACCGGCAGGTCGACCACTTCCGTGGCGCCGTCGGAGGTGCGCAGCGAGAGGAGCGCGGCGTCGAGCTGCCACTCGTCGTCGGTACGACGCGACCCCGACGTGCGCCCGCTGCGCGTGCTCGGATCCCCGGTGGCGATCAGCGCGACGTCGAGCGTCGCCCGGGTCCCACCGAGAGGTCCCAGAGGCGACGAGGTCAGCGGTACGACGCGCCACGCGACCACCGCGGACGCCGCGACGAGGACGGCCGCTACCGCGAGGGCGGGCCGCAGCAGCGAGCGGCGCCGCCACGCCAGCAGCGAGAGCAGCAGGAGGGATGCGACGACGACCGTCGCCCAGGCGAGCGCTCCGACGCGCACGGTGCCGAGCAGCGCGACCGCCGTCGTCGCCCAGAGCAGCGCACCCAGACGCAGCCCCATCTCAGACCCGCACGTGCGGCTTGAGCCGCTCGAAGGTCTTGGCCCCGATGCCCGACACCTCGCGCAGCTGGTCGACGCTCGTGAAGCGCCCGTGCGCGGTCCGCCAGTCGAGGATCTTGGCCGCCGTCACCGGCCCGACGCCGGGCAGCGCGTCGAGGTCCTGCGCGGTGGCTGCGTTGAGGTCGACGACATCGCCTCCCGCGCCGCCCGCGCCACCCGTGCTCACCGCGACGGGTGCGTCGGGGGCGACCACGATCTGCTCGCCGTCGACCACCGTCCGCGCGAGGTTGAGGCCGCCGCTGCTGCCGCCATGGACCAGCCCGCCGGCCAGCCGCACGGCGTCCGCGACACGGGATCCGGCGGGCAGCGTCACGAGACCGGGATGGCGCACCTGACCGACCACCTGCACCACGACCTCCGGCTCCGGCGGCACGATCGAGCCGGACGGGCTCGCGCTGCTCGACACCGCGACCGGAGTTCCGGGGAGGACCTCGACCGCCGACGGCGCGCCGCCCGAGGTCAGATGGACGACGAGCCAGGTGGCGACCGCGGTTGCCGCGACCGCGAGGACGACGGTCCGCAGCGGCGCCTTCGTCGTGACGACCGCGAGATCGGGCCGAGGGTCTGCGGCGAGCTCGGTGATGTCGAGCGCCGCCGGCTCGGGCAGCTCGCCCCAGGCACCCTGGGCGAGCGCCCGCAGGCGCGCGCGCACGGCCTCGGGATCCGGACGGGGGCGGGGCAGCGGCAGCACGCGCGCACGCTAGGCAGCGGGCCTGGACCCGGCACCCGCGGAACGGCAGGTCTGGGGACGACACCCCGTCGTCCACGGCCCCGCGCGCACCGCAGCGCGCGTCGGTCGAGACGTCGCCCCGCTCCGGCGGTGCTCGGGCGCGGATGGTCCGGTGGGGACCCTGGGCTCCGTCCGAGGCGGCCCGGAGCACCGTCGCCGGGGCACCGTCGCCGGGCGACTGGCTAGCGGCGGAGGGCGGCGAGGAGGTTCTTGCGGTGGCGCACGAGGACCAGCACGGTGAGGGCGATCGCGAACCAGATCTGGGCATCGGTCGTGTGCTTCCAGATCGCCGCCGGCACGAGCATGACGGCGGCCGCCACCGACGAGAGGCCGACCCGACGAGTCAGGGCGTAGCCGACGCCGAAGGCGGCGAGCACGGGCAGCACCCAGATCGGCTGCACGGCGAGGATCGCGCCGAGCGAGGTCGCCACCCCCTTGCCGCCCCGGCCGCGCAGGAACGGCGAGGTCACGTGCCCGAGGACCGCCGCGAGGCCGGCGACGAGCCCTGCCTCGGGGAAGCCGAGCAGCTCGAAGGCGAGCACCGGCAGCAGGCCCTTCAGGCCGTCGAGCACGCCGACCAGCACGCCCACCTTCCAGCCGAACGCGCGGCCGGCGTTGGTGGCACCGGGATTGCCCGACCCGACCGCGCGCAGGTCGATGCCCCGCACGCGCGCGATGATCGCGGCGGGGTTGATCGCGCCGATGCCGTAGCCCACGGCCGCCGCGAGGCAGGCGACGAGGAACGCGACGATGGCGTCGTACGTGCCCGCGGGTACGGCGATGAGCAGGGAGTCCACGGTCACCCCGCGGGGCGCGGCGAGACCGCGACGGCGACCATGCCCGGACCGACGTGGGCGCCGACGACGGCGCCGACCTCGCTCACCAGCACGCGCGAGTCGACCAGGCGCGCGACGAGGTGGCCGGCGAGGGTCTCGGCGCGCGCGGCCGAGTCGAGGTGGTGCACGGCGATGTCGCACGGCCGCCCGGCCGCCCGCTCCACCACCAGCTCCTCCATGCGCGCCAGGGCCTTCGCCGAGGTGCGCACCTTCTCCCGCGGCGCGACGTGGCCGTCGACCAGCTCGAGGATCGGCTTCACGGCGAGCGCCTGGCCGACGAGCGCGGTCGCCGCACCGATGCGCCCGCCGCGGCGGAGGTAGTCGAGGGTGTCGACGTAGAACAGCGCGCTGCTCGTCCCGACCCGGCGCAGCACCGCCTCGGCGACCTCGTCGGGGCCGGCTCCCGCGTCCGCGGCGCGGGCGCCTTCGAGGACGCCGAACCCCATCGCCATGGCGACGCTGCGGGTGTCGACGACGCGCACCGGGATCGGCGCCTCCTTGGCGGCGAGCGCCGCTGAGTCGACCGTGCCCGACATCTCCCCCGACAGGTGCGCCGACACCACCGCGGTCGCGCCGGCCTCGGCGGCCGCGGCGTACGCCTGCGCGAAACGCTCCGGCGAGGGCCGCGACGTCGTCACGACCTTCCACGCGCGGAGCGCCTCGGCCACCTCGAGGGGGCTGATCTGCGTGCCTTCGTCGTAGGCCTGGCCGCCGACGACGACCTGCACCGGCACGACCGTGATCCCGCGCGAGGCGACGAGGTCGGGCGGCAGGTACGCCGTCGAGTCGGTGACCAACGCGACGCGAGCCATGCCGACGACCCTACGGCTCGGCCGTCAGGCCGGGACGATGTTGACGAGCTTGGGCGCGCGCACGATGACCGTGCGGATCCCCTTGCCGTCCAGCGCCTTCACGACGCCGGGCGCCGCCAGCGCCAGCTCGCGCAGCTCGTCCTCGCCGATGGACGGCGCGACCTCGAGCTTGTCGCGCACCTTGCCGGCGACCTGCACGATGCAGGTGACCGCCTCCTCGACCAGCAGCGACTCGTCGACGGCGGGCCAGCCGACCAGCGCCACCGGCGGCTGGTGGCCCAGCCGCGACCACATCTCCTCCGCGGTGTAGGGGGCGACGAGCGACAGCATGATCGCCACCGCTTCAGCCGCCTCGCGCACAGCCGGGTCGGCGCCGCCGGCGCCGGTGTCGATGACCTTGCGGGTGGCGTTGACCAGCTCCATCGTCTTGGCGACCGCGACGTTGAAGCGGAACGACTCGATCGCCTGCGCCGCCTCGTGCACCGACTTCGCCGTCGCGCGGCGCAGCCCCAGGTCGCCGGTCGTCACGTCGGCTCCGGGCTCGCTGGTGACGTCGCCCGACAGGCGCCACGCGCGCGACAGGAACTTCTTCGAACCGCTCGGCGACACGTCGGCCCAGTCGATGTCGTCCTCCGGCGGGCCTGCGAACACCATCGTCAGGCGCACGGCGTCGACGCCGTTCTTCTCCAGCTCCTCGGACAGCGCGACCAGGTTGCCGCGAGACTTGCTCATCGCCGACCCGTTCATGCCGACCATGCCCTGGTTCAGCAGGCGGGTGAACGGCTCGACGAAGTCGACCATGCCCATGTCGTGCAGCGCCTTGGTGAAGAACCGCGCGTACAGCAGGTGCAGGATCGCGTGCGTCACGCCGCCGGTGTACTGGTCGACGGGCGCCCACTCGCGCGCCTGCTCGACGTCGAAGGGGACGTCGTCGCGCGAGGGGTCCAGGTAGCGCAGGAAGTACCACGACGAGTCGACGAACGTGTCCATCGTGTCGGTGTCCCGCTTCGCAGGACCGCCGCAGCTCGGGCACGGGACGTCGACCCAGTCGGTGGCGCCGGCCAGCGGCGACGTGCCCTTGGGCGCCAGGTCCAGGCCCTCGGTCGGTGGCAGCACCACCGGCAGCTGGTCGTCGGGCACCGGCACCTCGCCGCACGAGGGGCAGTGGATGATCGGGAACGGCGTTCCCCAGTAGCGCTGGCGCGAGATCAGCCAGTCGCGCAGGCGGTAGTTGATCGCGCCGCTGCCCAGGCCCTTCTCCTCCAGCCACGCGATGATGCGCTCGATCGCGTCGGCCTTGGTCAGCCCGTCCAGGAAGCCGGAGTTGATGGCGGGACCGTCGCCGACGTAGGCCTCGCCCTCCCAGCCCTCCGGCGGCTGGACGGTCCGGACGATCGGCAGCCCGTACGTCGTCGCGAAGTCCCAGTCGCGCTGGTCCTGCGCCGGCACCGCCATGATCGCGCCGGTGCCGTAGTCGGCCAGCACGTAGTCGGCGGCGTAGACCGGGATGCGCTCACCGTTGACCGGGTTGACGGCGTACCGCTCCAGGAAGACACCGGTCTTGGGGCGGTCGGTCGACAGCCGCTCGACCTCGGTGACCCGCTTGGTCTCCTCCAGGTAGGCCTCGAACGCGCCCTGCGCAGGCGTGCCTGCGGCCAGCTCGGCGGCCAGGTCGGAGTCGGCGGCCACGACGAAGAACGTCGCGCCGAACAGCGTGTCGGGGCGGGTCGTGTAGACGGTGACCGGCTCGTCGCGGCCCTCGATCTCGAAGTCGACGTGCGCCCCCGTCGAGCGACCGATCCAGTTGCGCTGCATCAGCAGCACCTTCTCGGGCCAGTGGCCCTCCAGCTGCGCCATGTCGTCGAGCAGACGGTCGGCGTAGTCGGTGATGCGCAGGTACCACTGGGTCAGCTTCTTCTTCGTTACCAGCGTGTCGCAGCGCTCGCAGCGGCAATGCACGACCTGCTCGTTGGCGAGCACGGTCTGGTCGTTGGGGCACCAGTTGACGCTGCTGTCCTTGCGGTAGGCCAGGCCGCGCTCGTACAGGCGCAGGAACAGCCACTGGTTCCAGCGGTAGTACGCCGGGTCGCTCGTGTGCAGCACGCGGTCCCAGTCGAACGAGCACGCGTAGCGGCGCATCGAGCTCTTCTGCTGCTCGATGTTCGCGGCGGTCCACTTCACCGGGTCGGCGCCGCGCTTGATGGCGGCGTTCTCCGCCGGCAGGCCGAAGGAGTCCCAGCCGATGGGGTGCAGGACGTTGTAGCCCTGCTGCACCCAGTAGCGCGCGACGACGTCGCCGAGCGCATACGCCTCGGCGTGGCCCATGTGCAGGTCGCCCGACGGGTAGGGGAACATGTCCAGCGCGTACTTCTTCGGGCGGGCGTCGTCGGGGCGGCCGCTGCGGAACGGGGCGATCTCGTCCCAGACCGGCAGCCACTTCTCCTGCACGGCGTGGACGTCGTAGCCCTCGCGGCCCTCAGCGTCGAACGTGTCGGTCTGCGTCATCTCGAATGTCCCTCGTCGCTCGTGTCCGGTCCCTGACATGAGAAGACCCCTCGCACAGGAGGGGTCAGCCGCACCGGGTCCGCGGGCTCAGCCGCGGCGCTGGATCCGGTGCGGCCCGGTAAGCAGGAGTCCGGTTCGCACGCGATGAGGATACCGGACGGGGGGTCGACGGCCCGCCGGGGTTACGCCGCGCCGCCGGCGTCCATCCGGGCCACGTGCTCGGCGATGAGCCGCGCCGTGTCGTCCGGGTTGCGACGGGTCGTGTCGAGCACCAACGACGTCGGTCCGGTCGGCCGGAAGAACTCGCTGCCGGCGATGAACTCGCGGGCGTAGTCGGGGTCCGACAGCTTCAGCCGCTCGACCCGGTCCTCGGTCGCCACCCGTCGCAGCTGCTCCTCCAGCTCGCACTCGAGAAGCACCGGCACGAACACCGAGCCGC
>DASSQW010000137.1:0-13191 GCA_035702165.1 Candidatus Nanopelagicales bacterium
CGGGATCGGCGAGCGTTGGGGGGAGAACGGGAACACACCGATCAACTTCGTGCAGGGTGCTGGGCCCGGCGTGACTGTCCATGTGGTCGGCGGTGCCTGCGACACGCTGCCCTGGAAGGTGCAGGTCTACGAGACCGATCAGCTGGTGGTCCTCGGTGCTCGGCCCGATGCGCCGCCCTATCCCACGCCGTGGACCTGGCAGCTCGGGCCTGGCGGGTGCACGTCCAACGCCGTCGACCGCCCCGTCGACGTCGTGCTCGCCGCACCGATCGGCGATCGGCTGGTCGTCCAAGCCTGGTCGGGCGCGCCGGTGCCGCAGCACGACTGATCCTCAGCCGGAGACGGTCACCTGGATCGTGTGCAGGCCGCTGCTCGCGCCGGGGAAGACGTCGTGCACGTCCTCGTTCTGCGGGGTGCCGTCGGTGTCGAGCATCCGCACGCGCAGCTGGTGCGGGCCGTCGGTGGCGTCCCACGGCAGCGACCAGAGCCGCCAGGCGTCGACACCGAGCGAGTCGGCCAGCGCGGCGTCCCGCCACTGACCGCCGTCGACGCTCACCTGCACCGAGCCGACCCCGCGGTGCTGGTGCCACGCGCGGCCGGCGATGACGGCCTTCCCCGGAGCGACGGTGTCGCCGTCGCGGGGTACGTCGATGCGCGACGCCGACTGGATGCGGCCGTCGGCCTGCCACTGCCGAGCCACCCAGAACGGGGTGTCGTCCTCGATCGTCGTGAGCGAGATGCGGGTGAGCCACTTGGTCGCCGACACGTAGCCGTAGAGACCGGGTACGACGAGGCGCGCAGGGAAGCCGTGCTCGAGAGGAAGCGGCTCGCCGTTCATCGCGTAGGCGACCATCGCGTCGCGGCCGTCGCGCAGCAGCTCGCGCGGGAAGCCGGCGCTGAACCCGTCCGACGACCGGCCCAGCACGAGCGACGCGTCGTCGTGCACCCGGGCGTCGTCGAGCAGGTCGGTGAGCCGCACGCCCTGCCAGCGCGCCGTGCTGACCAGCGGTCCGCCGACCGGGTTGCTCACGCAGCACAGCGTGATGTCGCGCTCGATGCTCGGCCGCGCGAGCAGCTGCGCCCACGTCAGCGTCAGCGGGCTGTCGACGCGGCCGTCGATGCTCAGGGTCCAGTCGGCGGTCGACAGCGTCGGCACGGTGACCGCGACGTCGATCCGGTAGAAGTCGGAGTTCGGCGTCACGGCGGGGTCGAGGCCGTCGACCGCCGGTGTGGCACCGGCCGCCACGGGCGGTGCCGGATCGGTGGGCGCGGGCAGGCGCAGCGTCGTCCGGACGGCGTCGACCGCGGCAGTGGTGCTGCGGCGCGCCCACACCACCGCGCCGACGCCGAGGAGCGCCACGACGCCGAGCACGCCGGTGGTCCGCAGGACCGTGCGGCGGTCGACCTCGCCGCCGACCGGTGCGGAGGCGGGGACCGGCTGCGGCCCGAAGCGCGTCCAGACCAGAACGGCGACGACGGCCGCGACGGCGCACTCGAGCAGCAGCGGCACGACGTCGGCGCTGCTCAGGTTCCATGCGACGAGGAAGGCCACGACGGCGGCGCCCGCGAACCACCACGTCGCACGATCGGGGCGGCGGGCGCAGAGGGCGCCGACCAGCGCACCGCCGCCGATCACCACAGCGACGATGCCGACGACGAGCAGCGGCTTGTCGAGCGTGCCGACCGCGCCGACGAGGACCTCGCGCGGGGCCGCGGGCATCGCCTCGATCACGCGGTCGGCGATCGCCGAGACCACCGACACCCGGCCGGGGAGGAGGAGCGCCAGCAGCTCGGCGGCGACCAGGCCGAGGGCTGCCCCCAGCCCGCCGACGAGGGCAGCGCGTCCGCGACGAACGGCGGGCATCGCCGGATCGTCGAGCAGGTTCGTCACGCCCCGAGCATCCCCCGGTCAGCGCTGCTGCGCGAGAGGGAGTCCTTACGGTGCGCTGACGTCGGGACTCAGGCGCTGGGGCTGTACGACGGCGTGGCCGTGACCGACGGCGTCGGGTTCGCCGTGGGCATCGCGACCGGGTCGGTGAGCAGCTGCGTCGTGATGCTGTGGCCGAGCGCGGAGGCGTTGACGTACTGCTCCCACGTGAGGTTCCAGTCGCTGGCGCCCGGGTCGCCCTTGGCGACGAGGTCGTCGATCGGCCGGCTCGTGCGCAGCACGTGGACGATGTCGCCGTACAGCGCCTGGTCGAAGTAGGTCTTGGCGCGGTCGATGGTCAGGTGGATGCAGCCGTGCGAGCTGTCGACCAGGCCCTGCTTCGCGACCGACCAGGGCGCGGCGTGGATGAAGGTGCCCGACCACGACAGGCGGGTGGCCCACTGCACCTGCAGGTCGTAGTAGTCCTTGCTGGCCTTGTCGCAGGTGATCTTCGCGGCGCAGGAGGTCATCTCCCGCAGCGGGTCGCGCTCGAGCACGATGTAGTTGCCGGTGCGCGTCTCGTACTCCGGGCGCCCCAGGCTCGTGGGCCAGACGTACTTCACCTTGCCGTTCACCTTGAGCGTGAACGTCTTGGTCTTGTCGTCGACGAACACCTCGTGCGCATCGCCGGTCTGGAAGCTCGCCGTGACGTCGCGCGTGCCCCAGCGGGTGTCGCTCATCTGCAGCCCGTCGAACAGCGCCTCGACGCGCACCTGCGTGTGCGCCGGCCACGGGTTCTTCGGGCGGAAGTGCAGCTCGCTCGAGCTGACCCAGTGCCAGGAGCCCTCCACAGGTGTGGTCGACGAGACGGTCAGCGCGTTCTCGACGTCGGCCTTCTTGGTCACCTTGTGCTCGAAGCGGATCACGACGGGCGCGTTGACGCCGACCGTGCGGTTGCTGCCGGGGAGCATCCCGAAGCTCATCTTCTGCGCGGCCGGCACGGCCGACACGAGGACCGCGAGGCGCACCTGCGAGGTGTGGTCGCCGTCGACGACCGTCGCGCTGACGGCGTACTTCGCACCGGGCTTGGGCGGCTCGTCGCTCACCCACTCCTTGCCGCCGGCGCCGGTCACACCGGTGAGCTGGTCCTTGCTCTCGACCTCGGTGACGGTGATCGCGGAGATGCCGCCCTTGGACGCTGCGACGTGCAGCGGCTGGTCGAAGGGCGCGGGGCGCGTGGCCGTCAGCGTGGGGGCGACGTACGGCCCGGACTCCGAGGGGCTCGCGCCGTCGCCGGCCGAGAAGCCGAACCCGGAGCCCGCGCAGCCCGACAGCAGCAGCGCAGCCGCGGCCGCGACGGCGGCCGGACGGACGAGCATGCGGAGCGGCACGGTGACCCCTGGGACGTGTGGGACTACACCGTACGTCGCGATCCACCGTTGTGCCGAATGCGACGAGGACGACCAGACACGATCGTGACCTGGTACCGAGGATCGGTCGTCAGACCCAGGTGGGGAACCACATCCGGATGTGCCAGGCGTTGTAGGGCATGACCTCGCCGGTCCAGATCGGGTAGAAGAACCACGACGCGGCCAGGGCGACCATGAGGAACAGGCCGACGTAGATCGCTCCCGCCGTACGCCGCTTCGCCGAGGCGTCGGCCGGGCCCAGCCAGGTGCCGAGCATCATCGCGAGGCCGAGGATGAGGAACGGCACGAACGCGACCGAGTAGAACGTGAAGATCGTGCGGCCCTGGAAGCCCAGCCAGGGGAGCCAGCCGGCGAGCACCGCGAGGACGACGGCGCCCGAGCGCCAGTCGCGGCGCGAGAACCAGCGCCAGCTCTGGTGCAGCAGGGCGATCGTGGCGGTCCACCAGATGATCGGGTTGCCCAGCGCGATGACCTCGGCCGAGCACTTGTCGGCGGTGCAGCCGGCGACGCCGCGGTCGTAGGACTCGTACCAGAACGACGTCGGACGCGTCTGCAGCAGCCAGCCCCACGCGTTGCTCTGGTAGGAGTGCGGCGAGTCCAGGTGCGTGTGGAAGTTGAGCATCTCCGCGTGGTAGTGCAGCAGCGACCTGAGGCTGTCGGGCACCCAGCCCCACGCCCCCGATGCGGGATTCGTGGCCGCCCAGTTGCGGTCGTAGCCGCCGTCGGTGAGCAGCCAGCCGCTCCACGACACGAGGTAGACCACGGACGCCGTACCCACGATGGCGACGAACGCGAGGATCCCCTCGAGGGCGGCGCCCCCGAGCGCCTGCAGGGTGCGTACGCCGATGAGCCGCCGCATGCCGTAGTCCCAGAGGACCGTCATGACGCCGAAGGCCACGACGAACCAGATGCCCGACCACTTCGTGGCGCAGGCCATGCCCAGGGCGAAGCCGGCCGCCCAACGCCACGGCCGCCAGCCGGTGCCCGGGCCGATGCCGACCCCGAGCGCGCGCAGTGCCGCGTGGTCGTCGGAGAACCTGAGCACCTGCGTGGCCAGGTGCCGGCGTACCCGGTCGCGGTCGAGGAGCAGGCAGCCGAAGCCGACGAGCACCCAGAGCGCGAGGGTGCCGTCGAGCAGGGCCGTGCGCGACATCACGATCGCCATGCCGTCGATCGCGACGAGGAAGCCGGCGATGCCGCCGATGAGGGTCGAGCGGGTGAGACGGCGGCCGACGCGGACCGTGACCAGCACCAGGATCGTTCCGACGAGCGCGGTCGCGAACCGCCAGCCGAACGGGGTGAGCCCGAAGGCGTACTCGCCCACGGCGATCGTCCACTTGCCGACCGGCGGGTGCACGATGAAGGCCGGGCCGTCGCCGAAGACGTCGAGCGTGCGCCAGCTGCCGTCGCCGGCGAGGATCTTGTCGTTGGCCTTGTCGGCGAAGGACTTCTCGTAGCCCCAGCGGAGCAGCGAGAACGCGTCCTTCATGTAGTACGTCTCGTCGAAGACGACGGCTCTGGGGCTGGCGAGGTCCCAGAACCGCAGCAGTCCGCCGAAGATCGTGATGCCGATGGTGACCCACCAGCCGACAGCCCGGTCGTGGGGCATCGGCGGGTACAGACGTGCGGCGAGCTCGCTCTCGGTGCGGGGTGCCCGGCTGCCCGAGGGCGCACGGTGCTCCAGGGTCGCCGTCACGCGCACAGCATAAGGACGTGGCAGGCTGCATCCCGTGTCCGACCTGCGGGGATCAGGCGTGCTGGTGGTCGCCGGTACGCCGATCGGTGACCCGTCCGACGCCTCTCCGAGACTTCGCGAGGCCCTGGCGAGCGCTGACGTGGTCGCGGCCGAGGACACCCGGCGCACCCGGCGGCTCGCGTCCGACCTGGGGGTGACCCTCTCCGGCCGGGTCGTCTCCTACTACGACGCGGTCGAGACAGCCCGCCTGCCCGAGCTGCTCGAGGCGCTGCGCTCGGGGCTCTCCGTGCTGCTCGTGACCGACGCCGGCATGCCGAGCGTGAGCGACCCGGGTTACCGACTGGTGGCCGCCGCCAGCGGCGAGGGGCTGCCGGTGACCGCGCTGCCCGGGCCGAGCGCGGTCCTCACGGCGCTGGCCCTCTCCGCGCTGCCCGTCGACCGCTTCGCCTTCGAGGGCTTCCTGCCGCGCAAGGCGGGCGAGCGTTCGCGCGCGCTCGCGGCGCTGGCCCACGACACCCGCACCCTGGTCTTCTTCGAGGCGCCGCACCGGCTCGCCGAGATGCTCGCCGCGCTGGCCGAGGCGTTCGGGGCGGACCGCCCCGCGGCGGTGTGCCGCGAGCTGACCAAGACCTACGAGGAGGTCCGCCGCGCCCCGCTCGGCGAGCTCGCGGCCTGGGCTGCCGAGGGCGTCAAGGGCGAGATCACCGTGGTGGTCCGCGGTGCCCCGCCCGGCAGCGCGCCGGTCGCGACCGCCGAGGGGGGTGACCCGCGCAAGGCTGCGCTCGCCGCCGTCGCCGCGGCGTACGGCATCGACAAGAAGGCCGCCTACGACGCCCTGGTCGCCGCCAAGAAGGGCTCTGCCGAGCGGCCCGATCCCCGGTGACGGCGGATACGCCCTCGGAGGCGGACGTGCTGCGCCCGTAGGATCGAGGCGTGTCCAGCGACAAGGCCTTCTACCTCACGACGCCGATCTACTACGTCAACGACGCACCGCACATCGGGCACGCGTACACGACGACGGCCGGCGACGTCCTCACCCGGTGGCACCGGCAGCGCGGCGAGCGCGTCTGGTTCCTCACCGGCGTCGACGAGCACGGGCAGAAGGTCATGCGCACGGCGGAGGCCAACGGCGTCGCGCCGCAGGAGTGGGCCGACCGCCTCGTCGAGACCGCATGGCTCCCGGTGCTGGAGACCATCGACGCCGCGAACGACGACTTCATCCGCACCACCAGCGACCGCCACACCGAGCGCGTGCAGCGCTTCCTGCAGTCGCTCAAGGACAGGGGCGAGATCTACGAGGGCAAGTACGACGGCCCCTACTGCGTCGCGTGCGAGGAGTTCAAGCTCCCCGGTGACCTCCTCGACGGCGAGGGCGAGTACGACGGCCAGAAGGTGTGCCCGATCCACGGCCGCCCGGTCGAGCAGGTCAGCGAGACCAACTGGTTCTTCCGGCTGTCGGCGTACGCCGAGCGGCTGCTCGCGCACTACGAGACGAACCCGCTCGCGGTGCAGCCGCAGAGCGCCTACAACGAGGTGACGTCGTTCCTGCGCAGCGGGCTGCAGGACCTCTCGATCTCTCGCTCCACGTTCGACTGGGGCATCCCGGTGCCGTGGGACCCGAGCCAGGTCGTCTACGTCTGGTTCGACGCGCTGCTGAACTACGCCACGGCCGTCGGGCTCGGCGACGAGCCGGGCACTCCGGGCGCGGAGCAGTTCGCGTCGACGTGGCCCGCCGACGTCCACCTCGTCGGCAAGGACATCCTGCGCTTCCACGCGGTGATCTGGCCGGCGATGCTGATGGCCGCCGAGCTCCCCCTCCCGAAGCAGGTGTTCGCGCACGGCTGGCTGCTCGTCGGCGGCGAGAAGATGAGCAAGACCAAGCTGACCGGCATCGCGCCGAGCCAGATCATCGACACCTTCGGCTCGGATGCGTTCCGCTACTACTTCCTGCGCTCGATCACGTTCGGCTCCGACGGCTCGTTCTCGTGGGAGGACATGAGCGCCCGCTACACCGCCGAGCTCGCGAACGGCCTGGGCAACCTGGCGTCGCGCGGTGCCGCGATGGTCGGCAAGTACTTCGACGGCGTGCTGCCCGCGCCCGCCGAGGCCGACGAGGCCGAGCTCGCGCTGCAGCGCCACCTCGAGGGAACGGTCGCCGTGGCCGACGAGGCCATGCTGCGCCTGGACTTCCAGAGCGCGACGGGCGCCGTGAAGTCGTACGTCGACGCCGTGAACCTCTACGTGACCGAGCAGGCTCCGTGGGCGCTCGCCAAGGACCCGGCCAACGCCGAGCGCCTCGCGACCGTGCTCTACACGATCTGCGAGTCGCTGCGCGCCATCGCGGTGCTGCACCACGCGGTGATGCCGAGGGCCACCGCATCGATCTGGGAGCAGCTCGGGGCCGAGGCTGCGCTCGGACCGATCGGCGAGCAGCCCGTGCTCGACGCCGCCCGCTGGGGCCAGCTCCCCGCCGGCGCCACGATCACCAAGGGCGCGATCCTCTTCCCGCGTCTGGAGGAGCCCGCGTCCTGACGCGGGCGCAGCGCATGGGATCGACCGACGAGCCGGTGCGCTCCCGCGCCAGCGCGCAGGAGAGCGGGCACTCGCGCGAGCTGCAGCGCCCGCCGCTGCCCGAGCCGCTGCCCTCGCCCGTCGTCGACACCCACTGCCACCTCGACATCGCCGACGGCGACGCCGGTGCGGAGTGGCTGGGCGTCGACGACGCCGTCGCGCGGGCGACCGAGGTCGGGGTGTCGCGCATCGTGCAGATCGGGTGCGACCTCCCGTCGTCGCGCTGGTCCGTGGCTGCGGCAGACGCGCACCCCGCCGTCCTCGCGACCGTGTCGCTGCACCCGAACGAGGCGCCGCGGATCTTCGAGGCCGGCGGTCGCGCAGCGCTGGACGCGGCGTACGACGAGATCGAGTCGCTCGCGGGCGCCGAACGCGTGCGGGCGGTCGGCGAGACCGGGCTCGACTTCTTCCGCACCGGCGAGGACGGCCGTGCGGTCCAGGAGGAGTCGTTCCGGCGCCACATCGACCTCGCCAAGCGGCTGCGCAAGGCGCTCGTGATCCACGACCGCGACGCGCACGACGACGTGGTCCGCGTGCTCGAGGACGAGGGTGCCCCGGAGACCGTGGTGTTCCACTGCTTCTCCGGCGATGCCGCGATGGCGCGCCTGTGCACCGACCGCGGCTGGTACCTGTCCTTCGCCGGCACCGTCACCTTCAAGAACGCGGTCCCGCTGCGCGAGGCGCTGGCCGTCGCACCGCTGGACCGCGTGCTGGTGGAGACCGACGCGCCCTACCTCACGCCGACGCCGTACCGCGGGCGGCCCAACGCCTCCTACCTCGTGCCGCTCACGGTCCGGGAGATGGCCGCGACCCTCGAGGTGGAGGTCGACGAGCTCTGCGCCGCGCTGTGGGCCAACTCCCACGCGGTCTTCGGCGACTGGTGACCTCGCGCGGCCTTGCCACCGCCCGCTGACGACGGGGACAGTGGTGGTCGAGGCGGGGAGGTTCCATGGCGAGCAACGACTACGACCTCGGCGACGGCGCGTTCACGATGCCGGCCACCGAGTCGATCGACGAGTCCCTCGCGCGGCTGGCCCGTCAGGACGCCCGACGCGTCGCCGACGGCGGTCTCGCGCTCACGGGCCTGGACGACGCACCCACGGCGTTCGAGGTTCTGCGCGGTCGCGCCACGTCGGTGGACAGGCTCCGGCGCGCGCCGCAGGTCCCGACCAGGCGCGTCCCGCCGGCGGCCCCGCCGGCCGCGTTCGCGCCGAAGGGCCGGGCAACGTCGACATCCCCCGCGGCCAGCCGGCCGAGCTACGCCAGCAGCCTGCCCGCCACGAGGACGCGGCCGGCCACCGACGTCGGGCTGCGCATCGTGCGCTGGCTGCTCGTGCTGGGACTCACCTGGTTCGTCTGGCGCTTCTTCATCCGCGGTCTCTGAGCGCCCCACCGGTGCCGCACGTCCGCGACCGTCAGGGCGTGAGGGCGACGGCGTGCGCGGCGGCCACCGCGGTGGCATCGCCCTCGACCGCGAGATCGTGACCGTCGCGCCGCCAGAGCCAGAGCAGGAGCGACTCGGCGCTGCCCGTGACCGTGGCGGCGTGCGCCGAGCCGTCGCCGCCGAGCAGCCAGGGCCCGGCCTCGACGTCGGTGGCGACCAGCCGGACGCCCGTGTCGAGCGGCGCGATGCGCTCGAGTCGGATCTGTCGCGGGACGAACATCGTCACGACCTCGTCGACGCCGTCCGCCGCGAGCGCCGGCTCGATCGGCCGGTCGACGCCGGAGGCGCGCCGTGCGTCGCGCAGGTGCATCGCGGTCTCGTGCGGCTGGCGGCGTACCCAGAAGTCGACGGTGCGCGGCCTGGGTCCGAACGTCCAGCACTCGGTGCCGGACGGGGTCGTGAGCAGGGTGTCGAGCAGTGCGGCCGCCTGGTCGGCGTACCAGTCGGGCAGTCGCGACGGATCCGCCGGCGGGACGGGCTCGTCAGGCGGCGCGCCGGTCTCCACCGCGCCGCGCGCCCAGCCGTGGACCGAGCCGAGGTGGCCGCCGAGGTCCGCGAGGGTCCAGCCGGGGCAGTCGGGGACGGGTGCGGTGAGGTCGGCGTCGCGCATGAGCTCGAAGAAGGCCGCCTGGTCGCGGGCCAGCGAGGCGAGCAGGGCGTCGCGGGTGAGCATGCGAGCGACCCTGCCACAGTCGCGCGCGCAGCGGCACGAGGGCGGTGTGCGGAGGGGACGGTCGATGCGGGAGAGTGCGGGGATGGGCGACGACGGGCTGCTGGGCGCGGCCGACGTACGTCGGCTGGCCGACGAGCTCGGTGTGCACCCGACCAAGCAGAAGGGCCAGAACTTCGTCATCGACGGCAACACCGTGCGGCGCATCGTGCGCGCTGCCGAGGTCGGTGCTGACGACGTCGTCATCGAGGTCGGCCCGGGACTCGGGTCGCTCACGCTGGCGCTGCTGCCGGAGGTGCGCCGCGTCGTCGCGATCGAGATCGACGACCTGCTCGCCCCCGCGCTCGCGGGAACCGTCGCCGAACGGCGCCCCGACCTCGTGGAGCGGCTCGACGTCGTGCACGCCGACGCCCTGCGCGTGACCGGGCTCCCAGGCGACGCTCCGACCGCGCTCGTCGCGAACCTGCCCTACAACGTGAGCGTCCCGGTGCTGCTGCACCTGCTCGAGGTGTTCCCGAGCATCCGCCGGGTGCTGGTGATGGTGCAGCTCGAGGTGGCCGACCGGCTCGCGGCCGGGCCGGGGTCGAAGGTGTACGGCGTACCCAGCGTGAAGGCGCGCTGGTACGGCGACGTCGCGCGCGTCGGCACGGTGGGTCGCACGGTGTTCTGGCCGGCGCCCAACGTCGACAGCGGTCTCGTGGCGCTGACGCGCACCGCGCCCCCGGGGACCACGGCCTCGCGCGGGGAGGTCTTCGCCGTGGTCGACGCCGCCTTCGCACAGCGGCGCAAGACGCTGCGCGCGGCGCTCGCCGGGTGGGCCGGGTCGCCGACCGCGGCCGAGGACGTGCTGCGCGCGGCCGGGGTCGACCCGTCGGTGCGGGGCGAGCAGCTCGACGTCGCCGCCTTCGCGCGGATCGCCGCAGCCCGCCCTGCCTGAGGCCCGGTCAGCGGATAGGTTCGACAGGTGCTCGCGTCCGTCACCGTCCGCGCCCCGGCGAAGGTCAACCTTGCTCTCGCCGTCGGCCCGCGCCGCGACGACGGCTACCACGACCTGGCCACGGTCTTCCACGCCGTGAGCCTCTACGACGACCTCGTCGCGACCCCGCTGGCGCCCGGCTCCGGCACGCAGATCGTGGTCGAGGGCGAGCAGTCCGAGGAGGTGCCGGTCGACGGGAGCAACCTCGCGGCCAAGGCCGTCGAGGCGATGCTCGAGCTCGGCGGGTCGGCCGACGTCTCGCTCACCATCCGCAAGGGGATCCCGGTGTCCGGCGGCATGGCCGGCGGCAGCGCCGACGCCGCGGGAGCGCTCGTCGCGATCGACGCGCTCTACGAGCTCGGCATGACGCGCGACGAGCTCTACGAGGTCGGGGCGACCCTCGGCAGCGACGTCCCGTTCTCGCTGCACGGCGGCACGGCGATCGGCACCGGCACCGGCACGGAGCTCACGACCGCGATGGTCCGCGGCACCTACCACTGGGTGATCGTGCTGGCCGAGGGCGGGCTGTCGACACCTGCGGTCTACCGCGAGTTCGACCGGCTGCGCGAGGGACTGGTCGTAGCCGACCCGGAGGTGCCCGACGACCTGATGGCTGCGCTGCGCCAGGGCGATCCCCACGCGCTCGGGAAGGCGCTGCACAACGACCTGCAGCCCGCGGCGATGTCGCTGCGCCCGCACCTCGCGCACGTGCTCAGCGTGGGCCACGAGTACGGCGCGCTCGGTGGGCTCATCTCGGGCAGCGGCCCGACGTGCGCGTTCCTCGCGCGCGACGACGAGCATGCGCTCGACCTCGCCGTCGCGTTCACGGCCTCGGGTGTCTGCCGGACGGTACGCCGCGCTCACGGACCCGTGCAGGGCGCGCGCGTGGTCGACCAGCGAGACGTCGCCTGATGCCACCGGTCACCTACGTCGCGCTCGAGAACGTCAGCACCTCGCTCGGCACGAGGACCCTGCTGCAGGACGTCACCGTCGGGATCACGGAGGGCGCGCGTATCGGCGTCGTCGGTCGCAACGGCGGCGGCAAGACGACCCTCGTGCGCGTGCTCACCGGCGACCAGCCGGTCGACAGCGGGCGCGTGATCCGGGCCGGCTCGGTCACGATCGGGTGCCTCGCGCAAGGCGACGATCTCGACCCCGCCGCGACGCTGCGCGACGTCGTCGTCGGCGACCGCCCCGAGCACCAGTGGGCCGGCGACCCACGGGTGCGCGACGTCCTCGACGGCCTGCTCGGAGGGGTCGACGCTGCGGCGTACCCCGACGGCCTCGCGACCCCGGTCGGGGTGATGTCGGGCGGCGAGAAGCGGCGGGCAGGTCTGGCGCGACTGCTCGTCGAGGACCCGGACCTGCTCATCCTCGACGAGCCGACCAACCACCTCGACGTCGAGGCGATCACCTGGCTCGCCGGGCATCTTGCGCCTCGACGCGGTGCGCTCGTCGCCGTCACGCACGACCGCTGGTTCCTCGACGCCGTCGCCACCGACACCTGGGAGGTCGTCGACGCGAGCGTGCAGCGCTACGACGGCGGGTACGCCGCCTACGTGCTGGCCAAGGCCGAGCGGTCGCGGCAGGCCGCGGCGAGCGAGGAGCGTCGGCAGAACCTGCTGCGCAAGGAGCTCGCGTGGCTGCGCCGCGGCGCGCCGGCGCGCACGAGCAAGCCCAAGTTCCGGACCGACGCCGCGAACGCGCTGATCGCCGACGAGCCGCCGCCGCGCGACCGCCTCGCGCTCGAGAAGTTCGCGACGCAGCGACTCGGCAAGCAGGTCTACGACCTCGAGGTCGTCACGCTCGCGCCGGCCGTCGGAGCCGCGCCGGTGCTGCGCGAGCAGACCTGGCGGCTGGGCCCCGGCGACCGGGTCGGCGTGCTCGGCGCGAACGGCGCCGGCAAGACCACCCTGCTGCGTCTCCTCAATGCCGCCCACGACGGCAAGCTCGACCTCGGGCCGGACGAGGCGGGTGCTGCGGTCGGCGACCCGTGGGCGCCGCCCGACGTACGTGGCGGCTCGGTGCGGGTGGGCCAGACCGTGAACGTCGCGCACCTGTCGCAGGCGCTCGCCGAGATCGACCCGGCCGAGCGCGTGCTCGAGTCGGTGCAGCGGCAGGCGAACTACGTCGACGTGGGTGGTCGCGACGCCTCGAGCCCGACCTGGAACGCGCGCACCTCGGTCGCTGCAGGGCAGACGGGCAGGTCCGTCTCGGCGCAGTCGCTCCTGGAGAGCTTCGGCTTCGTCGGCGACAAGCTCTCGACGCGGCTCGGCGACCTGTCCGGAGGCGAGCGCCGGCGCCTGCAGCTGCTGCGCCTGCTCGTGGGCGGCCCGAACGTGCTGCTGCTCGACGAGCCCACCAACGACCTCGACGTCGAGATGCTCACGGTCCTCGAGGACCTGCTCGACACCTGGCCCGGCACGCTCGTCGTCGTCAGCCACGACCGCTACTTCCTCGAGCGCACCACCGACGACCTGTACGCGCTGCTCGGCGACGGCACGCTGCGCCACCTCGTCGGCGGAGTCGACGAATAC
>DASSQW010000138.1:0-2922 GCA_035702165.1 Candidatus Nanopelagicales bacterium
AAGGTGCGCTCGACCAGGTAGCGGGGCATCGGTCCTCCTGCTGCTCGCGGACCGCCTGCCGGCCCGTCGGGTCCAGTACGCCGGACCCTGCCCCGGAGCGGCATCGGAGTCCCTGCCCATGTTGACGAGCGGGACTGCCCAGGTTGCGTGCTCAGACGGCCGCGGTCAGGTCGCGCACGCGGCGCACAGCCTCGGTGCGCGAGGATGCGCCGAGCTTCTGCAGGATCGCCGAGACGTGGTGGGCCACCGTCTTCTCCGACAGGTGCAGGCGCGCGGCGATCTCGGCGTTGCGCAGCCCTTCGGCGATCAGGTCGAGGACCTCGGACTCGCGATCGGTCAGGCCGCCCACGTTGGCTCGGGTGCTCGCACGGGCACCCCGCGGCACCTTCGCGCCGATGCTGCGCAGCCGCGCGTCGCAGCGGGCGACGAGCACCGTCGCCCCGAGCTGGTCGAAGCGCGAGCGCGCCTCACGGACGTCGATCTCGTCGTCGCTGTCGAGCAGCGCCCAGGCCGCGCGGTACGGCGCCCCTGCGCGGAGCCAGAAGTCCGACGCCTCGCGGTGCCGCCCCGTCATCGACCACAGCTCGGGGACGCGCACGTGCTCGGGCGGGCAGTCGATGAGGCCGGCACGCCACACGAGCATCCCGAGGTCGGCGGTGAGCTCCTCCTCCCCGAGCCGGACCGCCTCCTCGTACCACGGGAGCACCTCGGCACGGATCGCGTCGACGTCGTCCTCGAGGAGGTGCGCCTCGCCGCGGGTCGTCATGACGAAGCCCTGGTACATCAGCGTCTGGGTCTTGGCGATGTAGTCGCGCGCCTCGTCGAGGTTCACCCACGCGACCTCGCGGTCACCGCGGCGAGCAGCCAGGATCCCTAGGGCCATGAGGGGCTCGATCCGGCTCGCCCGACCCGTGTTGCGCACGTAGAGGAGGTCGTGGGCCTCGGCCTGCGCCTCGTCCCATCGGCCGAGGTCCAGCTTCCAGGTGATCTCGGTCGCGAGCACGCACATGAGGTGACCGTGGAGGTCGTGCTCGGCGGTGTAGCGCTCCGCCTCCTGCATCTCGGCCAGCGCCTCGTCGAGCTCGAAGTCCATCCAGGTCAGCGAGGCAGTGGTCTGGCTCAGCCGCCCGGTGAGGTCGCGGAGGTCGTTCTCCTTCGCCACCGCCAGCGCCTCGCGCACCTCGGCGCGGCCGCGCGCGTGGTCGCCGAGCGTGAAGTGTGCGATGCCCTGGCGGGCGCGACCGAGCGCGAAGACCTCGGCCGCGCCGAGAGCCTCGGCCATGTCCGTGCCCCGCTCCAGCCACGGCAGCGCCTCCTGGTCGCGCGACTCGCGCAGGAGCCGGACACCCTTGCGCAGCAGGCATCCCGCGTGCTGGGCGGACGGCGGTCCGTCGCCGATGAGGGCCAGTGCCCTCTCGACGTACACGTCCCCGGCCGAGTTGTCGCCGATGGTGTAGCGCGACTCGTCGATGCCGAGCAGCGCATCGACCATCTCGAGGGTTCGACCGGACCCCTCCAGCAGCTCGAGCTGCGCGGTCCACGCCTCGATCGCGGCCTCGTGCTGGTCGGCGATGGCGCACTCGGCGGCACGCTTGCCGAGGAGCTCGATCTGCGCGTCGCGGTCGAGCAGCTGCAGATGCTCCAGGGCCCGGCCGTACTGGTAGGCCGCCTCACGGTGCGACGACAGCGCGGCCGCCGTATCGCCTGCGGCTACGGCGAACTCGAGCACGGCCGGCCCGTCGCCCGCCATCACGGCGTGCTCGGCGAGACGGGCGTAGGGCCGCGGCGACATCGGGATGCTGCGCAACCGGTCCAGCGCCTGCCAGTGCAGCGCACCGAGCCGGCCGGGCGTCACGCCCGACAGCACGGCCTGCCGCAGGATCTCGTGGCGGAATGCGTACGCCGGTGCCTGGAACGTGAGCATCCCCGCCGTCACGCACTCGTCGACCGCGTCGGGCGTCACGTCGGCCATGCCGTAGACCAGCGTCGGCTCGATCCTCGCGCCGATGACCGCCGCGCACTCCAGCGCCAGCCGTCCCTGCGGCGAGAGCCGGTGCACGCGGGACAGCACCGCGTCCTGGACAGACGCCGGCAGGCTCGTGCCTCCGGCGGCGATGACCTCCGACACGAAGAACGCGTTGCCGCCGGTCTCTCGCAGCAGCGCGTCCGGGTCGAGCCCGCTCCCCTCGGCCAGCGCGGCGACGGCGTCGCGGGAGAGCAGCGGGACCTCGAGACGACGCACCGCCGCCTGCGACGCGACGTCGCCGAGCATGACGCGGACCGGGTCTGAGCGGTCCAGATCGTCGTCGCGGCACGTCACCACCACGAGCACGTGGGTGCTGCCGACCCGCCGGGCCAGGAACCGCACCAGGTCGATCGAGGACATGTCGGCCCACTGCAGGTCCTCGATGACGAGGACGGACGGGCCCTGCGCCTCGAGGGCGACGAGCACCGCCTCGAACAGTCCGTCGCGGTCACCGCTGCGCAGGAGCTCGACCACCGCGTCACCGAGGTGCGGCGCGACGTCGACGACAGGGCCGAGAGGTCGAGGTGAGGACAGCGGGTCGCACGCGCCCCAGAGCACGCGTGCGCGGGAGGCTGCACCGGCGGCCCAGGTACGGGCCAGCGCGGACTTCCCCGCCCCGGCCTCACCGAGCACGAGGACGAGCCTGCCCTCGCCCGCGACCGCGTCGTCCTGACACGCGCGCAGGGCATCGAGCAGGTGCTCCCTCTCCACCAGGGCCACCGGCTCAGGGTAGGCCCCGCCAGCGCCGCGCACGGCGAGGAACGAGGAGACGCCCGCCGACTCGAGGCCGGGATCCTGCTCCAGCACCCGGCGATGCATCTCCTGAAGGGCAGAGCCCGGCTCCACACCCAGCTCCTCGTCCAGCAGAGTGCGGGCCCGGCGGTAGGCCGCCAGCG
>DASSQW010000139.1:0-20715 GCA_035702165.1 Candidatus Nanopelagicales bacterium
TCAACCCCCGCCGCCCGCGCCGGGCTCTCGCCGGAGCGCTCCCTGGCCCTGCTCGTCGGGCTGGTCGACGACGCCGCCGTCTTCCCGCCCGGCGACGCGCCGATGACCGACGCCGTCCGCGCGCACCGCGCCCACCGGCGCGCCCCGCACGGCGTCCTCGTCGGCCCGTTCCTCGCCCCGGTGTCGCGGATGGCGGAGCTGCTCGACGCCCTCGACGCCGATCCCTCGAGCGACCCGCTCGACCTCGCGCTCGTCGCCGACACCGGTCTGGTCGAGGCTGCCGAGGCCCGCGCCGTGCTGCTCGACGACGACCGGGTCGAGCTCGTCGGCCTCGAGCTCGCGCTCCCCGCCGACGGCCCGCTCGGCGAGAGCGCCGCCGTCACCCTCGAGTCGCTCGACTTCGCGCTGCCTGCCGCGATCGAGATCCCGCGGGCGCCGGGCTGGCGCGACGCGCTGCAGGCCATCGCCGCCGACGGTGCCGAGCGCGCGAAGTTCCGCACCGGCGGGCTCGCCGCGGCGGCCTACCCGAGCGAGCAGGAGCTCGCCGAACGCATCGTGGCGGCCGTGAGCGTCGGTGCCGCCTTCAAGCTCACCGCGGGCCTGCACCACCCGGTGCGCTGGACCGACCCGGCGACCGGTTTCGAGGAGCACGGGTTCCTCAACGCCCTCACGGCGACGGCGACCGCGGTCTCCGGCGGCGACGTCGAGGCGGTCGCCGCGGTGCTCGCCGAGCGGGATGCCGTGCCGCTGCTGGAGATCCTGGCCTCGTCCGATGCGCGCGCCGTGCGGTCCCGGTTCACGTCGTTCGGCTCGTGCTCGATCGACGAGCCTGTCGCCGCGCTTCGCGAGCTCGGCATGTTCGAGGATGGGGACTCGTGAGCTGCTGGGTCCCTGGAGCCGACGGATCGGGCTACGGCCCGGCGCACCTGCCCTATGGCGTGGTCACCACGCCCGGGGGGCACCCCGAGCTGGCGGTGCGCATCGGCGACCATGCGCTCTCGCTGGCACGGCTGCACGACATGGGCAAGCTCGACGGCCTCGTCCCGCATGCGGTCGAGGTCTTCGACGCCGGCTCCCTCGACGGCCTGCTGGCGCGCGGGCAGCGCGAGTGGTCCGCCGTACGCCGCCGGCTGCAGGAGATCGTCACCGATCCCGCCGAGCAGCTGATGGCGCACGAGGCGATGCTCCACCTCGTCGACACCACGCCGCTGCTCCCGTGGACGGTCGCCGACTACGTCGACTTCTACTCCTCCGAGCACCACGCCACGAACGTCGGCCGCATCTTCCGGCCCGACGGCGACGCGCTCACGCCGAACTGGAAGCACCTGCCCATCGGCTACCACGGTCGTGCGGGCACCGTCGTCGTCTCCGGCACCGACGTGGTGCGGCCGACCGGCCAGCGCAAGCCGCCGCACGAGGACGCACCTGTCTTCGGGCCGTCGCGCCGCCTCGACGTCGAGGTCGAGGTCGGCTTCGTCGTCGGTACGCCGTCGCCGCTCGGCACCCGCGTGCCCGCCAGCGCTTTCGCGGAGCACGTGTTCGGCGTCGTCCTGGTGAACGACTGGTCGGCGCGCGACATCCAGGCCTGGGAGTACGTGCCGCTCGGGCCGTTCCTCGCGAAGTCCTTCGCCACCAGCGTGTCCGCGTGGGTCACCCCGCTCGAGGCGCTGGCCTCCGCGCGCGTCGCGCCGCCCGAGCAGGACCCGACCCCCGTCGACTACCTCGCCGACCCCGACCCGTGGTCGCTCGACCTGCACCTGTCCCTCGAGCTCGAGCGCGGCGGCACGCACGCGGTCGTGTCGCGCCCGCCGTTCGCGACGACGTACTGGACGCCGGGGCAGCAGCTCGCGCACCTCACGGTGAACGGGGCCTCGCTGCGCGCCGGCGACCTCTACGCGAGCGGCACGGTGAGCGGACCCGACGTCGGCCAGCGCGGCTCGTTCCTCGAGCTGTCGTGGGGCGGTCGCGAGCCGCTCGTCGTGGAGGGCCTCGGCGAGGTGACGTTCCTCGAGGACGGCGACGTCGTCACGATCCGCGGCGAGGCAGCCGCGACCGACGGCGGCATGCTCGCCCTCGGCGAGGTCCGCGGCCGCATCCTCCCCGCGGTCTGACGACGTGGTCGCTCCCCCCACAGCCCCGGTGACGCTGCGCGCCGGCGACTACGTGCTCGACGGCTGCGTGCCCGCGGACGCCGACGCCGTCGCTCGCGCGCTGCTCGACCCCGATGTCGCCCTGTGGAACCCCGGCGTACTGCGGCCGGGGACGTCCGCGCGCGACCGCGCGCTGCTCTGGATCGCCGACCGCGCGGTGTGGGCCGCGGACCATGCCTCGTGGGTCGTGCGCGACCGCGACGGCCACGTGATCGGTGCGGTGTCGGTGCACCATCTCGACGACGCGCACGGCACGGGCGAGATCGGCTACTGGATGGCGCCCGACGGCCGCGAGCGCGGCCTCGGAGCCGCTGCCGTCGACGTCGCGACGCGCTACGCGTTCGACGAGCTCGGGCTCGCGCGCATCGAGCTGTTCCATGCGGTCGAGAACGAGGCCTCGTGCCGCCTGGCCCGACGCTGCGGCTACCTCCTCGAGGGGACCGCGCGCGAGTCGTTCGTCTACGGCGACGGCCTGCGCCACGACGAGCACCTGCACGCCCGGCTCGCGAAGGACGACGTACCGCCCGCGCCCACCCCCCGCTGACACCAGCTCTTGCCCACCGTGTGGCCCTTTCCCAGGCCGACACGCCGCGGGAAAGGGCCAGAGGGTGGGCAGATCGCGGTGGGGTCAGCTGGTCTGGGCGCTCGCTTCGGCCGTCGTCTGGCAGGTGGTGCCGTTCGCGGGGCAGACGCGCGTCCCGCCCACGACCAGCCGGATGGTGAGCGAGGCGTCGGCGAGGCCGGCGGCGTTGAGCTCCTGGCGCAGCTGCTCCGGCTTGACCTCCGGCGGCGGGCCGAGCGCCGTGACGACGATCGAGCCGCGCTGCGCATCCACCTGCGTGACGTCCCACCCGGCCGCGGTGGCCCACGCCTCCGCGATGGGGCGGGCGCGACGGATGAGGGACTGGTCGTTGGCGACCGACGCGCTGCCCAGGGCCAGCGGGACGATGACCACGACGAGCATCGCCGCGACGGTCACGAGGCTCCAGCCGGTGAGCCGCCCGACCTCCAGACCGCTGTCCTGCGCGGTCTCGCGCACGCGGTAGAGCAGCAGCACGAGCGTCCCGGTCGCGATGATCGCAGCGACGTTGGTGGCGAAGAGCAGGAACGCGTGCGCGGCGTCGTCGTAGCGCTGGACCTCGAGCAGGCAGCCGACGACCGCGAGCGGTGGCACGAGCGAGATGGCGATGGCGACTCCAGGCAGGGTGTCGGAGATGTCGGAGCGGACGAGGGCGAACGCCCCGACCATGCCGGTGGCGAGCGCGGCCACGAGGTCGATGAGGCGCGGGTTGATGCGCGCCTGCACCTGGGAGTTGGCCAGGTAGTCGTCGGCCGGATGCACGAGCATCGAGATCAGGAAGCCGACCGCGATCACGAGCAGCGCGCCGAGGAGCACCAGCAGCATGCTGCGCAGCAGAGGCGACCGCTCTGCCAGGACCAGCCCCAGCGCGACGCCGAGGATCGGGGTCATGAGCGGCGCGACGATCATCGCGCCGATCACCGTCGCGGTGGAATCCGAGACGACGCCCGCGGTCGCGATGATCGCCGCGAGCAGGAGCAGCACCCAGAACCTCGACGAGGATCGGCTCCGCCACTCCTTCTCGATGAACAGGGCCGACGTCATCCGCTCGACGTCGTCGCCGGTCACCGTCGCCATGTCGCACCTCCGCAGCTCGTGCACCCATCGTGCTGCGGATGCTTCGCGCCTCCCGCGAGGCACGCCGAGCCGCGGCGAACCGGCCCTGCGGTACGAGCATGTCCGGAGGCTGTCTGCCGTGCCGGGCGCTGCCGTGCGACTCGCGTGATGTTGCGGCGTACCGCAGGCGGGCGCGGCGCCCCTGGGGTAGAACCGGGGCATGTGCCATGACGACGACTCGCGCCCGCCCAGCCCGCCGACCGTCGGGGAGGTCGCCCGCGAGGGGGTGCTGACCCTCACCGGTGGCGACGGGAACACGTTCGCGGCGTACGAGGCGGTGCCGGCCGCGCCGAACGGCCGCAACATCGTGATCCTCCCGGACGTGCGCGGCCTGCACCCCTATTACGAGGCGCTGGCCGTGCGCTTCGCGGAGGCCGGGTTCCACGCGGTCGCGTTCGACTACTTCGGTCGCACGCAGGGCGCGGCGCAGC
This sequence comes from Candidatus Nanopelagicales bacterium, assembly GCA_035702165.1. Lineage (GTDB taxonomy): Bacteria > Actinomycetota > Actinomycetes > S36-B12 > CAIYMF01 > Longivirga. The sequence goes on from DASSQW010000139.1 coordinate 4,278, forward strand.
GGCCCGACGGCTTCGACTGGCAGTCCGAGATCCCGGCTCTGACGTCCGCAGGCGTCGAGTCCGACGTCGCGGCGACTGCGGCGTACGTCAACGGGATCAACCCGGGTCCGACGTTCACGGTCGGGTTCTGCTTCGGCGGCAGCCACTCGTGGCGGCTCTCGGCGTCGGACCTCGACCTCGCCGGGGTCATGGGCTTCTACGGCCGTCCCCCGATGGTGGAGGACGTCGAGGACCGGTTCGCGAAGCCGCTGCTGCTCCTCGTCGGCGGCGCCGATCAGGCGACGCCGGTCGAGGACTTCCGCGCCCTCGACGGCCGGTTGACCGAGCGCGGGATCGACCACGAGATGTACGTGTACGACGGTGCGCCGCACTCGTTCTTCGACCGCGCGTTCGCCGAGTGGAAGGACGCCTGCGCCGACGCCTGGCAGCGGATGCTCGCCTTCACCGAACGCCTCTCCTGATGCCCTTCTTCGCCGAGCTCGTCGACGAGCCGCCGGAGCAGCCGACGGCGCAGGTGCACTACGACCACCCGGACGACCGGCCGATGCACTGGGTACCGGGCGAAGCCGGCATCGGGGTGGTCGTCGGCCGGGCCGAGCACACCGTGGTGCACGTCGCTTTCCAGGAGGCCTATCCGCGGGGCGCGGCGCTCGAGATCCTGGCGCTGCTGCACCCCGACGGCCCCGAGCTCGACCACATGCGGCTGCACCACGAGCACCGCAACGGCGGGATGCGCATGGGGCTGCTCCTGCCTGACGGCCGTCGAGCGGAGAGCTACTCCGGCTGGCACCCCGCGCACGTCCGGGAGCCGCATCCCGAGCCCGACTTCCACCTCGTCCAGCGCGGCAGCGGGGGCGGCGGGCTGAGCTTCGAGTGGTCGGCCTGGCTCTGGCCTCTGCCGCCCGCGGGTCCTGCGACGCTCTACTTCCGGTGGGACGACCGTGGGATCGGCGAGACCGCGACGCCGGTCGACCTCACGCCCGTCGTCGAGGCGGCGGCGTCGGCGTACGAGCTGTGGCCGCTCCCCCCGGTGCCCGAGCACCCCGGTGACGGCGAGTTCGGCTGGTTCGCCTACTCCCCGTTGAGCGGCCAGCCCCGCTTCACTGCCGCAGCGCCGGACAGCGCATCAGGGGACGCTGCGGATGCGGGTGACGAGGACGGCTGAGAGCAGCGTGATCGCCGCGGTGGCCAGGTAGAGCCCGGTGTAGCCGCTCGCGCCCTTCACCAGCGGCAGCGCGATCACCGGGGCCAGGACCTGCGGTGCGCTGTTCGCGATGTTGATGACGCCGAGGTCGCGGCCGCGATCGATCGCGCGCGGCAGCACCTGCGTCACCAGCGCCTGGTCGACGGAGAGGTACATGCCGTAGCCCAGGCCCAGGATCAGCGCGGCGACCATCGCCGCGTCGAACACCGGGAAGAACGCCAGCAGCACGGCGGCGACGGCCATGACGACCGTCGACACGATCACGTAGATCTTGCGACGGCCCGACCGGTCCGAGAGCCGTTCGAAGATGACGGCGGTGGCCATCGTGCCCAGCGCGTAGAGACCGATCAGGACTGTCTGACCCTGGTCGGGGTTCTCGTAGTGCACCTCGTCCTTGAGCCAGAACAGCAGGTACAGCGTCGCCATCGAGTTGCCGAGCATCATGAGGAACCGGGTGAGCCAGGCCCAGCCGAAGTCCGGGTAGAGCCGCGGTGAGACCCAGAAGCCGCCGAGCCAGGTCCAGAGGTGGAACTCGGGGCGCTGCGACGCATCGAGCACGATGTCCTTGAGCCCCAAGGCGAAGGGCAGGCACAGCACCACCAGCAGGACCGCGGTGAGCAGGATCCCTGCCTTGAGGTCGGGGACCACGAACGACACGAGCGCGACGCCGACGACGACGCCGAGCGTGGAGGCCAGACCCACCCAGCCGGAGACCAGACCTCGCTGCGGGACCGGCACCTGGTCGGGGATCGTCGCCGTGACCGCGGCGTAGGACCCGTTGATGGTGGCCTGGCAGAAGAACCAGATGCACGCGAGCCCGAGAACGGTCGAGGAGAAGGCCAGCGCCGCGATGCCGCAGGCGCCGGCGATCGATCCCCACAGCACCCACGGGCGACGGCGGCCCAGGCGCGACGTGGTGCGGTCCGACAGCGCGCCGGCCAACGGGTTGAACACGATCGAGGCGGCCGCACCGGCGCCTGCGATCCAGGCGAGCGCACCCTCCTTGTTCGCCGGGTCGGCGACCTCGGCCAGGCGCGGCAGGAGGTTCTGGATCGGCGTGAAGAACGCGAGCACGATCCCGAAGTTCGCGAGGAACACCGCACCGATGTAGCCGCGCCGCACGTTGACGGTCGGCTCGTCCAGCGCGCCGACCAGGGGCTGCGACTCGGTGCTCATGCGTCTCCTCGCAGGAAGCTGCGGAACCACTGGTACGACGACTTCGGGATGCGCTGCTGGGTCTCGAAGTCGGTGTACACCACGCCGAAGCGCGGGCGACAGCCCTCGGCCCACTCGAAGTTGTCGGCGAAGGTCCACACGAAGTAGCCGCGCATGTCCACGCCGGCGTCGACGGCCTCGCCGACCGCGGCGACGTGCGACCGCAGGTACTCGACACGACGCGGGTCGTCGACCCGGCCGTCGACCACCTCGTCCGGGAACGCGGCACCGTTCTCGGTGATCATCATCGGCGGCAGCCTCTCGGAATACCTGTCCTTGAGCGACACCAGCAGGTCGCGCAGGCCGCTCGGCACCACGGGCCAGCCCATGTCGGTCTGCTCGTGGTCGGTCATCGGGACGATCTCGAAGGGGAACGGATTGCCCTCGCCCGGCGCCTTCACGGTCGTGGGGTTGTAGTAGTTCACACCGAGGACGTCGATGCGCGCGCCGATGACGTCGAGGTCGCCGTCGAGCACGCACGAGCGGTCGACCGGGATGCGGGTGTCGGCAGGATCGGGGTAGGCACCGAGCAGGCAGGGCTCGACGTAGGTCCGGTTCTGGATGGCGTCGAGGGCGACCACCGCCGACGCGTCCCCGTCGCTCCCTGTCAGCGGCAGCACGGGCGAGAGGTTGTGCGTGACCCCGACGATCGCCCCCGGGACGGCCGCGCGCACCGCCTGCATCCCGAGGCCGTGCGCCAGCAACGTGTGGTGGGTGGCCGGGAACGAGTCGAACAGCAGCACCCTGCCGGGCGCGTGCGTGCCGAACGCGTAGCCGAACGTGGAGACCACCACCGCCTCGTTGACCGTGATCCAGCTCTGCACCCGGTCGCCGAGGCGGCGGGCGACGTGGTCGGCGTAGTCGGCGAACCGGTACGCCGTGTCGCGGTCCAGCCAGCCGCCGCGGTCCTCGAGCCGCTGCGGAAGGTCCCAGTGGTAGAGCGTGACGACCGGCGCGATGCCGTGCTCGAGCAGGGAGTCGGTGAGCCGCTCGTAGAAGTCGAGCCCGCGCTGTTCGACCGCGCCCTCACCCGTCGGCACGACGCGCGGCCACGAGACCGAGAACCGGTAGGCGTTGACGCCGAGGTCGGCCATGAGCGCGACGTCGTCGGCGTACCGCACGTAGTGGTCGCAGGCGACGTCGCCGGTCGTCCCGTCGAGGACCTTGCCCGGCGTGTGCGTGAAGGTGTCCCAGATCGACGGCCCCTTGCCGTCGGCGTCCGGCGATCCTTCGATCTGGTACGCCGCCGTGGCCGTGCCCCAGAGGAAGTCGTCGCGGAAGGCCGCCCGGGAGCGGCCGTCGGACAGCGTGCCGGGCTCCCCCGGCGACCACGGCGTCGTCATGGTGCGCACCCTGCCACGAACGCAGCGTCGATCGCGCGCGGTCAGCGACGCGCTCGCACCACGATCGTGCGCGCCGTCTTGTCGTGCAGCGCCTGGCGCCACGGCCGGTCCCACAGCGGCCAGAGGTAGTCGATGACCGCGAACAGCGAGGTGAGCAGCAGGACGCCGAAGGTGTAGGTCCCCCAGCGGATCGTGGCCGTGAGCCATCCGGGGTTCTGGTCGATCGCCTTCATGCGGATCCGGATGCCGAGGACGCGCTTTCCCAGCGTGCGGCCGAAGAGCACGTTCTGCGGCACCTGGTAGGCGAACGTCACGACGATCGTGACGATCGCGAGCGGGATCCTCGCCGCGGTGAGGTCGGTGAAGTACTGCTGCAGCGCGGCCTGCAGCGCGGTCGAGCTCGTCCCGGCCGTCATCGCGTCCACGAGCGTCTGCACGGAGGGCCACATCGCCCAGAGGATGAACGGTGCCGACAGCACGCTCTCGATCGCCCAGTCGATGATGCGCGCAGCCGCGCGCTGACCCCAGTCCGCGAGCGGGACGCCCTCGGCCTCGGAGGCCTCGTGAGCCGCAGCGGATGCACCCGGTGCGGGCGGGGGCGGCAGCAGCACCGGCGCGCCGGGGTCGGTCGCGACGCCCGACGGCGCGGTCACCGACTGGCCCCAGCGCTCGCCGTCCCACCAGCGGACGTATCCGCCGTTCGAGAACGGGTCCGGGTACCAGCCGGGCTCCATCGCCATGCCGCGAGCCTACGGGGCGGGCGCGGGCCGGACGTGACGTGCTCCGCCCGCGGGCCTCGCGTCAGCGAGCCAGCTCCAGCGCCGACGCGAGACCGTGCGCCGAGGGTCCGAGGTAGCACTGCGATCCGACGGAGCGCAAGCCGTGGCGGCGCAGGGCCTTCCGGTAGTACGCCGCGTCCCGGAGGCCGTCGGGGCGGTCGCCGTCGAGGTCGTCGTCGGCCGTGTAGAGCTCGAGGAACGCGACGGCGCGGGTGCGCGCCGCCATCGACCGCAGCGCCGCGTCGAGCTCGGCGCCGTCGGCGTACAGCAGGGCGTTGCTGCACACGACGAGGTCGTAGGCGTCGGCGAGCCCGATGCTCTCGAGCGTGCTGAACGAGCCCCGACGGATCCCGCGGGAGCGGCCGTAGCGCTCGACGACGTAGTCGCTCGGGTCGACGCCGGTGTACCGGATCGCCGGACGCAGCGCCCGCAGCGCGAGCAGCCAGTCGCCCTCGCCGCATCCGACGTCGAGCACCGTGCGCACCCGGCGGCCGAGGTAGTACTCGCCCACCGCGAGGGCGAGGGCGGCCTTGCGTCGCAGCACCGCCGGCGTGCTCACCCGGGACCCAGGCGCGCGGTACCAGCGGTCGAAGTACGCGCGGTCGTACCGCTGCTCGGGATCGCTCGCCACGCGCGCAGCGTAGGCGACACGGCTAGGGTCCGTGGATGGCGACGATCACCGCGACGACACCCATCCTCTGCGTGCGCGACGTCTCGGCCTCGCTCGACTACTACACCGACCGGCTCGGCTTCGGCACGACGTTCTGCTGGGGCGAACCGGTCTCGTTCGCGGGTGTCGCGCGCGACGGTTTCAAGGTGTTCCTCTGCCTCGACGGCCAAGGGCGGCCCGGCACGTGGTTCAGCGTCTGGGTGGATGACGTCGACGAGCTGCACGAGGAGTACGTCGCACGCGGCGCCGACGTGCGGCGCGCGCCGATCGACCTGCCGTGGGGGGTGCGCGAGATGAACGTGGCGGACCCCGACGGACATCGCATCCGCTTCAGCACCAGCACCGGGCGGGACGCACCGCCGGTCGACGACCCGTTCGGGGCGCCCTGACGTGACGCTGCCCGGGTGCAGGGACCGTGGGAGTCCCGCACCCGGGCAGCGGTTCGTGCGGACCGCAGCTAGAGGTTGCCGCGGGCGTCCTGCTCGCGCTCGATGGCCTCGAACAGCGCCTTGAAGTTGCCCTTGCCGAACCCGAGCGAGCCGTGGCGCTCGATGAGCTCGAAGAAGACGGTCGGGCGGTCCTGCACCGGCTTGGTGAAGATCTGCAGCAGGTAGCCGTCCTCGTCGCGGTCGACGAGGATCTTGCGCGCCTTGAGCTCCTCCACCGGCACCCGCACCTCGCCGATGCGCGCGCGCAGCTCGGGGTCGTCGTAGTAGGAGTCGGGCGTCGCGAGGAACTCGACGCCGGCGGCGCGCATCGCGTCGACGGTCGCGAGGATGTCGTTGGTCGCGAGCGCGACGTGCTGCACGCCCGGGCCGCCGTAGAACTCGAGGTACTCGTCGATCTGGCTGCGCTTGCGCGCGATCGCGGGCTCGTTGAGCGGGAACTTCACCTTGCGCTTGCCGTCGGCCACGACCTTGCTCATGAGGGCGGAGTAGTCGGTCGCGATGTCGTCGCCGACGAACTCGGCCATGTTCGTGAAGCCCATGACCCGGTGGTAGAACTCGACCCACTCGTCCATGCGCCCGAGCTCGACGTTGCCGACGCAGTGGTCGACCGCCTGGAAGAAGCGGCGCTCCGGTGCTGCGACCAGCGGCGAGCGCGCGACGAAGCCGGGGAGATAGGGACCGGAGTAGCGCGAACGGTCGATGAGCGTGTGCCGGGTGTCGCCGTACGTCGCGATCGCGGCGCGGACGACGGTGCCGTTCTCGTCGGTGCGCTCGTGCGGCTCCTCGAGCCCGGAGGCTCCGTGCGCGACGGCGTAGCGGTACGCCGCGTGCACGTCGGGCACCTCGAGCGCGAGGTCCATGATCCCGTCGCCGTGCAGCGCGACGCGCGCGGCGACCGGGGCCCCTGCGTGCACCGGGCCGACGAGGACGAAGCGCGCCGAGCCGCTCTCGAGCACGTAGCTCGCGTGGTCGCGGTCGCCCTGCTCGGGCCCGCGGTAGGCGACGACGCGCATGCCGAAGGCGGTGGAGTACCAGTGCGCCGCCTGGCGGGCGTTCCCCACGGCGAAGACGACGGCATCCATCCCGCGCAGCGGGAACGGATCAGCAGCGACGGTGGCGGCGGTCTCGACGGTCTGGGTCATGCACGGAGAGTGGCAAGGCCAGCCTCACCTAGCAAGACGTCCAGGACACAGCCCGCAACCTGCCCAGGTGCGCTAGGGTTCGAGCACCAGAACTGATCAGTTCGCCCAGCGATCCGCCACTGGAATGGTCGACATGCCCGACGCTGCCATCCCCGTCGACACCATCGACGCCGCCATCCTCGACCTGTTCGCAGCCGAGCCGCGCATCGGCGTCCTGGAGGCCAGCCGCCGTCTCAAGCTGGCGCGCGGCACCGTCCAGGCGAGGCTGGACAAGATGGCAGCCCGCGGGATCGTCACCGGCTGGGGCCCCGACGTCGACACGACCGCGCTCGGCTTCCCGGTGACGGCATTCGTGACGTTGGAGATCGCGCAGTCGGGTCACGACGCGATCGGCCGACGGCTCGCGGACATCCCCGAGGTGCTCGAGGTCCACACCATCACCGGCAGCGGCGACCTGCTCTGCCGCGTGGTCGCGCGCTCCAACGCCGATCTGCAGAGGGTCATCGACCTGGTGGTGGCCACCGAGGGCATCGGTCGCGCATCGACCGTCATCGCGCTCGCCACCCAGGTGCCCCACCGCGTGCTGCCGCTCGTCGCCACCGCCGCGCGCGACGGCGACCGCTGATCGCGGATCCCACCCGCGAGGCCGCTGCCGGTCCGCGCACCGTCCGGGTTACCGTCGTGCGGTGATCCGTCGAACCCTCGCGCTGGCCGTCGCCGCCTCCGTCCTCGTCGTCGCGGCTCCGGCGTACGCCGCGACCTCTCCGGACCCGGGCACGAACGACGCCGTCGGTGCGCCGCGCCTCGGCGACCGCACCGCCGAGGCGATCGCGACGGCCACGGCCGACGCGCGGATCGCGCGTCTGCTGCCCTCGCGCTTCCTGCGCCCGTCGCCCATCGCGGCCTCGACCGCGAAGGGTGCTCTCGTGGTCGACCCGGCCACCGGAGCGACGCTCTACAGCTACAACCCCGGAGCTGCGCTGCGCGGCGCGTCGACGACCAAGCTCGCCACCGCCGTCACGACCCTGCGCGTGCTCGGGACGACGACCCGCTTCCCGACCGTGGTCGTGGACGGCCGCACCAGCCGCGAGATCGTGCTCGTGGCCGGCGGCGACCCGCTGCTGTCGAGCTCGCAGCTGCTCCGCCTGGCACGCAGCACCGCGGCCGTGCTCGCGACCCGCGTGCCCGCGGCGCCCGACCCGGCCGTCTCCCCGGCACCCGTGCCGGTGTCCTTCCGGATCTCCGTGCGGGTCGACGACACCCGCTTCCCGGCTCCGACCCTCGCGCCCGGCTGGCCCTCGACGTACGTGCCCGGGGTGGTGTCGCCGGTGCGCGCGCTCAAGCGCGACCTGCGCCACGGCAGCGACACGAGCAAGGACGCCGCGACGTACTTCGCCGGGCAGGTGTCGGTCGCGCTCAAGGCGCTGCTCGTCGCGCGCACCGACCTCGTGCCGGCGGCGATCTACGACGGCCGTCTCGCCGCCGCGGCGGGTGCGCCCGAGATCGCGCGGTTCGCGGGCAACACCTCGGGCGCGGCCCTCAACTGGATGCTCAAGGTCTCCGACAACGACGTCGCCGAGATGCTCTTCCGCAACAACGCGGTGGCGCGGGGCATCGCACCGACGTGGGCGGGTGCACGCACCAACGAGACGCGCGAGCTCGCGGCGCTCGGTGTCGACACCCGGGGCTGGGCGGTCTACGACGGCAGCGGTGTCGGACGCTACGACCGCCTCACCGTGCGAGGGCTGGTCAGCCTGCTGCGCCTGGCGATCTCGCCCGACCACCCCGAGCTCCGGCCGCTCAAGGGCTGGCTCCCCATCGGGGGCGTCGACGGCACCCTGTCGGCGCGGGCCGGTCGCTTCACGACGACGCCGACGGTCTGCGCACGCGGCGAGGTGTTCGCCAAGACCGGCACGCTGCGCGACGCCATCGGGCTTGCCGGGTACGCCACGGGCTCGGACGGAAGGCCGCGCGTGTTCGCGGTGATGGTCGCGCGCAACCCGGCGTACGCACCTCTCACGACACGACGTGCGGTGGACCTGCTGCCCACCACCCTCACCGGCTGCTGGTGACCACCCCTCGTTCTTCACACATGATCATGGTCGAGGAACCACCGCTGTCATCCGGGACGACGACGGGTAGGGGGCTCGGGAGTCGCGCGGGTCAGCGCAGGGCGCGGGCGACCTCGCCGGCGGCGCGCAGGACCTTCGGTCCGACATCCTCGACGGGCAGCTCCATCAGCGTGACGACCCCGACGGACGCCTCGATGCCGGCGACGCCGAGCAGCGGTGCGGCCAGGCCGTAGGCGCCCTGCTGCAGCTCGCCGGTCGACACGACCCAGCCGGGCTCGAACGGACGGCCACCGGTCGCACGGGCGGCCAGCACGGCCTTGCCCGCGGCACCCCGGTCGAGCGGGTGGCGCGCGCCGACGCGGTAGGCGACGTGGAAGTCCGAGCGGGTCGGCTCGACCACCGCGACGGCGAGGGCGTCCTGGCCGTCGACGACGGTGAGGTGCGCGGTGGCGCCGACGGTGTCGGCCAGACGCCGCAGCGCCGGGATGGCGGCCTCGCGCAGCACCGGCTGCACCTGGCGCGCGAGCGCGAGCACGGCCATGCCGAGGCGGCAGCGGCCGTCGCCGCCGCGGCGCAGCAGCGCGTGCTGCTCGAGGGTGACGACGAGGCGGTAGACGACGGTGCGGGAGACGCCGAGCTTCCCGGCGATCTCGGTGACGGTCAGGCCGTCCGGTGCATCGGACAGCAGCTCCAGCACGGTGAGCCCACGATCGAGGGTCTGGCTGGTCTCGGCCACCATGACCCCACCTCCTGTCGCCGCCCCGCCCCACGAGCGGTGCTGCCTACCGGTCAGTACCCACTCTGCCCGAGTTCCTGGCCGGACGCGCGCCACCTCCGCGACTCGTCGCGCGACGGGCGCGACGAGGGCCCGCCGGCGGTGCCGGCGGGCCCTCGGGACGTGCGCGTCAGGCGCTGGCGAGCCTCTTGATCTGGAAGGAGCCGACGATCTCGCTGATGCCGACGATGATCAGCACGATGCCGGTCAGGGTGAAGATCAGGCTGACGGCGGCGCTCGGCCAGGCCCAGATGACGACGGCGCCCAGGATCAGCAGGATGCCGCCGGTGATGAGCCAGCCGCGGCCGTCGACGCCCTTGCTCTGCAGTCCGACGATGAGCTCGACGATGCCGCGGAACAGCCAGGCGATGCCGATGAACAGGGCGAGGATCTCCGCCGACAGGTCGTTGTGCACGGCCTTGAACATGTACACCGACAGGATGATCGACAGGATCCCGGAGATCGCGAGCAGCGCGCGGTGCTGCGACGCGGACGAGAACGACTGCACCACCTGGAAGATGCCGCTGAGCAGCAGGTAGAGGCCGAAGAAGATGGCGAAGACGTTGATGCTCTTGTCGGTCCAGAACGTGAGTGCCAGGCCGAGCAGCAGCGTGACGATGCCGATGAACAGCAGGATGCCCCAGCTGCGTCCCAGGCTCGTGAGGACGTCGCGCTCCTCGAGCGTCGGTTCGTTCGTGGACATGCTGTCTCCTATCTGGGTGCGGCCGGCTGCCGCTGGTGATACGTGGGCGACCGGCGGGCCGCTCACGGCGTCCAGCGTAGGAGCGCCTCACCTTCCAGGCGGGGAGGCGACGTCCGAGCCCGGTGCGTGTCCCGAGAGCCTCGCCGGGACCTCATGGGCGGTTGCGACGCACGACGGCCGTCGCGCGTCCGGGACGGCGTCGGCATGCGCGGTCGGGCTCAGAGGCGACCGGCCTCGTGGACGCGGCGGAGGAACTCGCGCGTGAGCGGGTCCTGCGGGTCGTGGATCACGCGGTCCGGCGTACCGCGCTCGACGACGACGCCGCCGGCGAGGAAGCAGACCTCGTCGGCCACCTGGGTCGCGAAGCCCATCTCGTGCGTGGCGATCACCATCGTCATCCCGTCGCCGCGCAGGTCGCGCACGACCGCGAGGACCTCGTTGACGAGCACCGGGTCGAGGGCCGAGGTGATCTCGTCGAAGAGCATGAGGCGGGGGGCCACCGCCAGAGCGCGGACGATCGCGACGCGCTGCTGCTGGCCGCCGGAGAGCCGGTCAGGGTGCTCGCCGGCCTTGTCCGCGAGGGAGAACCGGGAGAGCAGCTCGAGGGCCGTGGCCTCCGCGTCGGCACGACGTACGCCGTGCACACGCCGCATCGCCAGCGTGATGTTGTCGAGCACCGTCATGTGCGGGAACAGGTTGAACGCCTGGAACACGATGCCGATGCGCTGCCGCGTCTCGTCCGCGTCGATGCGCGGGTCGGCGATGTCGACGCCGTCGAAGAGCACGAGGCCGTCGTCGATCTGCTCGAGCTGGTTGATGCACCGCAGCAGCGTCGACTTGCCCGAGCCGCTCGCGCCGATGAGGACGGTGACGGTGTGCTCGGGGACGACGAGGCTCACGTCCTGCAGGACGAGCTCGTTGCCGAAGCTCTTGCGCACGTGGCGCAGCTCGAGCAGCGGCTGCACCGCGTCGGACGATGCGCTCACGCGACGCCCTGCGCGTTCTGGCGGGCGATCGAGCGCGCGAGCGAGCGGTCGGTGACGCGCGTCAGCGGGATCGTGACGATGAGGAACATGATCGCGACGACGACGAACGGCGTGAAGTTGAACGACTTGGCCTTGAGGATCTCGGCCTGCCGGATGCCTTCGACCACTCCGAGCACCGACACGAGCCCGACGTCCTTGAGCAGCGACACCGAGTCGTTCAGCAGCGGAGGGATGACGCGGCGCAGCCCCTGCGGGAGCACGACGTGGCGCATCGTCTGGGCCGGCGACAGCCCGAGCGAGCGGGCGGCGGCGCGCTGGCTGGGGTGCACGGAGAGGATGCCGGAGCGGATCACCTCCGCCACGTAGGCGGAGTAGGTGATGACGATGGCCGCCGTGCCGAGGATCTCGACGTCGAGCCCCGACACGCCCGCGAGGCCGAGGGCGGGGACGCCGAAGCCGATCAGATACAGCACCAGCAGCAGCGGGATGCCGCGGAAGAGGTCGACGTAGACCGCAGCGAGGATCCGGAACGGGGCGAGCGCCGGCGCGCGCGAGGTCCGGAGGAGCGCCAGCACCAACGAGATCACCGCGATGAAGACCACGGCGATGGCCGCGAGCAGCAGGTCGATCTTGAACTTCTCGAAGATGATCGGCGTGACCTCGACGCCGTAGCCCCAGTTGAAGAAGGTCTCCTGGACGACCGGCCAGCCCGAGGACGTCAGGACGATCGCGACCAGGCCGCCGATGACGACGACCGACGAGACGGCGGCGACCGCGATCCGGCGCCGGGCCTGGGACGAACGGGCGCGACGCCGCATGAGCTCGTGCTGGCTGGGGGTCCAGCCGACCGAGCCCGGCGGCGTCGCGCCGTCGTTCGTCCCCTGCGTCACGACAGGACGGGAGCCCCGGCGGAGGCGGCGAGCCACTGGTCCTGCAGCTTGGCCAGCGTGCCGTCCGCCCGCAACGAGTCGACGGCCTGCGTCACGCACTGGGTCAGCGGGCTGCCCTTGGCGAGCAGGAAGCCGAGCTGCTCCTTGGTGTCGGCCGAGTTCGGCAGCTGACCGATGAGCACGCCGTTGTCGAGCTCGCCGAACGCGATGTAGAACGCGGTCGGCAGATCGACGACGAGACCGTCGATCTGCTTGGCCTTGAGCGCTGCGACGGCGTCGTCGTTGGTGTTGTAGACCTTGGCGGCCGTGGTCGGCTGGATCGAGGCGTTGATCGCGTCGAGCGACGTCGTACCCACGGCTGCACCGAGCTTGGCGCCCTTGAGGTCGGCCAACGACTTGGCGTTCTCGATCGGGCTGCCCTTGTAGGTGACGACGGCCTGGGTCAGGTCGTAGTACCCCGAGGAGAAGTCGACGGCCTTCTTGCGGTCCTCGGTGATCGTGAACTGCTGCAGGTTGACGTCGAACTTCTTCGGGCCCGGCGCGATGGCCTCGTCGAAGCCGGTGCGGACCCAGGTGACGTCGGCGTCGGTGTAGCCGAGCTTCTTGGCCACGGCGTAGGCGACGGCCGCCTCGAAGCCCTTGCCGGTCTCGGGCTTGTCGTCGATGACCCACGGCGAGAACGCCGGGGTGCCGGTGGCGACGGTGAGCTTGCCGGGGGTCAGGGTCTGCAGGCTCTGGGGCGAGCAGCTGGCCGAGGCCGACCCGGAGCCGGCACCGGTCGCGGTCGGCGTCGTGGCGGACGAGGACCCGCAGGCCGCGAGCAGCAACGCTGCGGCGACCGGGATGAGGGCGAGCGGGGAACGGCGCACGGTGCTACCTCCGGGGTTCGCGCGGGCTCGTCCCGCGCGGCGGTCATTCTGCCAAACGGGGGACGCGGCCCCGCACGAGGAGGTGCCCGCTCCCACCGCACAGGCCGGATCCGAGACCCGATCGAGACCTACCGCGCCCAGGGATGGGGCTGGGCGTCGCGCCGCCTCGTATACGTGTGAGGCACGACGCCGACGAGCAGGTCGACCACCGACCGGCGGTCGCGCCGCACGAGCGCCGCTCCCCAGAGCACCAGGACGAGCAGGACGCCGAGGCCCGCACGGTCCAGGAGCGCGAGCACGCCGAAGACCGCCGCGGGGATCCCGGCGCGGGCGAGGTTGGCGCCGCGGCTCGCGGGGCGGCCCTCGGTGTCGAGGACCGTGAGACTCATGATCGCGTCGCCCGGCGTGCCGATCCCGAGCCTGCTGCCGAACAGCCAGGCGATGATCAGCACGGCCACGAGCTCGATCTGGAAGACGATCGGCGGGAGGCCGGTCTGGGTCTGGTAGTCGGCGGTCGGATCGGTGTTGGCGATGTCGAAGAACACCAGCACGACACCGATGAGGACGACGGCGATGAGCCCGACACCCAACGCGATCACCACCGTGAGCGTCGCGCTCTTCACCAGCTCCCCGCGCGAGGGCGGTGCGGCCTGGAACCTGGGCCGGTCGTCGGGAACGGGTCCAGAGCCGTCGCCGTCGAACAGGGTCACCGACCGAGGCTAACGCCGCCCGATCGCCCAGGCACGCACCCGCTCGATGCGTGCGCGCAGCTCCGCGCCGCTCGCCCGCGGGACCTCCGGCCCGCCGCACGCGCGCCGCAGCTCGGCGTGCACGCTCGCCTGGCTCGAGCCGCTCTGGCGCGCGTAGCCGCGCACGCAGTCGTTGAGCTCGCGGCGCAGCGCCGGCACGTCGACCGAGACCACCTCGGGCTTGGCCCGGGCCCCGCGGCCGCGCGAGCGCAGGAGGTCGGTCACCTGGTCGGCGTCGAGCAGGCCGGGGATGCCGAGGAACTCCTCCTCCTCGGTGCCCGGGCCGACGCCCGCGCCGTACTCGTCGTCGCCGAACAGGACGCGGTCGAACGTGGCCTCGCTCTCGAGCGCCTCGAAGCTGAGCTGGTCGTCGACGAGGAGGTCGGGGGTGTCGCGCTGCTGCAGCGCCTGCGCGACGAGGGCGTCCTCCTCGGTCCACGTGCCGTCGGTACGGCGGCCGAGGACGTGGTCGCGCTCCTCCTCCAGCTCGCCCGCCAGACGGAGCAGGACGGGGACGCTGGGCAGGAAGACGCTCGCGGTCTCGCCGCGACGGCGCGCCCGCACGAAGCGCCCGACCGCCTGCGCGAAGAACAGCGGCGTCGAGGTCGAGGTCGCGTAGACGCCCACCATGAGCCGGGGTACGTCGACGCCCTCGCTGACCATGCGGACCGCGACCATCCAGCGCTCGTCGCTGTCGGAGAAGGCCATGATCTTCTCTCCGGCCTTCGGGTCGTCGGACAGGACGACGGCCGGCTTGTGGCCGGTGAGCGCGTGCAGCTGCTTGGCGTAGGCGCGCGCCTTGGTCTGGTCGGTCGCGATCACCAGGCCGCCGGCGTCGGGCACGTGCTTGCGCACCTCGGTGAGGCGGCGGTCCGCGGCCCGCAGGACCTGCGGGATCCACTCGCCCTGCGGGTCGAGCGCCGTCCGCCACGCCTGCTGCGTGACGTCCTTGGCCTGGTCGGCGCCGAGCACCGCGCTGACCTCGTCACCCGCGCGGGTGCGCCACCGCATACGACCGCTGTAGGCGAGGAACATCACCGGTCGCACGACGTGGTCGCGCAGAGCGTCGCCGTAGGCGTACGTCGTATCGGCCGCGCTGCGCGGGATCCCGTCGGTGCCGGGTGCGTAGGTGACGAACGGGATCGGGTTGATGTCGGAGCGGAACGGGGTGCCTGTGAGCGCGAGCCGTCGTGTGGCGGGCTCGAACGCCTCGCGGACCGACTCGCCCCACGACAGCGAGTCGCCTGCGTGGTGCACCTCGTCGAGGATCACCAGCGTCCTGCGGTCCTCGACGCGGCGACGGAACAGCAGCGTGCTCGCGGCGACGCCGGCGTAGGTCACCGCGATGCCGAGGTAGTCGCTGCTCGTCGTGCCCTTCGAGCCGGAGAAGTCGGGGTCGAGCGCGATACCCACGCGTGCCGCCGCGTGGGCCCACTGGGTCTTGAGGTGCTCGGTGGGCGCCACGACGATGATGCGCTCCACGATGCGGCGGTCGAGCAGGTCGCCCGCCAGCCGCAGCGCGTACGTGGTCTTGCCCGCGCCCGGCGTCGCGACGGTGAGGAAGTCGCGCGGGTCGCGGCGCTGGTACTCCTCGAGCGCTGACTGCTGCCAGGCGCGGAGCCGCTCCGCCGTCCCCCGCGGGGCTCGCGAGGGGTACGCCGGCGACAGGTGCGCGGCGTGGGCGGCGGTGGTCATAGGACGGCGACTCTACGGGCGCCGGACCTCCGACTCGCCGCCCCGGGCGGGGGTGTGTCGCCCCGGACGCTGTGCTATCGGACCGGCGTCGCGAGCCGCCGCCGGTGTTCCTCGACCGGTCGGGTCGACCCCTCCCGGACGACGGCGGGTCACGCCATGTGGGCGAGCCCCTCGAGCAGCAGGGTGCGCTCGTCCCCGGTCAGTGCGTCGTACGGCCCCCCCGCCCGGCGGTTGGTCTCGCCCTCCACCGCGTCCCGCTCCGGACCCGGATCGAGCGCCGCGATGGTCGCCGCGGTGAACCCCGCAGCCGCCCACGAGGCGACGTGGGCGTCGAAGCGGTGGAAGCGCAGACCGGTGAGCCGCTCGGCGAAGCGAGCCGCCTCGGAGTCGTCGGGCTCGTCGGCGGGGGGCGCTACCAGGTGGAAGGCTCCGTCCGCCTGTGCACTCTCGGCCGCTCGGACCAGACAGCGGTCGGACAGGTCCAGCAAAGGTCCGACCTCCGACCCCCACCGCCCCTCCGCGGCCTGCGCCCCGGTCCGGCGTACGTCCGCCATGAGATCGCGGCCGGCTGCCGAGAGGACGACGGAGTCCGCGTCCGACAGCTCGACGAGCTGCGCGCCGATCATCTGCGCGAGTGCTCGGTCGAACGCTGCAGGCTCCTGGTAGACGTAGGCGGCGCGGTAGTTCCGCAGCGGCACCGCACGACGCGGATAGGCGTTGCGCAGCATCGCGAACACCGTGAAGGCGTCGGGATCGAGCCCGGAACCGCGGAGCATCCCCGAGCGCATCCCCAGCTCCACTGCCGCCTTCATCACGCCGAGACGCAACCGGTCGAGCTGCGGGCCGACCTGGGCCGCGTACGACGCCAGCTCACCATCCACGACGAGGAGCGTGGCC
>DASSQW010000140.1:0-4300 GCA_035702165.1 Candidatus Nanopelagicales bacterium
CCCCACCGAAGAACGTGCCATCCCACGACGCCAGCCAGCTGACCACCCGCCGTCGCGGCGCACTTTCCCCACCGAGGAGGCGCCATCCCACGACCCGAGCCAGCCGACCACGGCCCGTCGCTGCGCAACTCCCCCACCGAGGAACGCGCCATCCCACGACCCCAGCCAACCGACCACCCGTCGCTGCGCACTCCCGCCGACGAAGCGCCGCCTTCGGACGCGCATCCACGCACGACGTCTCCGGCATCGAGCGACAGCAGGAGGGAGGAAGAGATACCTCAACCCGCGCGGTGCCAGGCGTCGATGACGGCTTCAGCGCCGCTCGCGCCGTTCACGACCTGGGCACCGGCATGACGGCGTCCCAGCTCCCACACGGCCCGCACCGCGTCGGGGTTCACAGCGACGATCAGATCCGCATCAGCGGCAGCCGATCGAGCGGCCGTGCTCGCCCGCACCCACTGCCAGGTCTCGCGCCCGACGGCGTACTCGGGATAGCGCGCCCGCACGCGACGGTCGATGGCCGCACCGACCCGTCCGAGCGGAGGACGCGGCTCGCGCCCCGACACCAGCGGGGCACCGCTCGGCATCCAGCGCGTCGGACGCAGCGAGACGACGGTGAGGCTGTCGCGCACCAGGGTGTCGGGGACCGGGACCGACGACGCGAGCACGACCGAGCAGCCCTCGGCGAGCACGCGGTCGACGAGCGGCGGGACCAGCCGCGAGGAGAACCGCCCGGTGCCGCCGAGCACGAGCAGCGCGCGCCGAGTCATGACGCAGCCCCCTCGATGCCGGCGATACGGCGCACCGCGTCGAGCGCCGGGCCGAGCTGACGGTCGCGGCGGAACTGCTGCGCGTGCTCGACGCACGCGGCGCGCACGTCAGGACCTGCCTCGACCGCGGCGCGTGCCGCGCGACGGAGCGCGTCGGCGACGTCGTCGGGCGCGAGCGAGGAAGCGGGGAACCAGAGCGGGTAGCCGCGCAGCACCTCCTCGCAGCCGTTGTCCGGCGGCACGACCGACACGACGGGGAGCCCGGTGGCGACGTACTCGAAGACCTTGCCGGTGGTCACGTAGCGGCCGCCGCCGGTCAGCATGAGCAGCACGTCCATGCCGGCGTAGACGCCGGCGATGTCGGGCTTCGCGACAGCACCGCCGTAGACGACGCGGTCGGGGCCGGCCGCCTCGAGCTGGCGAGCGAGCGCCTCGTTGGGCGCCCGGTAGAAGCCGAGGTGGCCGCGGATGGACACGACCGCGCCGTCCATCGCGGGGTCGTCGAGCGCGCGATGCCACCCGTCGAGGAACTCCTGCAGCGGCACCTGCGACGTGAGCGTGCCGATGAACCCGAACGTGAGCGGCGGCGCCACGGCACGCACGGGCACGGGCGCGACCGACTCCGGGTCCCAGCCGTTGCGCACCACGCGCAGGTGGTCGGCAGCGTCCGGATACGCCGCGGCGTGCCACTCGCGCATCGCGTCGTTGACGAACCAGACCTCGGCCGCCGCCTCGAAGATGCGGCCCTCCCACTGCGCCTGCGGCGAGTCCGCGGCGTAGGTGCGCTCGCCGGTGAACTGCATGAGCGTCCACGCGTCGCGCTGGTCGACGACGAACGGGACGCCGCGCTCCTGGTGGAGCCGGTACGCCGCGTAGGCATCGACGTTGGGGTTCACCGTCGCGACCGTGACGTCGACGGGCCGCTCCGCGTGCACCGCGAGGGCGGCATCGACGAGCGGCTGCGCCCACTCGTCGTAGCTGCGCTCGGGGAAGACCTTCGACGACCGCGCGAGCCGGTCGTCAAGCCATGCCGTCGGCGCGTAGACGCGACGCCGGCTCCAGCGCCGCAGGTCCCACTCCTGGGCGGGCAGCTCCAGCGGCACCCGCACGATGCGCAGCGCGGGGTCGACGAGCTGCTCGAGCGCCTCGTCGCCGCCGGTGTAGCGGAAGAAGAAGTCGCGGTCGACCGTGAGCACCGTGACGTCGAAGCCCGCAGCCAGCAGTCCGTGCGCCGTCGCCAGCGCGCGGAACACACCGCTCCCGCGCGAGGGCGGGAAGCCGAGCGCGACGTACAGCGCGTGCGGCCGCCCGCCAGGAGCCGGCATGGCTAGAGCGTGACGGTGACGCCGTCGCGGGCCGAGCGCAGCGCGGCCTCGGCCACGGCCACGGTCGCGAGACCCTGGCGCATCGTGACGATGTCGGAGTCCTTGCCCAGCACGGCGTCGCGGAAGGCCTCGTGCTCGGTGCGCAGCGGCTCCGGCTTCGCGAACGCGTAGCGGATGACGTCGCCCTCGGACACGCCGCGGAACTTCGCGATCGAGTCCCACTCGGTCGCGACGGTGCCGTTGGCGTAGAAGGTGAGGTCGGCACTGAGGGTGTCGGCGACGTACGCACCGCGCTCGCCGGTGATCACCGTGACGCGCTCCTTGAGCGGCGACAGCCAGTTCACGAGGTGGCTGGTGACGGTGCCGTCGTCGAGCTGGCCGACGATCGCAACGAGGTCCTCGTGCTCGCGGCCCGAGCGGTGCGCGACCTGCGCGGCCACCGACACGAACGAGTGCCCGGCGACCCACGCCGTGAGGTCGATGTCGTGGGTCGCGAGGTCCTTCACGACCCCGACGTCGGCGATGCGCGCGGGGAAAGGGCCCTGGCGCCGCGTGACTATCTGGTGCACGGCACCGAGCTCGCCGGCCGCGAGGCGCTTGCGCGCCTGCTGCAGAGCGGGGTTGAAGCGCTCGATGTGACCGACCGCTCCGACGAGGCCAGCGTTCTCGAATGCCTCGGCGATCCGGGTGGCGGAGGCGACATCGGGCGCGAGCGGCTTCTCGATCATCGCGTGGACGCCGGCCGCGGCGAGCGCGAGGCCCGCGGCCTCGTGGTACGCCGTCGGCACCGCGACCATGGCGTAGTCGATGCCCTGCTCGATCAGCGCCTCGACGCTGTCAAAGCAGGGACGACCGCCGGCGACGCCGTGGACGTCGCCCGCCGGGTCGGCGACCGCGACGAGCTCGACACCCTCGAGCGAGGCGAGGACGCGCGCGTGGTGGCGCCCCATCATCCCGAGGCCGATGAGGCCTGCGCGCAGCGCCATCAGGCACCCGCCGCCGCGACGGCGTTGACGACCTCGACGATGGTCTCGAGGTCGGCCTGCGACAGCGCCGGGTGCACGGGCAGCGACAGCGCCTGCTGCGCCGCGATCTCGGTCTGCTCGAGGTGAAGGTCGGGCGCGAAGTGCGTGAGCGAGGGCAGCCGGTGGTTCGGGATCGGGTAGTAGACGCCGCTGCCGACGCCGCGGTTGCCGAGCTCGGCCGCGAACGCGTCGCGGTCCTGGTCGACGACGCGGATCGTGTACTGGTGCCACACGTGCGTGGCGCCGTCGGCGACCTTCGGCGTCACCACGCCGCTGAGGTGGGCGTTGAGGAACGCGGCGTTGTCCTGGCGCTGCTTGGTCCAGCCGGCCAGCTTCGCGAGCTGCGCGCGGCCGATCGCGGCGTGGACGTCGGTCATGCGGGCGTTGAAACCGATGACCTCGTTCTCGTAGCGCTTCTCCATGCCCTGGTTGCGCAGCAGGCGGACGTTGCGCGCGATGTGGTCGTCCTTGCACGACACCATGCCGCCCTCGCCCGACGTCATGTTCTTCGTCGGGTAGAGCGAGAACATCGCGAAGTCGCCGAACGTGCCGACGCGCTGGCCCTGCCACTCGGCGGCGTGCGCCTGGGCGGCGTCCTCGTAGATCGCGAGACCGTGCTTGTCGGCGATCTCGCGCAGCGCGGTCATGTTCGCCGGGTGGCCGTAGAGGTGGACCGGCTGGATGCCCTTGGTCCGCGGGGTGATCGCGGCCTCGACCGCGGCCGGGTCGATGCAGAAGTAGTCGGGCTCGATGTCGACGAACACCGGGGTCGCGCCCGTGAGCGCCACGGAGTTCGCCGTGGCGGCGAACGTGAACGACGGCACGATCACCTCGTCGCCGGGGCCGACGCCGGCGGCGAGCAGGCCGAGGTGCGAGCCCGCGGTGCCGGAGTTCACCGCCACGCAGGTCCATCCGCCGGCGACCTGGTCGGCGAACTCCTGCTCGAACGTGGCCACCTCGGGGCCGCCGGCGATCATGCCGGAGCGCAGGACGCGGTCGACCGCCTCGCGCTCCTCGTCACCGATGAGCGGCTTCGCTGCGGGGATCATGCCTGGGCCTCCGTGAGGGTCTCGTCGTTCTCGACGTAGCGGTCGCCGGTCTCGGGGCAGACCCACTGCCCGTCACCGGCCGGTTCGAGGGGTACGCCGGCCTTGCCGACCCACCGGATGCGTCGCGCCGG
>DASSQW010000141.1:0-4087 GCA_035702165.1 Candidatus Nanopelagicales bacterium
TACGCCGAGGACCTGACCTCGCCGGAGGCAGAGTCGCTCTGGATGGAGCAACCTCCGGGCCGCACGGTGGTCGCGGTCGACGACGAAGGCCGGATCGTCGGCAGCGCGAAGATGGGACCGAACCGTCCCGGTCGCGGCGCGCACATCGCCACGGCGAGCTTCATGGTCGACCCCGACGCGTCCGGCCTCGGCGCTGGTCGCGTCCTGGGCGATCACGCCGTGTCCTGGGCGCGCGAGGCCGGCTTCCACGGCATGCAGTTCAACGCCGTCGTCGAGACCAACACGGTCGCGGTGGGGCTGTGGCGGTCGCTCGGATTCGAGATCGTCGGGACCGTTCCCGAGGCGTTCGACCACCCCACCGACGGCCTCGTGGGCCTGCACGTCATGTACCTGCGCCTGTGAATCCGCTGACGGCCCGAGCGCGGCCGGCACGGCGTCCGGCGTCGACGACGTACGCCTCCCAGACCCGCGCGGGTCGTCGCCGAGCCGAAACACACTGAGCCGCAACGGATCTCGGCGTCGGCATCCTCAGACCAGTGGTCCACGGCGTGTCGTCCACAGGCCAGCAAGCGCGACTCGGCACGTACCGTCGCTGTGTGGCCGAAGGAGGAGTTCTCCCCGCGAGCACACTGCCGCCGAGGCTGCCCGCAGGCGCCGGACGCAGGTCAGGCAGCGTGCCCCTCGCGTCTCGTTCAGCGAGAGGCACGGGACGTCGAGCCGTCGGATCGGATCGGTCCGGGAACATCGGGCGAGCATCAGGCTGCGACGTGAGACTGATGATGAGAAGGAGGGACGTCGTGATCGCTGCGTTGAACGGCGCCGTCGATGCCGTGGAGGCGGAGCTCGTCGCAGACCCTGCGTCGTCGGTCGACCTCGACGCTCTTGCCCGGCGGCTGGGGACGACGGAGCACCATCTCCGCCGGATGTTCTCGTCGCTGGCCGGCATGCCGTTGTCGGAGTACGTCCGGCGCAGGCGGATGTCGCTGGCCGCTGCAGACCTCGTCGCCGGGCAGGGCGACCTGCTGGCGATCGCCGTGCGCTACGGATACGGGTCGAGCGAGGCGTTCGGTCGTGCGTTCCGCTCGGTCCACGGCGGCAGCCCGGGCGACGTGCGTCGCGACGGTGGTCCGCTCTGCACTCAACCCAGGATCACGTTCCACGTCACCGTTCACGGAGGAGACCCCATGCTGACGCGCATCGTCGAACTACCGGCCGTCCACCTGGTCGGGCACTCCGCTCGGGTGCCGCTCGTCCATGCTGGCGTCAATCCGTCCATCGCCGAGCACGTCGCCTCGATCCCGGTCGAGGAGACGATCCGCCTCAAGGGATGGAACGACGTCGACCCGAGGGGCATCCTCGCCGTCAGCGACGATCTCGATCCTGATCGCACGGAGGGCAGCGCGCTCACCTTCCTGCACGGCGTCGCGACCACCCGCCGCCCGGAGGGCGTCGACTGCATCGACGTACCGGCCGGGATGTGGGCCGTGTTCCGCACCGAAGGTCCGCACCCGGAGGCGCTGCAACAGGTCTGGGCCGCAACCGCGACGCAGTGGTTCCCCTCGCAGCCGTGGCGCTCGCGGCCAGGGCCGGAGATCGTGGCGATGCTCGCCTACGACCCGGAGGCAGGCACGGCCACGTGCGAGCTCTGGCTGCCGGTCGAGCCCGAGACGGTCGCCTCGATGCCGGCCACGGGCCACGGCGCGACCTACGACGCGTCGTAGACCACGCGCCCGGCCGCGACGGTGAGCACCACCGACGCGTCGTCGATCGGGTTCTGACCGTTCGCAGCGAACCCGTCGACCAGGACGTCGTGGTCGAGCACGGCAAGGTCGGCGCGCTTGCCGACCTCGAGCGTCCCGGCGTCGGCGTCGTGGTTGAGGTACGCCGATCCCGCGGTGAACGCGTCGAACGCGTCGTCGAGCGGCAGCCGCTCGTCGGGGAGGAACGCGGGCAGGTCGCGCTGGCCCGGGTCCGAGCGCGTGATCGCGACCTCGAGCTGGGTCAGCGGGTTCGCGGTCGTCACCGACCAGTCGCTGCCCATCGCGAGACGCGCGCCGGCACGCCGGATCCCCTCGAACGGGTACTGCAGCAGCATCCGCTCCTCGCCGAGGAAGGGGACGGTGAGCTCCTCCATCTGCGGGTCGTTCTTCGCCCAGTAGGTCTGACAGTTCGCGATCACGTCGAGCTCGGCGAAGCGCGGGATGTCGGAGGGCTGCACGACCTGGATGTGCGCGATGTGGTGCCGGTTGTCGGTGCGGCCGTTCGCGGCGCGCGCAGCGGCAACGGCGTCGAGCGAGTTGCGGACCGCGCGGTCGCCGATCGCGTGCATGTGCACCTGGAAGCCGAGCGAGTCCAGCCGCGTCACGGCCTCCGCCAGCAGCTCGCGCTCGACGTAGGCCAGGCCGTGGTTGTCGGTGTGGCCGCCGCACCCGTCGCAGAACGGTTCGAGCAGCGCGCCCGTGTAGTTCTCGAGGACCCCGTCGGTCATGATCTTCACCGTCGTCGGGAAGAACGTGCCGCCTCCGCCCGCGCGCTCGCGCTCGTCGAGCAGGTCGTCGATCTGCTCCAGCCCGCGGTGCCGGTCCCACCACAGCGCCCCGACCACGCGCGCTGTGAGCCGGCCGTCGTCGGACAGCGAGCGGTACGCCGCGAGCGTCCCCGGAGTCACCCACGCGTCCTGCCAGCCGGTGATGCCGAGCGCGTGCAGGTGCTCCTGCGCCTCGAGGATCGCGGACTCCCACTCGATGCGGTCCGGCTCGGGCACGATCCTGTCGTTGTAGGTGTACGCCGCGCCTTCGTGCAGCATGCCCGTCGGCTCGCCGTCGGCGTCGCGCTCGATGCGGCCGTCGGACGGGTCAGGCGTGTCGCGCGTGATGCCGCCGAGCTCGAGCGCCTTGCTGTTGACCCACGCGCCGTGCACGTCCTTGTTGAACAGGAACACCGGGCGGTCGGGCACGGCGCGGTCGAGGTCGTCCTTGCTCGGCAGCCCGCCGGGGAAGCACTCCATCGCCCACCCGCCGCCGACGATCCACTCCTCGTCGGGGTGCGCGGCGGCGTACTCCGCGACGAGGGCGAGGTACTCCTCGCGGCCCAGGACGTCGTTGAGCCACACCCGCAGCCGGTTGCGTCCGGCGAACGGCGCGTGGATGTGGCTGTCCTGGAACCCCGGCAGCACGAGCTGGCCGGGACGCCGCTCCACCCGCGTCGAGGTCCCGGCGAGCGCCAGCACCTCCTCCGACGTCCCGAGCGCGCTCACCTGCCCGTCGGTGACGGCGATGCCGGTCGCCCATCGTCCCCGCGCGACCCGCACGCGCGCATCGACGAGGACGAGGTCGGGGGTGCTGCTCACGGTGCTCCTCGCGGGGGACGGGCGCGCGTCGTCGCGCGCGAGCACCGCTGAGACTAGGTCCTCCGCCCTCGGATCCTGTCCTGGTCCGGCGTCGTTCCCCCACCATGATCATGTTCGGGGCAGGACGTCACCCGTCGCCCGCGGTGGTGAGGTCCGCACGGCCGAGGTCGCCGGCGGGGTCAGGAGGGGCGGGCGCGCAGGTACTGGTCGGGCCACGCGAGGTCGGCTCCGAGCTCGTGCGCGGCGCGCAGCGCCCAGTGCGGGTCGCGCAGCATCTCGCGACCGAGCAGGACGGCGTCGGCGCTGCCGTCAGCCACGATCCGGTCGGCCTGCGGGGCGCCGGTGATGAGGCCGACGGCAGCCGTGGGTACGCCGGCCTCAGCGCGGATCCGGGCTGCGAACGGCACCTGGTACGCCGGGCCCGCCTGCACCTGCTGGCGCGGGTCGTTGCCACCCGAGGACACGTCGACGAGGTCGACGCCCAGACCGTGGGCCTGGCGAGCGAGCTCGACGGTGGAACCGACGTCCCAGCCGCTCTCGACCCAGTCCGTCGCGGACACGCGCATGAGCAGCGGGCGGTCCGAGGGCCACGCGGCGCGCACCGACTCGACGGTCTCGAGGGCGAAGCGCATCCGGTTCTCGAGGCTGCCGCCGTACTCGTCGTCGCGCTGGTTCGACAGCGGCGAGAGGAACTCGTGGGCGAGGTAGCCGTGCGCGAAGTGCAGCTCGATCGCATCG
>DASSQW010000142.1:0-5935 GCA_035702165.1 Candidatus Nanopelagicales bacterium
GGTCGCCGCGCACCGCGCACCGGCGCACCTGGCGCGAGGGCGTCGTCGAGCTCGGCGTGATGCTCGGCCCGCGCCACGACCGCGTGCCCGCCGCCGACGCCCTCCTCGACGGCGAGTGGGAGGTCGGTGCCGGGAGCAGCCGGGTGGCGCTGCGGCTCGCCCGCCCGGAGTCGTCGTACGCCGCGACGCTGGCGTGGGACCCGGCCCGGGAGTGGCCGAGCGAGGGGCTGGTGCGCGGCGCGGTGCAGGTGCCGCCGAGCGGGCTGCCCGTGCTGTTCCTCGCCGACCATCCCGTGACCGGCGGCTACCCCGTGGTGGCGGTGGTCCTCGACGCCGACACCGACCTGGCCGCGCAGGCGAGACCGGGGCAGCGCGTGCGCTTCGTCGCAGTCGCGGGCTGATCGGGGTCTCCGGCTGAGGTCCGACGAGCGGCGCGACAGAATGGCGGCATGGCTGAGCTGAACCGGACCCCCGTGGTGTGGCGCGCGAGCGGCGAGTGGACCGACATCCGCTACGAGACGAGCGACGAGGGGATCGCGAAGATCACCATCGACCGGCCCGAGGTGCACAACGCGTTCCGGCCGCAGACGGTCATCGAGATCTCGCGGGCGCTCGACCTCGCCCGCGAGGACGAGTCGGTCGGCGTCATCATCCTCACCGGCGCAGGCGACAAGGCCTTCTGCTCCGGCGGCGACCAGCGGGTGCGTGGCGACAGCGGCTACAAGACCGACGAGGGCGCCACCGGCCGCTTCCACGTGACCGACCTGCACGTGCAGATGCGCCGCTGCCCCAAGCCGATCGTCGCGATGGTCGCCGGCTGGGCGATCGGTGGTGGCCACGTGCTCCACCTCGTCGCCGACCTCACGATCGCCGCCGACAACGCCCGCTTCGGCCAGGTGGGTCCGAAGGTCGGCTCGTTCGACGGCGGCTACGGCGCGAGCATCCTCGCCGACCTCGTCGGCCCCAAGCGGGCCAAGGAGATCTGGATGCTGTGCCGCCAGTACGACGCCGACGAGGCGATGCGGATGGGCCTCGTGAACACCGTCGTGCCGCTGGCCGACCTCGAGGCGACCACCGTGCAGTGGTGCCGCGAGATGCTCGCCCTCTCGCCCTGGGCGCTGCGCCTGGTGAAGCTCAGCTTCAACGCGACCGAGGACGGTTACGCCGGCATCCAGCAGCTCGCGCACGACGCGAACCTGCTGTTCTACGGCCAGCCCGAGGCGCGCGAGGGCCGGGAAGCCTTCAAGGAGAAGCGGACTCCCGACTTCTCCCAGTTCCCGCGCCGGGCCTGACGGCGGCCGTGGTGCGCGTCGCGATCCTCGACGACGTCGAACGGGTGGCCCTCGACTGCGCGGACTGGCGCTCGCTCGGCGCCGTCGAGGTCGTCGCGCTCGAGCGGCACGTCGACTCCGTCGTCGAGCTCGGGGACCTGCTGAGGGGGTTCGACGTCCTGGTGGTGCAGCGCGAGCGCACCCGCGTCTCGGCCGCGCTGCTCGATGCGCTTCCCGCGCTGCGGCTCGTCGTGACGACCGGCGTGCGCAACGCGTCGATCGACCTCGAGGCGTGCGCGGCGCGCGGTGTCGTCGTGTGCTCGACCGGCGGGACGCAGGCGCCCGTCGTGGAGCACGCCTGGGCGCTGATCCTCGCGGCGCTGAGGGACGTACCGGGCCGCGACACGTCGATGCGGCTCGGCGAGTGGCAGCCGACGGCGGGGCGCGCGCTCGAAGGTCGCACCCTCGGGCTGCTCGGGCTCGGTCGCACGGGCACGCGGATGGCCCGGATCGCCGCCGCGTTCGGCATGGAGACGATCGCCTGGAGCGAGAACCTCACCGCCGCCGTGGCGGAGGAGCGCGGCGCGCGACGGGTCGAGAAGGACGAGCTGTTCTCGGCGTCCGACGTGCTGTCGGTGCACCAGATGCTGTCGCCGCGCTCGCGCGGACTCGTGGGCGAGCGCGAGCTGAGCCTGATGCGCCCCGACGCGTGGCTGGTGAACACCAGCCGGGGGCCGGTGGTCGACGAGACCGCGCTGGTATCGGCGCTGCGGGCGGGCTGGATCGCCGGCGCCGCGCTCGACGTCTACGACGACGAGCCGCTGCCCGCCGACCATCCGCTGCGCTCGTTGCCCAACACCGTGCTGACCCCGCACGTCGGCTACGTGACCCTCGACAACTACCGCGACTGGTACACGACCGCCGTGTCGCGCATCGCAGCCTGGGCCGACGGTCGCCCGGAGAGCATCCTCGCCCCATGACCCCGACACCCCGTCGCCGCGCGTCCCCGGCTGCTGCTGGCCCGTGTGCTGCCACGACAGCTGCGCACGCGCGGGGGCGGGTGTGATCCGCGTGCGGGCGTCGGCGGAGATGCCGGCGTCCGCGGATCGGGTCTGGGCGCTCCTCACCGACTGGGAGCGGCACTCGCGCTGGATCCCCGCGACGGAGGTGCGCGTGCTCTCCGGCGACGGTGGGCTCGGCACGACGTTCGTCGGCCGTTCGTCGGCGGCGCTCGCGATCCCGGGTCTGCGCGGTACGCCGTACCCCGACCAGGACGGGACCGCGGGCATGCCCGTCGGCGGGTCGGCAGCCGGCGCGAGCGGGCGGGTCGGCGCGCTGCTCGGGCGAGCGGGCGCTCTGCTGGGGCGGGTGGGGTTCGACGACCCGATGACCGTCACGGTCTTCGAACCGCCTTCGGGGTCGCATGCGGGTCGCTGCGAGATCGTGAAGACCGGCTCCGTCGTGCTCGGCACGGCGGGCTTCACCGTGGTGCCGCACGGTCCCGACCTGTGCGCCGTCACCTGGTGGGAGGACGTCGAGGTCGCTCCCGCCCGCCTCACCCGCTGGGCCGACCCGCTCGCAGCGCGCGTCGCGACGTCCGGCTTCGACCGGGTGCTCGCCGCTGTCGCCCGCGACCTCTGAGACCCTCTCGTCGCGCGCTCGAGCCTCGATCGCACCCCAGATCGGACAGGATGCCGGGGTGAGCTGGGACATCGATCCGAGGGTGCTGGGCTCGTGGCGGGCTGTTCGGCCGCCGGGCGCGCTGCTGCACCAGGCCGAGGAGGTCGACGCCGCGGCGCCGATCAACGAGCACGAGGTGCTGCTCGACGTCGATCTGCTGCACGTCGACGCCACCAGCTTCCGGCAGATCGCCGACGAGTGCGCGAGCGACCCGCGGCACATGGCCGACCGCATCCTCGAGATCGTCGCCGCGCGGGGCGTTCTGCAGAACCCGGTCACCGGCTCGGGCGGCGTCGCGCGCGGGCGCGTCCTCGAGGCCGGTGCGTCGTCGCGCGCGGGGGTTGCGGTCGGCGACCTCGTCGTGCCGCTCGTGTCGCTGATCGCTCTTCCGCTGGTGCTCGATCACGTCGGGCCGGTCGACCCGGTTGCGCCGGAGGTCCCGGTGCGGGGCCGTGCCGTGGTCACCGGACGGATGCCGGTGCTGCGCGTCCCCGACGACCTCGCCAGCTGCGCGCTGACCGCGGCGGACGTCTACCCCGTCGCGTCGTACGCGCGGGATCGGGCGCGCCCTGGCGACCACGTCGTCGTCCTCGGCGCGGGGATGGCCGGTCTGCTCGCAGCAGTCGCGGCGCGAGAAGCTGTGGGGGACAGCGGATCCGTGACCGTGGTCGACGTGTCGGAGGCGTCGTTGGCGCGCGTGAGCGACGTCGTACCCGAGGCGGTCACCGTGCGGGGCGACGCCCGTGACGCCGTCGCAACCGCGACCGCGCTGTGCGACCGCGGCCTGCAGCCGGCCGACCTCACGCTGGCGTGCACGAGCGCACGCGGCTGCGAGGGCACGGCGCTGCTCGTCACGGCGGGCACGGGCACCGTGCTGTTCTTCTCCACGGCGACCTCGTTCGCGTCGGCGGCGCTCGGCAGCGACCCGCTCGGTACGCCGGCCCGCCTCGAGCTCAGCAACGGCGTCACCCGGGACCACGGCGCCTGGACCCTCGACCTGCTCCGCCGCCACCCGAAGCTCCGCGCTGCCTTCACCGCACCCGCCGCCACGCGTCCCTAGCTGCCGATGCCCCCTCCACGACAGCTGGGGACGCACAGCGGCGGTCGGAAGCCGGACGATCGGGCCGGTCGCCGCGCCACCCACCCCGGTGCGTGGCGACACTGGAGGCGTCGGAGGCGGGTGAGCACCATGACTGCTCGGACCGATCGGATCCCCGGGGTGGGCGTCGTCGAGGCCCGGGAGCTGCTCGACGCGGGTGCGGAGATGATCGACGTCCGCAGCGACCACGAGTGGGCGGCGGGACGCTGCCTGCACTCGGTGCACGTGCCGATGCGCGAGCTCTCGGACGCGACCACATGGCTCTCGCGCGCGCATCCGCTCATCGTCGTCTCGAGGTCGGGACGCCGTGCCGCGGAGGCGGTCACCCACCTCAAGGCGGCCGGGCTCGACGCCGTACGCCTCGAGGGCGGCCTGCACGCCTGGCGCGACGCCGGCGGCGAGCTCACCAGCGGCACCTCCCGCCCCGCCCGCCTGATCTGACCCTCCGCTTCGGAGGTCCCAGAGTGCGTGATGGACGACTCTGGGACCTTCGAAGCGGGGTCAGACGGGCTCGATGCGCGCCACCACGAGGGTTGCGGGGCCGTGGACCTCGAGGTCGTCGAGGGAGAGCGCGGCGTCGTACGCCGTGAGCAGGTGCTCGCCGACCGTCGCGGTGCCGCGCACGACGAGCGCCACGGCGAAGCCGGTCTCCGGCGCGCGCACGCGGGCGGGCGGCTGCGTGCCGCCATCGGCACTGGCCTCGAGGACCGAGACCGCCGCCGTGGCACGGTCGCGACGCGTCATGACATTGATGACGCGCGCCCGGGAGCGCACGTCGAGGCACACCGTCTCCGCATCGCCGCTGAACGACACCGGATCGAGGCGCTCGGCCGCGACGAGGGTGCCGTCGACCCCGAGCACGAGCGGCCCGCCCGACGCCACGACGAGAATGCGGTCGATGCCGGCGTACGACGAGAACGCGCCGGCGTCCTCGACGGTCGCGATGCTCACCCGCCACTCGAACTCGTCCTCGCCCGGCGGCCACGACACGACGATCTCGGTCACGCCGCGCCCGTTCGCCCACGCGACGACAGGATGCTCGTCGGCACGCAGGATCTGCAGCGTCACGCGACCCACCCGGATCGCTGAGTGTCGTCGGCAGCGGGACGAGCGGTCATCGGACCTGCGACCACAGCGACACGACGGACGAGCGCAGCTCGGCGGCGACGTCGTACGACGTGTGCCGACCGCCGCTCACGACGACCTCGCCGTCGGCCACCACCGTGTCGACGTCGGACGCGTACGCCGAGAGCAGCACCTGGTCGGGCAGCGACCCCGCAGTGCGCAGCGTGTCGAGGCGCACGGCCACGAGGTCTGCGCGCATGCCGGGCTCGATGCGCCCCGCGTCGGTCCAGCCGAGCGACCGGTGGCCGGTGACGGTCAGCGCATCGAGGAGCTCGGAGGCGGCGAAGGTCCCGCGCGTGTGCGACACCAGCCGCTCGTGCATCTCGAGGCCGCGCGCCTCCTCGAGCAGGTCGATCACCGCGTGCTGGTCGCTCCCGAGGCACAGCGGCGATCCCGTGGCCGCGAGCGCCGGAGCCGGACCGATGCCGTCGGCGAGGTCGCGCTCGGTCGTCGGGCAGAAGCACGAGTACGTGGCGCTCCGCCCGAGCGCCGCGATGTCGACGTCGGTCAGATGGGTGGCGTGCACCGCGGTCGTGCGCGACGACAGGGCTCCCGCGTCGTCGAGCAGCGCCGTCGGCGTCATGCCGTACGCCGCCCGGCACGCGTCGTTCTCCGCGATCTGCTCCGAGAGGTGCACGTGCAGCGGCCAGGACTCGTCGACCTCGACCACGGTCGGGATCTCGTCGCGCGGCACCGCGCGCACGGAGTGGATCGCCGCACCGATGCGCGTGCGGTCGTCGCCGCGCAGCGCGGAGACCCG
>DASSQW010000143.1:0-2366 GCA_035702165.1 Candidatus Nanopelagicales bacterium
AGCCACGCG
Organism: Candidatus Nanopelagicales bacterium; assembly: GCA_035702165.1. Lineage (GTDB taxonomy): Bacteria > Actinomycetota > Actinomycetes > S36-B12 > CAIYMF01 > Longivirga. Next base: position 10 of record DASSQW010000143.1, read on the forward strand.
GTGCGCAGGAGCGCGGGCGAGCGCGCCGCCACGAACTCCTCGAACCCGATCCCCGCCACACCGCCCCCGCAGGTCGTCCCGTCACCGCATCAGACCACGGGGACCCCGCAGAAGGTTGTCAGCCCATCCCCACCGTTGATGTGTGTCCACGCTGGCCCCGGGACCAGCCTGGACACACATCAACGGCGGTCAGTCGGTGAGGAGGGGCCAGGGGTGGGCGGCCTCGAGCTCGTAGGCGAGCTCGAGCAGGCGGCGCTCCTCGCCGAACGGTGCCGCGACGTGCACGCCGATCGGTACGCCGGAAGCACCGCGACCCAGCGGCAGCGAGATCGCCGGAGAGCCGGTGACGTTCTGCAGCGGGGTGAAGGAGACGTAGCGCAGGACGCGGAGCAGGTGCGTGCGCGGGTCGACCTCGGCGCCGAGCCAGCCGATCTCGGCCGGCTCGTGCGCCAGGGTCGGGCTCAGGTAGACGTCGCAGTCTGACCAGACCGACTCGTGCTTGGTCGCGAGGCGCCGCAGCCGCAGCAGCGTGCTCGGCATGCGCGCGGCCTGCTCCTTGGCGACCGAGCCGAGCTGACGGGTGAACGGCTCCACCGCGTCGGGGTCGAAGCCGTCGCCGTACTCGAGGCGTCCCATCGTGCGCGAGAGCCCGGCGAGCAGGCCCCAGTAGCGCAGGAAGTCCGGACCGAAGGAGTCGTCGACCGGGTGCGGTACGTCGACGATCTCGTGCCCGAGGGAGGCCAGCAGCGCCGCGGTCGCCTCGACCGGCGCGACGACGACCGGATCCACGGGCAGGCCCATCGGCGGCACGGTGACCACGCCGATGCGCAGCCGCTGGGACGACGGGCCCTCGACCAGCCCGATCTCGGGCAGTCCCTTGGCCGGGCTCTGCTTCTCGACCTCGGCGTAGTAGCGCGCGGTGTCGCGCACCGACCGGGTGAGCACGCCCTGCACCGCGATGTTCACCGGCACCATCACGGCGGTGTCGGGCAGCCGGCCGCGCGAGGGCTTGAGACCGACGAGCCCGCAGCACGACGCAGGGATGCGGATCGAGCCGCCGCCGTCGTTGCCGTGCGCGAGGGGTACGGCGCCCGCCGCGACCAGAGCGCCCGAGCCGCCCGAGGAGCCGCCCGAGGATCGGGAGAGGTCCCACGGGTTGCGGGTGGCGCCGAAGCGCAGCGTCTCGGCCGTGGCCGTGAGCCCGAACTCCGACAGCGTCGTCTTCGCGACCGGCGCGAGCCCGAGCGCGAGCGCGCTCGACGCCCACGGGCCGCTGATCTCGGCAGTCCGGTCGGCGACGGCCTGCGACCCCTGCGTCGTCGGGTAGCCGGCGAGGTGCTCGTTGTCCTTGATGAGCGTCGGTACGCCGGAGAACGGGCCGTCGTCGGCCGCGAGCGTCTCGTCGTCGACCCAGCAGGTGACGGCGTTGAGCCTGTCGTTCACCGTACGAGCACGGGAGACCGCGGCCTTGCGCAGCTCGTCGGGGGACACGTCGCGCCGGGCGAGGCGGTCGAGGAGCCCGACCATGTCGTCGCGCCCGAGGGCATCGTCGACGTAGGCGGAGGCCCGCTCGACCGTCGCCATCAGATGTTGCGGAACCGGTTGATGGCCTCGAGGTGCTGCGAGCGCAGCGCCTCGTCGCGCACGCCGAGCCCCTCGGAGGGCGCGAGTGCCAGGACGCCGACCTTGCCCTGGTGCAGGTTGCGGTGGACGTCGTACGCCGCCTGCCCGGTGTCCTCGAGCGAGTACGACCTCGACAGCGTCGGGTGCACCTTGCCGCGCGCGATGAGGCGGTTGGCCTCCCACGCCTCGCGGTAGTTCGCGAAGTGCGAGCCCACGATGCGCTTGAGGTTCATCCAGAGGAAGCGGTTGTCGTACTCGTGCATGAACCCGCTCGTCGAGGCGCAGGTGACGATGGTGCCGCCCTTGCGCGCGACGTAGACCGAGGCGCCGAACGTCTCCCGACCCGGGTGCTCGAAGACGATGTCGACGTCGTCGCCTCCGGTGAGCTCGCGGATCCGGGCGCCGAGACGGCGCCACTCCTTCGGGTCCTGCGTCTGGTCGTCCTTCCAGAACCGGTAGCCCTCGGCGTTGCGGTCGATGATGAGCTCGGCGCCCATGCGCCGGCAGATCTCGGCCTTCTCCGGCGACGACACGACGCAGATCGGCGTCGCGCCGCCGTTGAGCGCCATCTGCGTGGCGTAGGAGCCCAGGCCGCCCGACGCGCCCCAGATCAGGACGAGGTCGCCCTGCTTCATGCCGGCGCCGTTCTGCGACACGAGCTGGCGGTAGGCGGTGGAGTTCACGAGACCCGGGACGGCGGCCTCCTCCCAGGTGAGGTGCGGGGGCTTGTGCAG
>DASSQW010000144.1:0-7034 GCA_035702165.1 Candidatus Nanopelagicales bacterium
CGACGGCACCGTGGAGGTGCGCACCTTCGACTCCGAGTCCGCCGAGTACGCCCACATCGCCGACACCCTGCGCCGCGCCCACCTCGAGCAGGCCGTGCCCTGGGACGACATGGCGGTGCTCGTGCGCAGCGGCCGCCGCTCGGTGCCGCCTCTGCGCCGAGCGCTCTCGGCCGCCGGCGTTCCTGTCGAGGTCGCGGGCGACGAGCTGCCGCTGCACGAGGAGCCGGCCGTCGCGCCGCTGCTCCTGCTGCTCGGCGCCGTCGTCGATCCGGAGTCGCTCGACGACCAGACTGTGCGCGACCTCCTGCTCTCGCCGCTCGCCGATGCCGACCCCGCCGACCTCCGGCGCCTCGGCCGTGCGCTGCGCCGCGTCGAGCGCGAGGCGGATCCCGACGTCCGCCCGACACCGTCGTCGACGCTCCTGCGCGAGCTGGTCGAGACCCTCGCCGCCGACCCCGGCGCGCCGCTTCCCCTCTCGACGTCGTCGTCGGGCCGCGACGCCCGCGCACGGCACGGACTCACCGCGGTGGTCCGGCTCGGTCGCCTCCTGCACGAGGCGCGCGCCCTCGTCGACGCGCAGGCGAGCGCCGAGGTGGTGCTGTGGTCGGTGTGGTCGGGGACGGCCGCGCGCGGCGGATCGGGCTGGCCTCAGCGGCTGGAGTCGGCCGCGCTGCGCGGGGGCGACGCCGGCCGTCGCGCCGACGCCGACCTCGACGTCGTGCTCGCCCTGTTCGCTGCGGCCGAGCGCATCGAGGACCGCTTCGCCGGGCGCCGCGGTGTCGAGAACTTCCTGGCCGAGCTGCGCCAGCAGCAGATCCCGGCCGACACCCTCGCGGAGAAGGGAGTGCGGGGCCCCGCTGTCCGTGTGCTCACCGCGCACCGCGCCAAGGGCCTGCAGTGGCGCCTCGTCGTCGTCGCGTCGGTGCAGGAGGGGGTGTGGCCCGACGTACGCCGTCGCGGCTCGCTGCTGCAGGCCGACCGGCTCGAGCGCACCGGGCTCGTCGACGCGCCGCCCGCGGCCGTGCTGGTCGCGGAGGAGCGTCGGCTGTTCTACGTCGCGTGTACCCGCGCGCAGGAGCGGCTCGTCGTGACGGCCGTGCGATCGGTGCTCGACGACGGGCCGCAGCCCTCGCGCTTCCTCACCGACGTCCTGGGCCGCGAGCCCGAGCGCACCGAGCACGTCGCCGGCCGCCCGCCGCGGCCGCTCTCGGTGCCGGGACTGGTCGCGCAGCTGCGCTGCGTCGCGGTCGACCCCGCGCGACCGCTCGAGCTGCGCGCCGCGGCGGCCAGGCGCCTCGCGGTGCTGGCGAGCGCCACTGCCGACGACGGCCACCGCCTCGTCCCCGCGGCCGACCCCGACCGGTGGTGGGGCCTGCTCGAGCCCACCTCCGCGCCGGTCCCGGTGCGACCGTCCGACGAGCCGCTCGCGTTCTCGGGCAGCCAGCTCAGCGAGATCACCCGCTGCCCGCTCAAGTGGTTCCTCGGCCACGAGGCGAAGGCCGACGTCGCACGTACCACCGCGCTGGGCTTCGGCTCGATCGTCCACGTCCTCGCCGACGCCGTCGCCCGCGAGGTGCTGCCGGCGGAGCCCGAGGCGCTCGAGGAGCACATCGACGCCGTCTGGGCCGAGCTCGGGTTCGAGGCGGTGTGGCAGTCGCGCGCGGAGCGGGTGGCGGCGAGCGAGTCGCTGCGCCGCTTCCTGGTCTGGCACACCACGCGTCCCGAGCGCACGCTGGTGGCGAGCGAGCACACCTTCGAGGTCGAGGTCCCTGTGGGGGAGAACGGGATCCATCTGCGCGGCTCGTTCGACCGAGTCGAGGTCGACCCCGACGGCGCGGTGCACATCGCCGATCTCAAGACGTCCAAGTCCAAGGTCTCGCGCGACGACCTGCCGACGCACCCGCAGCTCGGCGTCTACCAGGTCGCCGTGCGCGAGGGTGCCCTCGCGTCGCTGCCGCCCGAGGTGGGTGCGCGCGTCGGGCTTCCGGCGGAGGGCGCGCCCGCCGTTGCCGGCGCCGAGCTCGTGATGCTGCGCATGGGCAAGGACGGCTCGCCCGACATCCAGGCGCAGGGCACGATCGGCGACGGCGTCACCTGGGTCGACGAGGCGCTCGCGACCGCCGACTCGCACGTGCGCACCGAGACCTTCCCCGCCCGACCGGGGGAGTCGTGCCGGTTCTGCTCGTTCCGCCGCGCGTGCCCGGCGACCGACGAGGGGCGCGAGGTGCTGCCATGACCCAGCTCGGCTTCGACCTCGACGAGCTCCCGCCCTTCGGCCCTTCCGACCTCGTCGAGCTCCTCGGCGTCCCGTTCAGCCTCGAGCAGCTCGATGCCATCACCGCGCCGCTCGAACCCTTCGTCGTCGTCGCCGGTGCCGGCTCCGGCAAGACGACCGTCATGACCGCGCGCGTGGTCTGGCTCGTCGCCACCGGGCAGGTGCAGCCCGAGCAGGTGCTCGGCCTCACCTTCACCACCAAGGCCGCCGGCGAGCTCGCGGCCCGCGTGCGGGTCGCGGTGCAGCGCTTCTCCGACCGCGTCGCGGGCCGACCGCTCGACGAGGTCGGCGAGCCGACCGTCGCGACCTACCACGCGTTCGCTGGCCGCCTGATCGCGGAGCACGGGCTGCGCATCGGCGTCGAGCCGGGCGCGCGGCTGCTCACGGAGGCGGCGTCGGTGCAGCTCGCGCACCGCGTCGTCACCCGCACCGCCCGCGACCTGTCCTCCCTCGGGTACGCCGTGTCCTCGATCGTGGAGTACGTTCGCGCGCTCGACTCCGAGCTCGCCGAGCACTGCCTCGACCCCGAGGAGATGCGCGACCACGACCGCGCAGTGATCGCCGACGTCGACTCCGAGGCCAAGCCGTCGGCGGCGTCGAAGGAGATGCGCGCCGCGGCCGTGACCCGCATCGAGCTCTCGCACCTCGTCGACGAGTTCCGCGCAGCTCGTGCGGCACGTGACCTCGTGGACTTCTCCGACCAGATGCGCTTCGGCGCCCGGCTCGCCGAGGAGTGCCCCGACGTCGGGGCCGCTCTGCGCGAGCAGTTCCGCGTCGTCCTGCTCGACGAGTACCAGGACACCTCGGTGTCGCAGCGCCGGCTGCTCGCCGGGCTCTTCGGGGGCGGCCACCCCGTCACCGCGGTCGGCGACCCGCTGCAGGCGATCTACGGCTGGCGCGGCGCGAGCGTGGAGAACATCGACCGGTTCCCGGGGCACTTCGCGCGCGCCGACGGCCGCGAGGCGCCGGTGCTCACGCTGGCCGAGAACCGGCGCTCCGGGCAGCGCGTGCTCGACGCCGCCAACGACCTCGCCGGACCGCTGCGAGCGCTGCACCCGCAGGTCGCGCCGCTGGTCTCCCCGGGCGGTCGAGCGCCGGGCGCGCTCCGGGTGGCGCTGCTGCCGACGTACGCCGAGGAGATGGCCTGGGTCGGCGACCGCGTCCTCGAGCAGGTCGACGCGGGCACGCCCGCCGGCGACGTCGCCGTGCTGTGCCGCGCCACCTCCGACTACCCAGCGCTCGTGCGCTCCTTCACCGACCGCGGCCTTCCCGTGGAGGTGGTCGGACTCGACGGCATGCTCGCGATGCCCGAGGTCGCCGAGGTCGTCGCGATCCTCGACGTCCTCAACGACTCCACGGCGAACCCGTCGCTGGTGCGCCTGCTCACCGGCCCGCGCTGGCGCATCGGGCTGCGCGACCTCGCCCTCCTCGGCGAGCGCGCCGCGATCCTCGCCGGCGGACGCGGCCGGCTCGAGGACGCCGACGTCGCAGAGCAGCTCGACGCCGCGGTGGCGGGTGTCGACCCGGCCGACGTCGTCTCCCTGCTCGACGCCCTCGACGACCCGGGCGACCTCGGCTACGACCCGCGGGCGCTCGACCGCTTCGTCGCGCTGTCCAGCGAGATCCGGCAGCTGCGGCGTGGCGTCGGCGACCCGCTTCCCGACCTCGTGCACCGGATCATCACGACGACCGGCCTGGACATCGAGATGGCGGCGTCGCCCGAGCTGCTGCTGCTCCACCGTGCCGAGGGCCTCGCCTCGTTCGTCGACCTCGTCGCGGGGTTCGCCGACGCCGAGGGCGACGCCTCGGTCGGCGCGTTCCTCGCCTGGCTGTCGATGGCAGCGCGCTTCGACCAGGTGCCCGAGCTCGACCGGCCGCCGTCGCCCGACGCCGTCCAGCTGATGACCGTGCACCGGTCCAAGGGGCTGGAGTGGCCGGTCGTCGTGCTGCCGTCGCTGACCGCGAAGGTCTTCCCGCCTGTGCGCGGGATCGCCCGCTGGACCTCCACTCCCTCGGCCGTGCCCTACCCCGTCCGCGGCGACTCCGCGTCGCTCCCCGTGCTGCAGGGTCTGTCGGCCAAGGACCACAAGGCGTTCGTCGCGGACTGCAAGGACCACGACCGGCACGAGGAGCTCCGCCTGGTCTACGTCGCCGTCACCCGCGCGAAGCGGCTGGTGATCGCGAGCGGGTCGTGGTGGGGGCCGACCCAGAAGTCGCCGCGCGGGCCGTCGCCCTACCTCGAGTCGTTGCGCGACCAGGCGCTCGGCGGCTCCGGCGACGTCGACGTGTGGGCGCCTCCGCCGGCCGACGACGACACGAACCCGGTGCTCGGCGACGTCGACGAGGTGGCCTGGCCGCCGGCGCCCGACCTCGAGCTGCGCGCGCGCCGCGCGGCCGCGGCGGCCGATGTGCGGGCGCACGTCGGCCTCGACATCGACGGCCTCCGCGCCGAGCACGTCGCGCTGGCAGGGTCCGGCGCCTCGCCGCTGCTCGGTCTCGCCGCCGCCGATCTCGAGGTCGTGCGCGGCTGGGACGACGACATCGCGCTGATCCTCGAGGAGCGCCGGGCCGAGCGCTCCGCCACGCGCACCGTCGCGCTGCCCACCTCCCTCTCGGCCTCGGACCTCGTGCGCCTCGCGGCCGACCCCGAACTGTTCACCCGGCGCCTCGCGCGGCCGATGCCGTCGGCCCCCGCTCCGGCGGCCCGCCGCGGCACCCGGTTCCACGCGTGGGTCGAGCAGCACTTCGGTCTGCGTCCGCTGCTCGACCCCGACGACCTGCCCGGCGCCGCCGACGCCGAGCTCGACTCCGACGAGGCGCTCGCCGCCATGCGCGAGGCCTTCCTGCGCTCGCCGTACGCCGATCGCGTCCCGACCGCGATCGAGGTGCCGTTCACGCTCGTGCTCGGCGGCCGGGTCGTGCCGGGCCGCATCGACGCGGTGTTCACCTCGGTCGACGCCCAGGGTCGCGATCGGGTCGAGGTGGTCGACTGGAAGACCTCGGCCAAGCACGACTCCGACCCGCTGCAGCTCTCGATCTACCGCGTGGCCTACGCCGAGCTCGCCGGGCTGCCGCTCGACCAGGTCGACGCCGCCTTCGTCTACGTGCGCGACGGCGCGGTCGTGCGCCCCGACGTCCTGCACACGCGCGACGAGCTCGAGGCCCTGCTCCTCGCCGTGTGATCGGCGGCACCTGCCGGGATCCGCCGCACCGCTGCCGGGAGGTACGGTCGCGTCCGTGCAGCGCGTGATGGTCGGGGGCATCTCCGGGTCGGGCAAGACCACGTTCGCCCGAGAGCTGTGCCGGCGGACAGGCCTGCCCTACTTCGAGATGGACGGCTTCTTCCACGGGCCGGGCTGGGTCCCGATCCCCACCTTCGAGGACGACGTCGCTGCGGTGGTGGCGCAGGAGGCCTGGGTCTTCGACTCCCACGGCTACCAGCAGGTTCGCGACCTCATGTGGTCGCGCACCGACACCGTGGTGTGGCTGGACTACCGGCGGGTCGTCGTCACCGGTCGGGTGATCCGTCGCTCGTTCGCCCGGGCGTGGGACCAGGAGCCGATGTTCAACGGCAACACCGAGGATTTCCGTGCCTGGCTCGACCCCGAGCACCCGATCCAGTGGTCGGTCCGCGCCTACAGCTCGCGCCGCGAGGACATGCGCCGCCGCTTCGCCGACCCGGCGTACGCGCACGTGCGCAAGGTCCACCTCCGCACCCCGCGAGCCGCGCAACGCTGGCTCGACCTCGTCGCCCCCGCCTGACCACGACGTCACTGCCGTTTCGCAGGAAGAACCCAGCCGTTTGACTGCAGTGCGGCAGTGACGTGCGGAGTGGGGTGGGTCAGAGGGCGCGGACGATGTCCTCGACGCGGTCCTTGGCGTCGCCGAAGAGCATGGCGGAGTTCTCGCGGAAGAAGAGCGGGTTCTGGACCCCGGCGTAGCCCGAGGCCATGGACCGCTTAAAGATGATGACGTTGCGGGCGTTCCACACCTTGAGGACCGGCATGCCGGCGATCGGCGACGTGGGGTCGTCCTCGGCGGCGGGGTTGACGGTGTCGTTGGCGCCGATGACCAGGACGACGTCGGTGTCGTCGAAGTCGTCGTTGATCTCGTCCATCTCCAGGACGATGTCGTAGGGCACCTTGGCCTCGGCGAGGAGCACGTTCATGTGGCCGGGCAGGCGGCCCGCGACGGGGTGGATGCCGAACCGCACGGTGGTGCCGTTCTCGCGCAGCTTGCGGGTGAGCTCGGCGACGCCGTACTGCGCCTGGGCGACGGCCATGCCGTAGCCGGGGGTGATGATGACGGAGTGGGCGCCGGTGAGGAGCTCGGCGGCCTGCTCGGCGTTGACCTCGCGGTGCTCGCCGTAGTCCTTGTCGTCGGCAGGGCCGGCCTCGATGCCGAAGCCGCCGGCGATGACGGAGATGAACGAGCGGTTCATCGCGCGGCACATGATGTAGGACAGGTAGGCACCGGAGGAGCCGACGAGCGCTCCGGTGACGATGAGCAGGTCGTTCTCGAGCAGGAAGCCCGACGCCGCGGCCGCCCAGCCGGAGTAGCTGTTGAGCATCGACACCACGACGGGCATGTCGCCGCCGCCGATCGAGGCCACCAGGTGCCAGCCCAGCAGCAGCGCGATCACGGTGACGGCGATGAGCAGCCACAGCTGAGGGCTGATCACGTACCAGACCGTGAGCGCGACGAACGCGACGAGCGCGCCGATGTTGAGCGCGTTCTTGCCCGGGAGCATGAGCGGCTT
>DASSQW010000145.1:0-5506 GCA_035702165.1 Candidatus Nanopelagicales bacterium
CGTCGTTCGTGGACCAGGTGCGCGACCTCGGCGTCGAGCACCCGCTGCTCGACGAGGGGCTCGACAACCTCGCGGCGGTCGTCGGTGCGGCCTACGAGCGCATGCCCGGTGCGCTCGTGGCCGACCTCAAGATCGCGCGCGGGCTCGACTACTACACCGGCACGGTCTACGAGACCCAGCTGGTCGGCTACGAGTCGTTCGGCTCGGTCTGCTCCGGCGGCCGCTACGACGCGCTCGCGAGCGACGGCCGCACGACCTACCCCGGCGTCGGCATCTCGCTCGGAGTGAGCCGCCTCATGGGCGTCCTGGTCGGGCGCGGCCTGGTGTCGGCGAGCCGCTCGGTGCCGACGTGCGTCCTGGTCGCCGTCACCGACGACAACTCGCGCGCGACCTCGGAGTCGGTCGCGACGGCGCTGCGTGCCCGCGGCATCAGCACCGAGGTCGCGCCGAAGGCGGACAAGTTCGGCAAGCAGATCCGCTACGCCGACCGCCGGGGAATCCCGTTCGTCTGGTTCCTCGACGATGCGGGAGGCTCGGTCAAGGACATCCGCTCCGGCGAGCAGGTCGCGGCCGATCCCGCGACGTGGACGCCCCCCGAGGAGGACCTGCGACCCCGGGTCCGCCTGACCCCGACAGAGGAGAACCACCCGTGATCCGCACCCACGTCGCCGGGAGCCTGCGTGCCGAGCACGTCGGCCAGACCGTCACGCTCGCCGGGTGGGTGGCGCGCCGGCGCGATCACGGCGGTGTGGCCTTCCTCGACCTGCGTGACGCCAGCGGCGTCGTGCAGGTCGTCGTCCGCGACCCGGAGGTGGCCCACCCGCTGCGCAGCGAGTTCTGCGTGAAGGTCGTCGGCACCGTCTCCGCCCGTCCCGAGGGCAACGCCAACGCCGACCTGCCCACCGGCGAGGTCGAGGTCGTCACCGAGACCCTCGAGGTGCTCAGCATCGCGGCGCCGCTGCCGTTCCCGATCGACGAGCACGTCGAGGTCGGCGAGGAGGCGCGCCTGCGCCACCGCTACCTCGACCTGCGCCGCCCCGCCCCGGCGGCCGCGATCCGGTTGCGCAGCCAGGTGAACCGCGTCGCGCGCGACGTCCTCTACGACCGCGACTTCGTCGAGATCGAGACCCCCACCCTCACCCGGTCGACCCCCGAGGGCGCCCGCGACTTCCTCGTGCCCGCGCGCCTGCGACCGGGCAGCTGGTACGCGCTGCCGCAGAGCCCGCAGCTGTTCAAGCAGCTGCTCATGGTGGCCGGCATGGAGCGGTACTTCCAGATCGCGCGCTGCTACCGCGACGAGGACTTCCGCGCCGACCGCCAGCCCGAGTTCACCCAGCTCGACATCGAGATGTCCTTCGTCGACCAGGACGACGTGATCGAGACGGCCGAGGCGGTCGTCAGTGCGCTATGGCAGATCATCGGGCACGAGATCGCGCTGCCGATCCCGCGGATGACCTACGCCGAGTCGATGGCCCGCTTCGGCAACGACAAGCCCGACCTGCGCTTCGGCCACGAGCTCGTCGAGTGCACCGACTACTTCGTCGACACCCCGTTCCGCGTGTTCCAGGCGCCGTACGTCGGTGCCGTCGTCATGCCCGGCGGCGCCGCGCAGCCGCGCAAGCAGCTCGACGCGTGGCAGGACTGGGCCAAGCAGCGCGGTGCACGCGGCCTGGCCTACGTGCTCGTGCAGGACGACGGCGAGCTCGGCGGCACGGTCGCCAAGAACCTGTCCGAGTCCGAGCGCGCGGGTCTCGCCGAGCGGGTGGGCGCGAAGCCGGGCGACTGCGTCTTCTTCGCTGCGGGGGAGACCTCATCGTCGCGAGCGCTGCTCGGCGCCGCTCGTCTGGAGATCGGCAAGCGCTGCGGGCTCATCGACGAGTCGGCGTGGGCGTTCGTGTGGATCGTCGACGCGCCGCTCTTCGAGCCGTCGTCGAAGGCCGTCGAGAGCGGCGACGTCGCGGTCGGCGCCGGATCGTGGACCGCCGTGCACCACGCCTTCACCTCGCCCAAGCCGGAGTGGATCGATCGGTTCGAGGAGGACCCGGGCTCGGCCCTGGCGTACGCCTACGACATCGTCTGCAACGGCAACGAGATCGGCGGCGGCTCCATCCGTATCCACCAGCGCGAGGTGCAGCAGCGCGTCTTCGAGATGATGGGCCTCACCCGCGAGCAGCAGCAGGAGAAGTTCGGGTTCCTGCTCGACGCGTTCCAGTACGGTCCGCCCCCGCACGGCGGCATCGCGTTCGGCTGGGACCGCATCACCGCGCTGCTCTCCGGCGCCGACTCGATCCGCGAGGTCATCGCCTTCCCCAAGACCGGAGGCGGCTACGACCCGCTGACCGCTGCGCCCGCGCCCATCACGCCGGCCCAGCGCGCCGAGGCCGGGGTCGACGCCGTGCCGGACGAGGACCCCTCCCAGGATGGCCCGGCGGAGTCCGACGCGTCCTGACGCGACGCTATCGGGCGAAAACGGGACGACCGGGGCGTGCCGTGGGAGCCCTCGCCACGCATACTTGTCGGCATCCCGGCGGCTCGAGGCCCGTCCGGGCGGTCGGGCCAGGAGGTGAGCGGCGTGCGTCGTCGTACCGTCCTCGCCTGCGCCGCCGTGGCGGGGCTCGCGCTCAGCGCCTGCGCCGGTCCGCAGAACCACTACGTGTCGCAGAAGCCGGGCTCGGCCCCGGCGGGCTCGGTCTACTTCACGGTGCCCGAGGCCTGGACCTCGTTCCCGACCACGGCCATCTCGGCTGCTGAGAAGGGCTGGTCCGACGACGCAGCGATGAAGTCGGTGCTCGACGCCACGACGTGGCAGGAGGCGTTCGACGCCTCCGCGCAGCCCGATCTCGCGCACGTGCTGGGCAGCGCGCCGGTGACCGAGCCGACCGTGTACGCCTCGCTGCGCACCGTCTACGGGGGCGAGACCGTCACCACCGCGTCGCTGCGCGACATGGTGCTGCCGCTCTCGACGCTGGGCTCGGCGGTCACCGTCCGCTCCGAGGACGCCCTCGCCCAGGGCGGCGCGCAGGGCGTCCATCTCGTGCTCAGCTACCGGGCGAGCGCGGGTGCGCCCGAAGAGACGATCGACCAGACCTCGTACCTGTCCGATGGTAAGGACGCGGTCTATCTGCTGGTGGTCCGCTGCACGACGAGCTGCTACGACGCGAACGCCGACCAGATCCGGTCGGTGACCTCGTCGTACACGATCCAGGGAGACAGCAGTGGCTGACGCCCCGAACGCCGCCGACGGCGAGCCCACCGGCCTGCCCGAGCCCCAGGTCGGACCGGTCGTCTCGCCCTCGCACGGGCGTCGGGACGACCCCGACCAGCTCACCCGCAAGCCGCTGGTGCTCTGGGACCGACTGAAGATCCTGATCTTCCTCGTCGTGGCGTTCGGCGTGCTGGTGTGGGCGCAGCTGGCCAGCAACCCGCTGATGACCCCGGTCGAGGCCGAGCGCACGGTCGCGGTCACCGGCTTCGGGCAGATCCTGCTGGTCCTGGTGATCCTCGAGTCGCTGCGCCAGATCCACTTCCTGCTCGCTGAGCACGTGGGCTCCTACCACCAGCGCTGGCTGCGCGCGTTCGAGCGCACCGAGAAGTTCACCGGCCGCTGGAGCGCCTGGACCCGTTACCGCGTCGCGCGTGTCGTCAAGTGGGTGGCCGGTCTCGCGATCGTCTCGATGGTGCTCTCCGCGCTGTCCGGCCTGCCTCCGATCATCGCGCTGTTCCAGGTGCCCGCGTGGTTCATCCAGCAGCTCCCGATGATCCTGCAGCTCGTCCTCTACCTGTTCATCGCGGTCGCTCAGTTCGGCCTGATCTTCTGGTTCCTCTCGCGCGGCGGCGTCGACGTCTACTTCCCCGACGACGTGAAGACCCGCTTCTCCGACGTGTGGGGCCAGGACCACGTCGTCGAGCGCGTGAAGGAGAACGTCGTCTTCCTCGAGAACCCCGAGGAGATCGAGGCCAAGGGCGGCTACGTCCCCGGCGGCATCCTGCTGTGGGGCCCGCCCGGCACCGGCAAGACCCTGCTCGCCGAGGCCGTCGCGGGCGAGACCGGCAAGCCGTACGTCTTCGTCGACCCGGGCGCGTTCATCAACATGTTCTTCGGGGTCGGCGTCCTCAAGGTCAAGAGCCTCTACCGCAAGCTGCGCAAGCTGTCGCTGCGCTACGGCGGCGTCATCGTCTTCTTCGACGAGGCGGACACGCTCGGCAGCCGCGGCGGCGCCGTGAGCCAGGCGCGCCAGGCAGCGCTCGAGGGCCGCATCCCCGGCTTCGAGGCGAGCACCCTGCCGTCGTGCAACGGCGAGCACTTCGTCTCCGCATCCAGCCGGCAGATGCTGGCCGACGCCCGCTTCGCGGAGGCGCAGCGCCAGCTGTTCGTGCCCACCGGTGCCAACGGCGGCGGTGGCGGCATGGGCGGCATGGGCACGCTGCAGGCGCTGCTCACGGAGATGTCGGGGCTGAAGAAGCCGCGCGGATTCGTCAACCGTGTGCTGCGGCGCACCCTCGGCATGCGGCCCAAGCCGCCGCCGAAGTACCGCATCCTGCACATGATGGCGACGAACATGCCCGACGCCCTCGATCCGGCGCTGCTGCGACCCGGGCGCATCGACCGCATCTACCGCGTGGGCTACCCCTCGAAGGAAGGGCGCGTCGACACCTTCCGCAACTACCTCGACAAGATCAAGCACGAGGTGACGCCGGACCAGATCGAGAACCTGGCGACCATCTGGCCCCAGGCGACCGGCGCGTCGATCAAGGACGCCGTCAACGAGGCGCTCGTCATCGCGATCCGCGACGACCGCGACACCGTGCAGTACCGCGACCTCATCAAGGCCAAGTCGCTCAAGGAGAACGGCCTGCCCGACGGCGGTCAGCACGTCGACCGCGAGCGGCACTCGATCGCGCTGCACGAGGCGTGCCACGCCGTCACGATGTACCGGCTGCAGCACTCGAGCGTGATCGACACCGCGACCATCGAGCGTCGCGGGGACGTCGGAGGCTTCGTGGCGCCGGTGCCGCTCGAGGAGCAGATGTTCAAGTGGCGCTCCGAGGTGGAGGTCGACGTCATGACGTTCCTCGCCTCGCTCGCCGGCGAGCGGATGTTCTACGACGGCGACAACACCTCGGGCGTGGGCGGCGACATGAAGGCCGCGACCGGCCTGGTCACCCAGCACATACTCGGTGCGGCGATGGGCGACACGCTGCGATCCTTCGGCGGGCTCACCAACGTGACGATGGGCGTGCCGTACGAGGGCGAGACGGCGGAGGCCGTGGAGGCCAAGCTGCGCGAGCTCTACGACCGCACGGTCGAGGTGCTGCTGGCGAACCGGCGCGAGGTGCTGGCCGTGGCGCACGCCCTCGAGGCGCACAAGACGCTCTCGGGCGAGGACGTCGTCGCCGTGATCGAGGGCATCGAGGGCCCGCTCGTCGACGGCCGCGGCTACGTCGAGCCCGACTTCGTCGCCGACCTCGAGGCCTACCACCAGCGGGCCGTCGAGGCGCACAAGGT
>DASSQW010000146.1:0-10392 GCA_035702165.1 Candidatus Nanopelagicales bacterium
CGCGGTCGGCTCCGCGGCGGAGACCTCGTGGGGCGCATCGGCGGCGACGAGATGCTCGTCGTCCTCGAGAACATCGGCGACCTCGACCGCGCGGCCCAGGTGGCCGGTTCGCTGCTCGAGGGCGCCGCGCAGCCCGTGTCGGTGGCCGGGGAGGACATCGAGGTCACGATGTCGGCCGGCGTGACCCTGGCCGCGAACGCGGACTCCGTCGACGACATCGTCGCGCGCGCGGACCGAGCGATGTTCGCCGCCAAGCACGCCGGCAAGAACCGCGTCGTCGCCTACCCCGCCCCCTGACCGTTCTCAGTGACGGCACATTCGTTGCACAGAGCGCGACGATCCTTCCCCTCACGGACGTGCCAGCACGGAGCAGCGCCCGCCACCCCTCGGGAGGCGGGCGCTGGTGACGAGGCCCACGATCAGGGCGTCGAGCGCTCCGGGCTCAGGCGTCGACGCTCTCCGGGGCCTCGGCCGCGGCGGCAGCCTCGGCGTTGGCCCGGCCGGCGGCGACGAGGATCTCGAGCACCACGAACGCGATCACCGCGACCAGGGTGACCCACAGGATCGTCGCGCCGGTGAGCGGCGTCTGGAACACGAGCACGAGCACGGCGAGAGCCGGGATCGCGAAGCGCCAGAACGTGCGGGTGCGCGCAAACCAGCCGCCGACGCGCCCCAGTGCGGTGTCACCGGCGCTCGCACCGGCCCCGCTCGTGACCTTCGTGAGGTAGGCGCGGGACGCCTGGGCGCTGGTGGTGTCCGAGAGGTACCAGCCCACCACCGCCATCACGAGCCCGAGAACGAACGATGCGCGCAGGGCGACGATGAGGTACTGCGTGAGGATCGTGACGAAGGCGTTCTGCGCGACCGCCCAGGTGGTGCCCGACAGGTTGAGCTCGAGCTGCATCGATCCGTACGCGAGCATGAGGCGTACGACGAGGGCGCCGAGGATGATCGCGACTCCGACGGCGATGACCATGCGGGCACGGCGTACGGCGACGAGGATCGCGGCCACGAACAGCAGCAGCACCAGGAAGATCAGCCATTGCGAGACGGGCTGCGCGATCTGGTAGGCGACGCGTGCCTGCGCGAGCTGCGGCGAGGTCAGCAGCACGATCTGGCGGTCCGCCGCGGCCGGCACGGGCAGGTTCTGGGCCCAGGTGAAACCGCGGTCGACGAGGCGCTGCTTCACCGCGTTGATCAGGTCGCCGGTGTCGAGGACGACCTGGTCGCCCTGGATCGTGATGGGGCCGGCCTGGCCGTCGCTCGACAGCACCTTCACCACGCCCTGCTGGACGGCGGCGTTCACCTGCGTCCAGAGCCCGGCGAACTGGTCGCTCGTGACGACCTTGTCGACGGTGGTGTTCACGAGGTTGTGCAGTCCGGCGGTGATCGGGCCGGCGAGCGGCTGCAGCTTCGGGAAGTCGGCGAGGATCTCGTCGACCTTGCCCGAGGAGTCGATCTGGTTGTTGATCGCGGTCGACACCTGCGTCGACACCGCGTCGCGGATCGTGGGGTCGGTCGCCAGGGGCGCGACGGTCTCGACGTAGCGCTGGGTGTCGAGCAGCGTCTTCTGCGCCCAGAAGGCGGTGATCGCGATCGGGAAGAGCAGCGCCGCGACGACGACGAGGACCCAGGCGGTGACGCCGCGGCCGCTGAAGCGCCGCTTGCTCTCGAGATCGGCCTCCTTGGCCTCGAGCGTCGCGATCCGGGCCTTGAGGGCCTCCACGTCGTCGGTGCTGTCGGTGGACATCTCGTTGCCTTCCGTCGGGGCGCCAGCCGTTGCGCAGCCTAGTGCGCCGGGCTCCGCGGTCGTCGGGCGTGGAACGAGACCGTGACCTCAGCGCCCGTGCGCGAGGGCGATCGGGTCCTCGGCGTACGACGCCGCAGGGTCGCTCCGTTCGCGCACCAGCGCCCAGGCGCCGGCGAGGACCGCGACCACCGCCATCACGAGCGCCATGACGGAGGCCGGCAGCGCGGTCTCCAGCGCGACCGTGGCGAGCACGACGCCGGCGACGATGCCGACGTTCACGGCGACGTCGTACCAGGAGAAGACACGGCCGCGGTGGGCGTCGTCGACGTCCTCCTGCACGATCGTGTCGGAGCAGACTTTCACGGCCTGGCCCGCGAAACCGAGGAGCAGGCCGCGGACCACGAAGCCGGTCAGGTCGGGTATCGCGACGCCGACCGCGCCGAGGCAGACGCCCACGACGAGGGCGAGGACCGACCACGGCACCGGGCCGATCCGTCGGGAGATCCACGGTGTGACCACGGCACCGAGGAAGGCGCCGGCTCCCGCGGCGACGCTCGTGATGCCGATCGCGGCGATCGCGCCGTCGGCGTCGCCCGGGTGCAGCACCTCGCGCGCCTGCAGCAGCGTCAGCAGCGTCGCGGCACCGAAGATCGCGCGGTGGACGGTGACCAGCCCGATGGCGCGCGCCGCCGGCCGGCGCTGAGCGAGGTGGCGGACTCCGTCGACCATGCCCCGGGCGATGCGGCGTACCGACTCGCGCTCGGTGGTCTCGTCGGGGCCGAGCTCGTCGGGTGCCAGGCGCGCGGCGACGCCGCCGGCGAGGAGGTAGGTCGGGACCGCGACGAGCAGCACGACCACGGCACCGGCGTCGCCGCCGCCGACGGCGTGGCGCAGCAGCAGGCCGCCGAGCCCGCCGACTATCCAGGCGACGGTGCCGGCTGTCGGGGCCAGCGCGTTGCCGGTCGTGAGGTAGCGGCCGGCCACGACGTGCGGCAGTCCGGCCGAGAGTGCAGCGAGCACGAACCGGTTGACGCCGAGCAGCGCGAGGACCCACAGCGCCAGCACGGCGTCGTCGTGGCCGCCGGCGACGATGAGCGCGAGCACCCCGACCATCGCCGCGCGCAGGCAGTTCGCGAGCAGCAGCACCCAGCGCCGCCGCCAGCGGTCGATGAGCACTCCGGCGAACGGTCCGATGATCGAGTACGGCACGAGCAGGATCGAGAACGCGATCGCGGCCTTCGCCGGCGTCGGCTGGCTCGTCGGCGAGAAGAGGACGAACGCCGCGAGCCCGGACTCGAGCAGGCCGTCGCCGGCCTGCCCTACGAGCCGGGTGCCGAGCAGCAGCCGGAATCCGCGCACGCGCAGGATCGCCCGCAGCCCCACGCCCTCGCCCCGGCTCACCCGCGCGACGCTACGCCCGCCCCACCCCGGCGTACGCACTGAAGGGCACCCTCGTTGCTAAGACAGCAACAATCCTTCCCCATCACGCGCCTCACACGGAGCAGAGCGCGCGCACGTCCGCCGCCACCGATGTGGGGAAGGTCTGTTGCGCTCTTAGCAACCAGGGGCACCTTCAGTAAGAACAGCGAGGCCCGGCACCACGGGGGGTGCCGGGCCTCGGAGCGATCAGGCGGGCGAGATCAGCGCTCGACTTCGTGTCGATGCTCGTCTCGCTCTTCGCTCGCTCAGGGCAGGTGTCTCGCTGCGCTCGACCCCTACCCGAGCTCGCTCAGCGCTCGACTTCGCCAGCGATGAAGGCCTCGACGGCCGCCTTCGCCTGCTCGTCGGTGTACTGCACCGGCGGGCTCTTCATGAAGTACGACGAGGCCGAGAGGATCGGGCCGCCGATGCCGCGGTCCTTGGCGATCTTCGCGGCGCGGATCGCGTCGATGATGATGCCGGCCGAGTTCGGGGAGTCCCACACCTCGAGCTTGTACTCGAGCGAGAGCGGGACGTCGCCGAAGTTGCGGCCCTCGAGGCGGACGAACGCCCACTTGCGGTCGTCGAGCCACGCGACGTAGTCCGACGGTCCGATGTGCACGTTGCGCGGCGCGATCTCGTCGCGCAGCTGCGAGGTGACCGACTGGGTCTTGGAGATCTTCTTGGACTCCAGGCGCTCGCGCTCGAGCATGTTCATGAAGTCCATGTTGCCGCCGACGTTGAGCTGGTAGGTCCGGTCGACGGTGACGCCGCGGTCCTCGAACAGCTTCGCGAGCACGCGGTGCGTGATCGTCGCGCCGACCTGGGACTTGATGTCGTCGCCCACGATCGGCACACCGGCATCCTCGAACTTCTTCGCCCACTCCGGCGTGCCGGCGATGAAGACGGGCAGGGCGTTGACGAAGGCGACGCCGGCGTCGATGGCGCACTGCGCGTAGAACTTGGCGGCCTCCTCCGAGCCCACGGGGAGGTAGCAGACGAGGACGTCGGCCTGGACCTCGCGCAGGGCGGCGACGACGTCGACCGGGGCCTCGTCGGACTCGGTGACCATCTCGCGGTAGTACTTGCCGAGGCCGTCGAGGGTGTGGCCGCGCTGCACGACGATGCCGGTCGGCGGCACGTCGCAGATCTTGATGGTGTTGTTCTCGCTGGCGAGGATCGCGTCAGCGAGGTCCTGGCCGACCTTCTTGCCGTCGACGTCGAAGGCGGCGACGAACTCCACGTCGGAGACGTGGTAGGGGCCGAACTGGACGTGCATCAGGCCGGGGACCTTGGACGCCGGGTCGGCGTCCTTGTAGTACTCGACGCCCTGGACCAGCGACGAGGCGCAGTTGCCGACGCCGACGATGGCTACTCGTACCGAACCCATCGGGATTCCTCTCTCAAACACCGTGGGCGGACGGGTGGTTCCCGGCCCCGGACTGTGTGGACACCGGAGACCCCGACGGGGCACCGGACTTCGTGGCGGACGTGGTGGTGGGCTGGTCGCGCTCGCTCGCGATCAGCTCGTCGAGCCAGCGGACCTCGCGCTCGACGCCCTCGAGCCCGTGCTGCTGCAGCTCGAGGGTGTAGGTGTCGAGACGCTCGCGTGTGCGCGACAGCGACGAGCGCAGCGCGTCGAGCCGCTCCTCGAGGCGCGAGCGGCGCCCCTCGAGGATGCGCAGCCGGACCGACGCCTCGGTACGGCCGAAGAAGGCGAGCCGGACGCCGAAGCGGTCGTCCTCCCACGTGTCGGGGCCGGCGTCGGCGATCATCGCCTGGAACGCCTCCTTGCCCTCGGCCGTGAGCGTGTAGACGATCCGCGCGCGCTTGCCGAGCGCGGGGACGGCGTCGGTGGCCGTGGTGTCCTCGACGATCCAGCCGCGCGCGACGAGGTCCTTGAGGCACGGGTAGAGCGAGCCGTAGGAGATCGCGTGGAAGGTGCCGAGCACGCCCGAGAGCCGCTTGCGCAGCTCGTAGCCGTGCATCGGGGTCTCGTGCAGGAGCCCGAGCACCGCGAGCTCGAGGACGCTGGTACGTCGAGCGCTGCGCGCCGCCATCGTCCCTCCCTCGCGTTCCCCGATACATGGCTGGGATGTATCGAACCGATATAGCGAGTCGAACCCTAGGCGACGGACGGCGGTCCGGCAAGTTGCGGCGCAGCCAACGATGGTCCGAGAAGAGTGACCGCGCTCACACGCGGGGAGGCGGCCCGGCCGGCCGGTCAGTCCAGGAGGTCGGCCGGCTTGCGCAGCGGTCGCCGCGGCACGCCGTCGCCGAGCACGTAGGACATCGTGAGGTGGTTCCAGCCGCAGCCGGTGCAGACCTCGACGACGTACACGCGGAACTGGCCGTGCTCGTAGGCCATCACGGGCAGCTCGGGCGAGGACTTGACCCGGCCGGAGAACGGGCCGAGCTCGTCGCCGAAGACGTAGGTGACGTGGACGAGCTCCTCGCGGCACAGCGGGCACGGGCGCTCGGTGGCCTCGCCGTGGTGGCGTGCGGCGCGCAGCAGGTAGGGGTCGGCGTCGCAGTGCTCCTCGCGGGCGAACGCATCGCCCCGCCCGATCCGCTCGAGCACCGCGCGCCGCTCCAGCCCGTGGGCGACGACGGCCCTCGGGCGCGCCGGGTCCGCGACGTCCTCGGGCTCGGGGAGCTCCACGCGCGCGGGCTCGGCCGGTCGCGCGCCCCGGATGCGGGTGGCGCGGTGGCTCGAGGAACGCGGTGCGGCCATCCGACGAGGTTACGTCGCGAGGACGCGAACGGCATCAGGCTCCCGAGACCACCGTCACAGCAGGTCAGAGGGTTGATGCGCTCCCGGAGCGGGCAGGAGGTCCGCACACCACGCACGACGGATTCACAGGTTCGTCCCGAAACCTGGGACCGTCGTCGTACGTCGCACACCTCGGACGGGACTCGTGTCCCGGGCCGCCCCGCCTCGCCCGAGGCGCTTCCCCGGAGGACGAGCACGTTGAGGATCGACTACCCGCGCCGCGGACGCACCGGCGTCCGGCACTGGCTGCCCTCGTGGAAGCAGCTCCTCGCGACCTTCGGTCTGCTGGTGCTCGCCGGCGTCGCCACCTTCGCGATCCTCGTGGCGCGCACGACGGTGCCCGAGCCCAACGACGTCGCCACCGCGCAGACCACGATCGTGTACTGGAACAACGGCCGCACCGAGCTCGGGCGCCTGGGCTCGTCGAACCGCATCAGCGTCCCGATCTCGCAGGTGCCCGTCGACGTGCAGCACGCGGTGCTCGCGGCCGAGGACCGCGACTTCTACAACGAGGGCGGCTTCTCCCCCTCGGGCATCGGGCGCGCGATCCTCAACAACATCAAGGGCGGCGACCTGCAGGGCGGATCGACGATCACCCAGCAGTACGCGAAGAACGCGTTCCTCTCCCAGGAGCGCACGATCACGCGCAAGCTGCAGGAGCTCGTGCTCGCGGTGAAGCTCGACACCAGCGTCTCCAAGGACGAGATCCTCGGCGACTACCTCAACACCATCTACTTCGGACGCGGCGCCTACGGCGTCGAGACCGCGTCGCAGGCCTACTTCGGGAAGTCGGTCTCGAAGCTCACTCTGGGCGAGGCGGCGGCGTTGGCCGCCATCATCCGCTCGCCCGGCGGCTACAACCCCGACACGCACCTGGACAAGCTCAAGGGCCGCTGGAACTACGTGCTCGACGGCATGGTCACGCAGGGCTGGATCACCCCGCAGCAGAAGGCGGATGCCGTCTTCCCCACCTTCAAGGCCAAGAAGAACGTCAACAGGTACGCAGGCCCGAACGGCTACCTGCTCGACTCGGTGCGCCGGTCGCTGCTGGCGCTGGGGATCAGCGAGGACCAGATCGCGAGCGGCGGCCTGCGCGTCATGTCGACGTTCGACATCAAGGCGCAGTCGGCCGCCATCACCGCGGTGAAGAAGGAGATGCCGAGCTCGGGCACGAAGGGCTTGCGCATCGGTCTGGCTGCGGTGAAGCCCGGCACCGGCGAGGTCGTCGCGATGTACGGCGGCCCCGACTTCGTGACGAGCCCGGTCAACAACGCGACGCAGGCGATCGGACAGGCGGGTTCGACGTTCAAGCCGTTCGCGCTGGCGGCCGGCATCGAGTCGGGCATCGGCCTGGACTCGATGTGGAACGGCAACTCCGGCATCACGATCGACGGCTACAAGGTCAACAACTACGGCAACGAGTCGTGGGGCCAGATCTCGCTGCTGCAGGGCACCGAGAAGTCGGTGAACTCCGTCTACGTCGCGCTCTCCCAGCAGGTCGGCTACGACAAGGTCGTCGAGTCCGCGGAGCGCGCCGGGATTCCCAAGGACACCGCCGGCCTCACCGCCGTGCGCTCGGTCGCGCTCGGCGTCGCGTCGCCGCACGTCATCGACGTCGCCGGTGCCTACGCGACGTTCGCGAACCGCGGCGTGCAGGTGCAGACCACGGTCATCACCGAGGTCACCGGCCCCAACGGCGCGATCCTCTTCAAGTACGACCCGACCCCCAAGCAGGCCTTCAGCCCCGACGTCGCCGACACGGTGACCTTCGCGCTGCGCAAGGTCGTCACCGACGGAACCGGTACGGCGGCGCTCGCCCTGGGCCGGCCCGCCGCCGGCAAGACCGGCACGACCAACGAGAACAAGTCCGCGTGGTTCGCCGGCTACACGCCCGACCTCGCGACCGCCGTGATGTTCGTGAAGGACGGGCCCGACGGGAAGCCGATCACCCTGTCCGGGACCGGCGGGATGAACTCGGTCACGGGCGGGTCGTTCCCGGCACGCATCTGGACCGCGTTCATGAAGGGCGCCCTCGAGGGCACGCCGGTGCAGCAGTTCACCGACCCGACCTCGACGCCGACCGCGACCCCGACAGTGAGCCCGAGCGCGACCTCCGCGTCGCCGACCCCGACCTCGTCGTCGCCCTCGGCGTCGCCGTCCGGCACCGCCTCGCCCACACCGAGCGACACGTCGTCCCCCACGCCGAGCAGCACGCCCACCCCGAGCTCGACGCCGACCCCGTCGGCGACCGGGAGCCCGGCCGGCGGTGCTGGCACGCCTGCCGGCGGTGGTGGTGCCGGGCAGCCGGCGGGCGCGTCCCCCTAGCCCGAGCGCATCGGCCCCGCGCGTTGGAGGGAACGGTGCGCGGGTGCTGGTACGTCGTACGGCACGATGAACCCCGTGCCGCAGACCGATGACGTCGTGCTCCCCGCCGCCGGGGACCCCGTCGTCGCTGCTGCGACCGAGCGCATCGGCGGCGAGTCCGGGTCGCACCGCGGTCGCTTCCGCGGCTGGTGGACGGCGCTGCGCGTCATCGTGCTGCTCGGCGCGCTGGCCTACCTGCTCGGCTACCTCACCAAGCTGCCCTGCCACGCGGAGCAGTTCCTCGGCGACGCCCGCTACACGCGGCTGTGCTACTCCGACATCCCGTTCCTCTACCAGCTGCGCGGCTTCGCCGACGGCCTGCTGCCCTACTTCCAGAGCCAGCCCGGCACCGACACCCTCGAGTACCCCGTGCTCACCGGCTTCTTCATGCAGGTGGCCTCGTGGCTCACGGGCACCGAGGGCAGCGCCACGGTCCGGTCGGTGAAGTTCTACGACTGGAACGTCCTCCTGCTCTTCGTCTGCCTGCTCGTCACGATCGTGGCGACGGCGCTGACGGTGCGCCGCCGGATGTGGGACGCCGCGCTCGTGGCCCTGGCGCCTGGCGTGATCCTGTGCGCGTTCATCAACTGGGACCTGCTCGCCGTCGCGCTGACGGCGCTCTCGATGCTCGCGTGGGCGCGCTCGCGCACGGGCTGGGCAGGCATCCTCCTCGGCCTCGCCGTGGCCGCGAAGTTCTACCCGGTGCTGCTGCTCGGACCGCTGCTGTTCCTCTGCCTGCGCTCCGGGCGCATGCGGGCGTTCTGGTTCAGCGCCGGGTCCGCGCTCGGCGTCTGGCTCGTCGTCAACGTGCCGGTCGCGATCGCCGCCCCCGACGCGTGGGCGCACTTCTACACCTTCTCCTCCACGCGCGGCGCCGACTGGGGCTCGCCCTGGTACGTGCTGCAGGTGATGGGCCACCCCATCCCGCCGGAGAAGCTCAACCTGGTCGCGACAGGCCTGCTCGGGATCCTGTGCCTCGGCGTCGTGCTCCTGATCCTGCAGTCGGAGCGGCGGCCGCGCTATGCCCAGGTCGCGTTCCTCGTCGTCGCCGCGTTCTGCCTCACCAACAAGGTCTACTCGCCGCAGTACGTCCTGTGGCTCGTGCCCCTCGCCGCGATGGCTCGACCGCGGTGGCGCGACTTCCTGATCTGGCAGAGCGGCGAGGTCGTCTACTTCATGGCGATCTGGTACTTCCTGCAGCAGTACGGCAACGACAACAAGGGCCTGCCCTACGGCTGGTACTCCTTCGCGATCGTGGTGCACCTCGTCCTCACCGCGTGGCTCGCGGGGATGATCGTGCGCGACATCCGGCGCCCGTGGCACGACCCGGTGCGCACCGACGGCGAGCCCGACCACCGCGACGACCCGGGTGGCGGCGTCCTCGACTTCGCGCCGGACCGGTGGTCGCTGTCGCGGTCGAGGTACGCCGGCCGCGGCGACGACTCAGCGCTCGAGCCGCCGGCGTACGCCTTCGACGCCGAGCCGGTGCACGCGCACACGCACGCGGGCTGAGTCGGCGTCAGAGCGCGAACGCGGGCTGCCCGAAGGCGACGGCGACCTCGTCGCCGAACAGGTCCCCGACAGCTGCGCGCAGGTCCGCGTCGAGCGGGACGTCGAAGCTGGCCACCACGCGGTTGTTCTCGATGTCGACCTGGGTCCCGACGAGGTGGTCCCGCAGGTGCTGGGGCAGCTTCGCGACAATCCCGCGGTCGGCGAGCGCCTCGAGGTGGGCGAGCGACGCATGCACCTGGCGCACCTGGACGATGACGCCGGCACGACGCGCCTGGCGCATCAGCAGCGCGAGGTTCGGGTCGGTGCGCCCGGGCAGCAGTGACACCGTGATCCCAGCGCCGCCGCCCGGCACCACGCCGCCGTAGGCCGCGTACGGGACGGCGATCCAGATCGCGCCGAACGCGTGCATCGCGGCGTCGGTGGTCCGGCTCGCCCCGACCGGCGGTCCGTCGACGACCGGTGCGAGGGCTCGGGCCGTACTGGGTCCGATGGACGACGCATGCGCGGCGTCTGGCGCGGTCGGTGTCGAGTGCTGGCCGACGGGGCTCGAGCAGGCCGTGCACAGCGCGACGCC
>DASSQW010000147.1:0-16553 GCA_035702165.1 Candidatus Nanopelagicales bacterium
CTCGAACCCGGAGCGATCCCCGACGAGGTCACGGTGGAGCGTCCCCGCAACCCCGAGCACGGCGACTACGCCACCAACATCGCGCTGCAGCTGGCGAAGAAGGCGGGCACGAGCCCGCGCGCCGTCGCCGAGGCGGTCGCCTCCCGACTGCGCGACACCGAGGGGGTCGCCACGGTCGACGTCGCCGGCCCCGGCTTCCTCAACGTCACCCTCGACGCCGCGAGCCTCGGCCAGCTCGCCGGCAACGTCGTCCTCGCGGGGGAGACCTACGGGCGCATCGACGACTACGCCGGCACCAGGATCAACGTCGAGTTCATCTCGGCCAACCCGACCGGGCCGATCCATCTCGGCCACGCCCGCTGGGCCGCGGTCGGCGACGCGATCGCCCGGGTGCTCGAGGCCGCCGGTGCCGAGGTGGCGCGCGAGTTCTACATCAACGACCGCGGCCTGCAGATGGACAAGTTCGGGATGTCGCTCGAGGCCCGTGCGCTCGGCACGGAGGTGCCCGAGGGCGGCTACCAGGGCGAGTACGTCGACGCCCTCGCGCAGCAGATCGTGGCCGCCGACCCGGGCATCGTCGACCTGCCGGAGGACGAGCGCTTCGTCGCGTTCCGCGAGGCCGGCTACGCCCTGCAGCTGCAGCAGCAGAAGGACGTCCTCGACCACTTCAACACCCATTTCGACGTCTGGTACTCCGAGCGCACCCTGCACGAGAGCGGCGCGGTCGACCGCGGCATGGCCAAGCTGCGCGAGCAGGGGCACGTGTTCGAGGCCGACGGCGCGGTGTGGCTGCGCACCACGGACTTCGACGACGACCGCGATCGGGTCCTCATCCGCAGCAACGGCGAGCTCACCTACTTTGCGAGCGACACGGCGTACTACGTCGACAAGCGCGCCCGCGGCTTCGACGTCAACATCTACCTGCTCGGCGCCGACCACCACGGCTACGTCAACCGGCTGCGCGCCGTCGCCGCCTGCGCCGGCGACGATCCCGATGTCAACATCGAGGTGCTCATCGGGCAGCTGGTGAAGATGTTCAAGGGCGGCGAGGAGGTCCGGCTCTCGAAGCGCGCGGGCAACATCATCACCCTCGAGGACCTCGTCGACGAGGTCGGTGTCGACGCCGCGCGGTACTCCCTCATCCGCTACCCCGTCGACAGCCCGCTGTCGCTCGACCTCGACCTGCTGGTCTCGCGGAGCAACGACAACCCGGTCTTCTACGTGCAGTACGCCCATGCGCGCATCGCGTCGGTGCTGCGCAACGCCGCCGAGCTCGGGATCGACTGGCGCACAGCCGATCCGGACTTCAGCCTGCTCACCCACGAGCGCGAGGCGCAGCTGCTCGGGCTCATCGGCGAGCTGCCCCGTGTCGTCGCGACGGCGGCGGAGCTCCGCGAGCCGCACCGGGTGGCGCGCTACCTCGAAGAGCTGGCGAACGGCTACCACAAGTTCTACGACGTGTGCCGCGTGCTGCCGGGCGCCGACACCGAGCTCGAGCCGATCAACGTCGCGCGGCTGTGGCTCTGCGCTGCCGCGCGGCAGACGCTCGCCAACGGACTGGCGATGCTGGGCGTCTCGGCGCCGGAGCGGATGTAGCCGTGCGCGCGCACCCCGCCGGGCCCCGTCACGGCGAGATCCTGGCGCCCGCGGGCGCACCGCCTGCGCCGACCGACTCCGAGGCGCTGCACGCGCTCGCGCCGTCGGTGTGGCCGCTCACCGCGGTGCGGCTCCCCGACGACGGCCTGGCGGCGCGCGCGGTCACGGTGGCAGGCGTCGACGTCCGAACGCTCGCCGAGGACTTCGGCACGCCGCTCTACGTCCTCGACGAGGACGACTTCCGAGCCCGCGCCGCCGCGTTCCGGGCGGCGTACGCCGACCCCGCGGTGCCGACCGACGTCTTCTACGCCGGCAAGGCGTTCCTGTGCTCCACCGTCGCGCGCTGGGTCGAGGAGGAGGGGCTCAACCTCGACGTCTGCTCGGGCGGTGAGCTGCTCACGGCGCTGCGCGCCGGCTTCCCCGGCGACCGCATGGCCTTCCACGGCAACAACAAGAGCACGGCCGAGCTCGAGCTCGCCCTCGACAACGGGGTCGGCCGCTACGTCGTCGACTCCTTCGAGGAGATCGTCCGTCTCGCCGCGGCCGCCGCGGCGCGCGGCACCGTTGCCGACGTCCTCGTCCGTGTCACGGTCGGCGTCGAGGCGCACACCCACGAGTTCATCGCGACCGCCCACGAGGACCAGAAGTTCGGCTTCTCGCTCGCGAACGGCGACGCACTCGAGGCCGTCCGCCGCATCGTCGCGCTGCCCTCGCTGCGCCTGCTGGGCCTTCACTCGCACATCGGCTCGCAGATCTTCGACACCGCGGCGTTCGAGGTGTCGGCCCACCGTCTCGTCGGTCTCGCGGCGTCGATCCGCGACGAGCTCGGCATCGAGGCGGCCGAGCTCGACCTCGGCGGCGGCATGGGCATCGCCTACACCGAGGACGACGACCCGATCTCCCCGAAGGAGATGGCAGACCTGCTGCGCGACATCGTCACGCGGGAGTGCTCGGCATACGGTCTGGCGCTGCCGCGGCTGGCGGTCGAGCCCGGCCGCGCCGTGGTCGGCCCCTCGATGATCACGGTCTACGAGGTCGGCACCGTCAAGAAGGTCGACCTCGGGTCGGGCCACGCGCGGCACTACGTGAGCGTCGACGGCGGGATGAGCGACAACATCCGCACCGCGCTCTACGACGCGGAGTACACGGTGCGCCTGGTGTCGCGGGTGTCGGACGCCGACCCGGTGCTGTCGCGGATCGTCGGCAAGCACTGCGAGAGCGGCGACATCGTCGTGCGCGACTGCTGGCTGCCCGGCGACCTCGTGCCGGGAGACCTGGTCGCTGTCGCAGCGACCGGCGCCTACTGCCGTGCGATGGCGTCGAACTACAACTACGTCCCGCGGCCTGCGGTCGTGTCGGTCAAGGACGGCCGCGCCTCCCTGGTCCTGCGGCGCGAGACGCTCGACGACCTGCTCGCCCTCGACGCCGGGCTCGCCCCGTGACCCGTCGTGCCCGCGGCCCGTGGGACGCTTCTCACCCAGGGGCGCTCACCCCGCACCGCTGTCAGCCGGAAGGACCCCGATGACCGACCAGGCGTCTCGCGAGCTCACCGTCGCCCTGCTCGGCGGCGGCACGGTCGGGAGCCAGGTCGCCCGGCTGCTGCACGAGTCGGCCGACGACCTCGCCGCCCGCGTCGGTGCCCCGCTGCGGCTGGTCGGCGTCGGCGTGCGCGACGCCGTCCGGCCGCGTGACGGCATCACCGCCGACCTGCTCACCGACGACCTCGAGACCCTCGCGGCCAGCGGCGCCGACGTCGTCGTCGAGGTGCTCGGCGGCATCGAGCCGGCGCGCTCGCTC
This sequence comes from Candidatus Nanopelagicales bacterium, assembly GCA_035702165.1. Classification (GTDB taxonomy): domain Bacteria; phylum Actinomycetota; class Actinomycetes; order S36-B12; family CAIYMF01; genus Longivirga. The sequence goes on from DASSQW010000147.1 coordinate 3,394, forward strand.
ATCCTCTCCGCGATGGCCGCTGGCTCGTCCGTGGTCACCGCGAACAAGGCGCTGCTCGCCGAGGACGGCGCGACGCTCTTCGCCGCCGCGGAGCAGCACGGCGTCGACCTCTACTACGAGGCCTCGGTCGCCGGCGCCATCCCGCTGCTGCGCCCGCTGCGCGACAGCCTTGCGGGCGACAAGGTCCGCCGCGTGCTCGGCATCGTCAACGGCACCACCAACTTCATCCTCACCGCGATGGACGAGCAGGGCGCCGACTACGCCGACGTGCTCGCCGAGGCGCAGGCGCTCGGGTACGCCGAGGCCGACCCGACCGCCGACGTCGAGGGCTACGACGCAGCCGCCAAGGCCGCGATCCTCGCGAGCCTGGCCTTCCACACGCGCGTCACCGGCGACGACGTCCACCGCGAGGGCATGTCGACGGTCTCGTCGCAGGACGTCGCAGCCGCGCGCGACATGGGCTTCGTCATCAAGCTGCTCGCGGTCGCCGAGCTGTCCGACGACGAGAAGGGCGTCGTGGTGCGCGTGCACCCGACGATGGTCCCGAGGACCCACCCGCTCGCCGGCGTGCGAGGCGCCTTCAACGCGGTGTTCGTCGAGGCCGACGCGGCGGGCCAGGTCATGTTCTACGGCCGCGGCGCGGGCGGTGCGCCGACGGCGTCGGCCGTGCTCGGCGACATCGTCGCGGTGTCGAGGCACCGGCTGTCGGGCTCGCTCGGTCCGGGGGAGTCGACGTACGCGCACCTCGACGCATTGCCCGTCGGCGACGCCGTCACGCGCTACTACGTCAACCTCGAGGTCGCCGACAGGCCCGGCGTGCTCGCCGCTGTGGCGCAGGCGTTCGCCGACCACGGCGTCAGCATCCAGACCGTGCGCCAGGACGGCCACGGCGAGGATGCGCGCCTGGTCGTCCGGACCCACCGGGCGCACGACTCCGCGCTCGCCGCGACCATCGAGCGGCTGCGCTCCAACGACGCGGTGCGCAACGTCGTCGGCGTGATGCGCGTCGAGGGCGAGGAGGGCTCGTGAGCACCACCGTCGGGGCGCACCAGTGGCGCGGCCTCATCGAGGAGTACCGCGAGCGCCTGCCCGTCAGCGACAGCACGCCCGTCGTGTCGCTGCGCGAGGGAGGCACCCCTCTCGTCCACGCCGACATCCTCTCCGAGCTGACCGGCTGCGACGTCTGGATCAAGGTCGAGGGCGCCAACCCCACCGGGTCGTTCAAGGACCGGGGCATGACGATGGCCATCTCGAAGGCCGCCGAGGCCGGCGCCAAGGCCGTCATCTGCGCGTCGACCGGCAACACCTCCGCCAGCGCCGCGGCGTACGCCGTCAAGGCCGGCATGGTGTGCGCGGTGCTCGTCCCCGACGGCAAGATCGCGCTCGGCAAGATGGCGCAGGCACTCGTGCACGGCGCGAAGCTGCTCCAGGTCGACGGCAACTTCGACGACTGCCTCACGTTGGCGCGCAAGCTGTCCGAGCACTACCCGGTGTCGCTGGTGAACTCGGTCAACCCGTTCCGCATCGAGGGTCAGAAGACGGCGTCGTTCGAGATCGTCGACCTGCTCGGCGACGCCCCCGACATCCACTGCCTGCCCGTCGGCAACGCCGGGAACATCACGGCGTACTGGAAGGGCTTCGTGGAGTACGCCGCCGACGGCGTGGCCACGAAGCGCCCGCGCGAGTGGGGCTTCCAGGCCGCAGGCGCGGCGCCGATCGTCAACGGCGCGCCCGTGTCCAACCCGTCGACGATCGCCACCGCGATCCGGATCGGCAACCCGGCGTCGTGGGACTTCGCGCTCGCCGCGCGCGACGAGTCCGGGGGTCTCATCGACGCCGTCACCGACCGCGAGATCCTCTCCGCCTACCGGCTGCTCGCGTCGCGGGAAGGCGTGTTCGTCGAGCCGGCGTCGGCGGCCTCGGTCGCGGGTCTGCTCAAGAAGCACCGCGAGGGGCTGCTCGACCCGGGTCAGCGCGTCGTCTGCACCGTGACGGGCAACGGGCTCAAGGACCCGGAGTGGGCGATCGCCGGGGCGCCGCAGCCGGTCAAGGTGCCGGTCGACGCCGTGTCCGCCGCTGTGCAGCTGGGCCTCGCGTGACGCCGCCGCCCGGCGGTCGTCCGACCTTCCGCGCCGCGCCGCTGCGCGCCCGCGTGCCGGCGACGTCGGCGAACCTCGGGCCGGGCTTCGACGCGTTCGGCGCCGCGCTCGGTCTCTACGACGACGTCGTGGCGCAGGTGTCCGACGACGCCGGCGTCCGCGTCGACGTGCACGGCGAGGGCGCCGACTCGGTCCCGCGCGACCACCGCCACCTCGTCGCCAAGACGATGCTCAAGGCCTTCGACGCCCTCGGCGGACGCCCTCGCGGCCTGGACCTGGTGTGCGCCAACAGGATCCCGCACAGCCGCGGTCTCGGGTCGTCGGCCGCGGCCATCGTGTCCGGCCTCGTCCTCGCGCGCGCCCTCGTCGTCGGCGGAGAGGAGCGGCTGCCCGACTCCGCGCTGCTGGATCTCGCGGCCTCCCTCGAGGGCCACCCCGACAACGTCGCGGCCTGCCTGCAGGGCGGCGTCACGGTGGCGTGGACGCGCGACGACGGCACGACCGGCGTGCTGCGCGCTGTGCCGTCCAGCGAGATCGTGCCGGTGGTCTGCGTGCCGTCGACGGCGGTGCAGACGCGCAGGGCGCGCGGCATGCTGCCGGTGTCCGTGCCGCACGCCGACGCCGCGCACAACGCCGCGCGGGCCGCGCTGCTGCTCACCGCGCTCACGTCGCGGCCCGACCTGCTGCTCGACGCGACCGACGACCGGATCCACCAGGGCTACCGCCGCGCGGCGTACCCGCGGAGCCTCGACCTCGTCGCCAAGCTGCGGGCGGGCGGGATCCCGGCCGCCATCAGCGGCGCCGGTCCGACCGTGCTCGCGATGGCCGGCAGCGGCTCGGCGGCGGACGTGGCCGGCCTGGCAGGCGGGCGCTTCGAGACGTCGGTCCTGGAGTTCGACGTCGAGGGCGCGCGACTCCTCCCGCTCGACGCCTGACACGCCGCGTCCGCTTGTCGGGGCGTCGGTGGAACAACCCTGGTGGCGGGGGTGTTATCCTGCTCACGCACCTGGACCCACCGCTGTCCGCGGGATCCGTCGAGGTTTCGCGATTCCCCCTCGGATCTGGGCTTCCCACCCGGTGCCTCCCGCAGCCCGTCCTCGTCCCTGAGGCGTCCTGCGGCCCGCGTCCCGACGGGACGCGAGAGTTTCCAACGTCTGCGAAGTGGATTCCCTCGGTGACCGAGACCACCCAGAGCACCGCCGCGCGCGGCTCGCTCTCCTCCATGCTTCTGCCCGAGCTCAAGGCCCTCGCCGGTCAGCTCGGCATCACGGGCGCGTCGGGCATGCGCAAGGCCGACCTGGTCGCTGCGATCAGCGCCCACCAGGCCCCGAGCGGCCGTTCGGGCAACGGCGACGGCGGCCCGAGCCGTCCGCGCCGCGAGCGCCGTGACGCCGGTGCCGGCAGCTCCTCGGGCTCGGACGCGGCCGCCGCGAACGGCGCGACGGCTGGCGACGCCCCGGCCGACCAGCCGCGCGGCGAGCGTCAGGACCGCGCCGAGCGCCAGGGCGGCAACGACCGCCAGGGCCAGAACGACCGCCAGGGCAAGAACGACCGCCAGGGCCAGAACGACCGCGGCGACCGGCCGGACCGTGGCGACCGCCAGGAGCGCCAGGGCGGCAACGATCGCGGCGAGCGGCCGAACCAGAACGACCGCCAGAGCGGCAACGACCGCCAGGGCCAGAACGACCGCCAGGGCGGCAACGACCGCCAGAACAGCAACGACCGCCAGGGCCAGAACGACCGTCAGGGCGGCAACGACCGCCAGGGCGGCGGCTACCAGGGCGACGACGACGACCGCGGCGGCCGCAGCCGCCGGCGCCGTCGGGGCCGTGACCGCGACCGGGGCGGCTTCGAGAGCGGCTCGCGCAACAACCGCGAGCGCCGGCCGCGCGGCTTCGAGGGCGAGGTCGAGGTGAGCGAGGACGACGTCCTGCTCCCCGTCGCCGGCATCCTCGACATCCTCGACAGCTACGCGTTCGTCCGGACCAGCGGCTACCTCCCCGGGCACAACGACGTCTACGTCTCGCTCGCCATGGTCAAGCGCTACGGCCTGCGCAAGGGCGACGCCGTCACCGGCGTCGTGCGCCAGCCGCGCGACGGCGAGAAGGCGCAGAAGTTCAACCCGCTCGTGCGCGTGGAGACGGTGAACGGCGCCGACCCCGAGGCGGCCAAGGGCCGCGTGGAGTTCGGCAAGCTGACTCCGCTCTACCCGCAGGACCGCCTGCGCCTGGAGACCACGCCGGGCAACCTCGTCACGCGCGTCATCGATCTCGTCGCGCCGATCGGCAAGGGACAGCGCGGCCTCATCGTGTCGCCGCCGAAGGCCGGCAAGACGATGATCCTGCAGGCGATCGCCAACGCGATCACCATGAACAACCCCGAGGTCCACCTCATGGTCGTGCTCGTCGACGAGCGCCCCGAGGAGGTCACGGACATGCAGAGGTCGGTGAAGGGCGAGGTCATCGCCTCGACGTTCGACCGCCCCGCCGACGACCACACGACCGTCGCCGAGCTCGCGATCGAGCGCGCCAAGCGCCTCGTCGAGCTCGGGCACGACGTCGTCGTCCTGCTCGACTCGATGACCCGCCTCGGCCGTGCGTACAACCTCGCCGCGCCGGCGTCGGGCCGCATCCTGTCGGGTGGTGTCGACTCCGCCGCGCTCTACCCGCCGAAGCGCTTCTTCGGTGCGGCGCGCAACATCGAGAACGGCGGCTCGCTCACGATCCTCGCCACCGCCCTCGTCGAGACCGGGTCCCGCATGGACGAGGTCATCTTCGAGGAGTTCAAGGGCACCGGGAACATGGAGCTCAAGCTCGACCGCAAGCTCGCGGACAAGCGGATCTTCCCCGCGGTCGACGTCGACGCCTCGGGCACGCGCAAGGAGGAGATCCTCATGGCGCCCGACGAGCTCAAGACGGTCTGGAAGCTGCGCCGCGTGCTGCACGCGCTCGACCAGCAGCAGGCCATCGAGCTGCTCCTCGGCAAGCTGCGCGAGACCAAGAGCAACTTCGAGTTCCTCGTGCAGGTGCAGAAGACCACCCCCGTGGCCGTCGGCTCGTCCGACGACGACGAGCTGTAGGAGTCGTGCAGCGGTCGTTGTCCCGAACGGGTGACTGACCGCATCCCGGAGACCTCCAGACGAGCCCCGCCCCCTCTCGGGAGCGGGGCTTCGTCCTATTTTGCCCGCTTTGCCCCGGCTGGGAGCGTGAAAGAAATCCTCTGCGCCGGCTCACGGGGGCACCCGGACGGCCGATGAGTTCCTGGCACGGGGATACGTCATCGCACTTTTCGTCCTGGAGGGGAACTCATGTCTCGAACGACTCGACGCCGCGCGATCCGCGCGGTCGCTCCGGTGGCCGGTCTGCTCGCAGCCGGTCTCCTCGTCTGGCAGGGCAGCTACGCGGCCTTCAGCGCCACGTCGACCAACCAGTCCGACGCGTGGGCCACCGGCCAGCTCGTCCTGAAGAACAACGGCGTCGCCGGCTCGTTCCTCGGCACGACGACCACGCCGCTCATCAACGCCAGCAACATCGCGCCCGGCGCCACCTCGTTCACCCGGTGCATCACCGTGGAGAGCAGCGGCACGATCGCCGGCGCGCTGAAGTTCTACCGCGGCGCGGTGAGCGACACCAACGTCGCCAACCCGGGCTCGAACCTGTCGTCGGCGATCTCGGTGACGGTCGACGCCGCTGCCGTCGGCGCCGCTGCCGTGGTCGACCCGACCTGCGCCGCCGCCGGCCCGAACATCGCGTTCCCGGGCGGATCGACCAACGTCGTCCCGACCACGACGCTCGCCGGCCTTCCCGCGTCGTACGCCGCCGCGGGGACCAGCATGGCCGTCGCCGCCGGTACGCAGCGGGTCGCCTACCGGTTCACGTGGAGCTTCCCGTCGACCGCGAGCGACAACCTGTTCCAGAACGCGAGCACCCAGGCGGACCTCAACTGGGAGATCCGCTGACCTGACGCCGCCACCGGCGGCATCGGTCCATCGCTCGGTGCGGCCTCCACGGGGGGTGGGGGCCGCACCGCGGACAGCGGACAGCGGGAAGGAGGAGTCGTGAGCGTCGCAGCCCCCAGCAGCGATATCGCGCCTCCTCCTTCTCGTCGTCCGGGCCGGACGCTGCTGGTCGCCGGCATCGTGAGCCGCACCTGGCTCTGGTTCGTGGCCGGCCTCGTCGCCATCACGCTCGTCCCGATCCTGTTCGGGTGGCGTCCCTTCGTCGTCGAGTCGGGCTCGATGATGCCGCGCATCCGCGTCGGCGACGTCGTCCTGGCGGCACCGACCACCGACGCCGACCAGCTCGTCGGACGCGTCACGGTCTTCACCGACCCCGACCGCCCGGACACCTACAAGACACACCGCGTCATCGGCCGCAACGCCGACGGCACCCTGGTCACCCAGGGCGACGCGAACCCGACGCCCGACTCGTCCACCATCACGCTCGACGACGTCGAGGGCCTCGGGCGCCTCCTCGTCCAGTACGCCGGTCTCCCGCTGATCTGGGCGCGCACCGGCCAGTGGCTGCTCCTTCTCCTGCTCCTGGGCTCGCTCGTGCTCGCGGCGTACGTCGTGAGCCGAGACCAGGACGAGGACGAGCCGACGGAGCCGACCGACGGCGACGGCGGCGGTGCTGTCGTGGACCTGCCGCGGCCCTCGACATCCGGCGGGAGCAGTGCGATCGCCGCGAGCACGCCGCTCGATCCGGGCCTTCGGCGCGCTGCCCACCCCGCTCGCCGGCTGCGCGTGCTGGCCTTCGCGGTCGTGGCGGGCCTGGCGCTGGGCCTGCCGACGAGCGCGGCCGCCTTCTCGGCCACGACCAAGAACAGCGCGAACAGGTGGGCCGCCGGCAACTGGAGCTACACCACGACCGTGACGGGCCTCTCGCCCTGGCTGTACTGGAAGCTGGACGAGACGGCGGGCACGTCGGCCGCGGACACCAGCGGCAACGGGCGCACCGGCACCTACAACCCCAACGCGAACGCGTTCACGCGCGGCATCGCGGGGGCGCTGGTCACCGACTCGCCGAACCTCGGCGTCACGCTGAACGGCACGACCGCCTGCATCAACACCTCGAGCAGCACGACCATGAACGCGCCGACGCAGCTCACCGAGGTGGTCTGGTTCAAGACGACGACGACGCAGGGCGGGAAGCTCTTCGGCTTCGAGATGCCCCAGACCGGTGTGGCCGTCGCGGGCTCCGGCGGCACCTACGACCGCCACCTCTACATGGACGGCTCGGGCAAGGTCTGGTTCGGCGTGTACAACGGCGCCTACTTCACCGTCGGCTCGAACGGGACGCTGAACGACGGCGCCTGGCACATGGCCGTGGGCCAGCTCGGCACCGGCGGCATGAAGCTCTGGATCGACGGCGTCCAGCAGTCCTCGACGAGCACCAATGCCGTGGGCGAGACCACCACCGGCTGGTTCCGGGCCGGCTGCGGCAACCTGGCCGGCTGGGGCGGCTCGTGGAACGGCGGCAACAGCCCGACGACGAACAGCGGAACCGCCCAGAACCGCCCGTTCGCCGGCTCGCTCGACGAGATCTCGGTGTGGCAGTCCGTGCTCACGCCGGCGCAGATCGCCTCGCTCTGGGCCGCCCACTAGGCGCGACGCCTCGTCGCGTCCGCCCAGGGAATGCCGGGAGGGGCTGCGGCGTTTGGTCGGCATACCGCCCGGATGGCAGAATGGGTCCTCGGCCCTGGCCCTCCGGTCGGAGCCCCCGGTCCGGTTCACGTGCCTCGGCACGACCCGGCGCCACGACATGAGGAGCACCACATGAAGGCCGACATCCACCCGGCGTACGCCGAGACCACGGTGCACTGCGCCTGCGGCAACTCGTTCACCACGCGCAGCACCGCGAAGAACGGCGTCATCCACGCCGAGGTCTGCAACCAGTGCCACCCGTTCTACACGGGCAAGCAGAAGATCCTCGACACCGGCGGCCGCGTCGCCAAGTTCGAGAAGCGCTTCGGCAAGAAGGCCGACGCCTAGCTCGCTTCCCCGAGGGCTCTCCCGAGCCGTCTCACGACGGTTCCGGGGGAGCCCTCGGCGTTTGTCCGCCCGACCCGCCCAGCCCAGGAGCGCGCGATGTTCGAGTCCGTCGAGACCCTCGAGGCGGAGTACGCCGACCTCGAGCGGCGGCTGGCCGACCCCGACATCCATGGCGACCAGGCGGCGGCGCGCAAGGTCGGCCGCCGGTACGCCGAGCTGCGGCCCGTGGTCGCGACGTACCGCGAGTGGCGCACGACCAGCGACGACCTCGAGGCAGCGCTCGAGCTCGCCGGCGACGACCCGGCGTTCCGGGCCGAGGCCGACCAGCTCGCAGCGCACCGCGACGAGCTCGCCGACAAGCTGCAGGTGCTGCTCGTGCCGCGCGACCCGCTCGACGATTCCGACGTGATCCTGGAGATCAAGGCGGGCGAGGGCGGCGAGGAGTCGGCTCTGTTCGCCGGCGACCTGCTGCGCATGTACCTGCGCTACGCCGAGCGTCGCGGCTGGAAGGCCGACGTGCTCGAGGCCGAGCAGAGCGACCTCGGCGGCTACAAGGACGTGACCGTCGCGGTGAAGGCGCGCGGCACGGTCGAGCCGGGCGATGCGCCCTACGCGCGGCTGAAGTACGAGGGCGGGGTGCATCGTGTGCAGCGCGTGCCGGCGACCGAGTCGCAGGGTCGCATCCACACCAGCGCTGCCGGCGTCCTGGTGCTGCCCGAGACCGAGGACGTCGAGGTCGAGATCGACCCCAACGACCTGCGCATCGACGTCTACCGGTCGAGCGGCCCCGGCGGGCAGAGCGTGAACACCACCGACTCCGCGGTGCGCATCACGCACGTGCCGACCGGGGTCGTCGTCAGCTGCCAGAACGAGAAGAGCCAGCTGCAGAACAAGGAGTCGGCGATGCGCATCCTGCGCGCCCGACTCGTCGCGATCGCCGAGGAGGAGGCCGAGCGTGAGGCGTCCGCGGCGCGGCGATCGCAGGTGCGCACGGTCGACCGCAGCGAGCGGATCCGCACCTACAACTTCCCGGAGAACCGGATCAGCGACCACCGCGTGGGCTTCAAGGCCTACAACCTCGACTACGTCCTCGACGGCGACCTCGAGGCTGTCGTGCAGGCCTGCGTCGACGCGGACCTCGCGGCACGCATGGACTCCCTCGGCGGTGACGCGTGACGGCCTGGACGCCGCCGGTGCGCACCCTGCGCGACGTGCTCGTCGATGGGGAGCGCCGCCTCGGCAACGCCGGCGTCCCGTCGCCGCGGACCGACGCCGAGCTGCTGCTGGCCCACATCCTCGGGGTACCGCGCGGCCGGATGTTCCTGTCCGACCCCGTCGACGGCACGGTGGCGCTGCGCTTCGAGGCGCTGCTCGTGAAGCGCGCCGCGCGCGTGCCGGTCCAGCACCTCGTGGGCGAGGCGCCGTTCCGCCACCTCGTCCTCGAGGTGGGGCGCGGCGTGTTCGTGCCGCGCCCGGAGACCGAGACCGTCGCCGAGCTCGCGATCCGCGCTCTCTCGGCCGACGCCGAGGAGCGGCTCGCGGTCGACCTGTGCACCGGCTCGGGCGCGATCGCGCTCGCAGTCGCGACCGAGGTGCCGCACTCGGTCGTGCACGCGGTGGAGCTCGAGGAGGCGGCGTACGACTGGGCCGTGCGCAACCTCGTGCGCCAGGAGGAGGCCGTCGCCGCCGTCGGCTCCCGCGTCACCCTGCACCGCGGCGACGCGACGCGCGCCCACCTCGAGGCGCTCGCGCCGCTCGTCGGCCGGGTCGACGTGGTCGTGACGAACCCCCCGTACATCCCCGACGCCGCGGTGCCGCGCGACCCCGAGGTCCGCGACTACGACCCGCCGCGCGCCCTGTTCGGCGGCGCCGACGGTCTCGACGTCGTGCGTGGCATCGCCGACTCCGCCGCCGCGCTGCTGCGCCCGGGCGGCCTGCTCGTGGTCGAGCACGGCGACGAGCAGGGCGAGCGCGGGGGAGAGCTCGGCGTGCCCGCGGTTCTGCGCGAGCACGGCGGCTACGTCGAGGTCGACGACCACCCGGACCTCGCCGGCCGCGACCGCGTGACCACCGCTCGCCGCGCGTAGGCCACGATGGCGCCGTGAGCTTCGTCTACCGCACCTCCGAGCCCGACTCCCGGCGGCTCGGGCTGGACTCCGCGACCTCCGCAGTCCGTCGCGGCGAGCTCGTCGTGCTCCCCACCGACACGGCGTACGGCGTCGGCACCGATGCCTTCCACGCGCCCGGGATCGAGCGGCTGCTCGCGGCGAAGGGACGCGGCCGCGACTTCCCGCTGCCCGTCCTGGTGGGCAGCCCCGCCACGGTCGACGGTCTCACCTACGCCGTGTCCAGCGCGGCCCGCCGACTCGTCGAGGCGTTCTGGCCCGGGGCGCTCACGGTGGTCGTGCGCCAGGCACCGAGCCTGGCCTGGGACATCGGCGACGCTGCGGGGAAGGTGGCGCTCCGCATGCCCCTGCACCCGGTGGCGATCGAGCTCCTGCGGCTCACCGGCCCGCTCGCGGTCACCAGCGCCAACCGCTCCGGCGCCCCCGTGCCGATGACGGCCGCGGAGGCGCAGGACCAGCTCGGCGAGGCGGTCACGATCTACCTCGACGCCGGTCCCTCGCCCGACGGCGTGCCGAGCACGATCGTCGACGCGAGCGGCGAGGTCCCCGTCCTGCTCCGCGCCGGCGCCATCGACGTCGCAACCCTGCGCGAGGTCTGCCCCGACCTGGTCGCCGACGACGCCTGACGGTCGCAGCGACGCTCCGTCCACGAAGGGCCCGCGGCCGCTCCCTGCGCGGAGCGGGTGGTGGCGCGGACTACGGATCGAGCCGGGCGGCGGAGCGCTCGGCCAGGGCCAGGATCCCGTCGTCGGCGAGGTGCGCGCGGACCAGGCCCAGCGCCCACGCGCGCTGCTCGTCGCTGCGCCCGGTGTCCTGCACGTCGGCGGCGAACAGCGCCACGTCCTCGAGCGCGCGCACGCCGCGGTGGTGCGCCAGCCGCGCGGCGTCGACCCGGAGCGGACCGTACCCCTCCTCGAACCAGGCGCGCTCCTCGTCCGACACCTCGGAGAAGCCGGGCAGCCCCTCGACCACCATGAGCAGGTCGCGCTCGCGCCAGGAGAGCGCCGCGTCGTCCCAGTCGATCAGCCAGACCGAGCACCGGTCGTCGCCGACCACGAGGTTGCCCCGGTGCGGGTCGCCGTGGCAGAGGACCCGGCCCTCGTCGCCCGACGTACCGGGACGGCGTACGTCGTCGAGCACGCGGCCCACGCGCGCTCGGCCCGCCGCCCAGGCCGCGGCTCCGTCGTGGCCCAGCGCATCGCTCGCCGTCGCGCAGGCGGTGTCGGCGGCAGCCACGAGGGCGGCCACGGCGCCGGCGCTGCGGTCGTCGCGCGGCAGCGAGGGCGGCAGCGACACGGGCGGCGTCGCGTGCACCGCGGCCAGCAGGCAGCCGAACGCCGTCCACTGCTCGCGGGAGGGCTCGACCTCGAGCGCGGAGCGCCCGACGACCCACGGCACCAGGCTCACGCGCACGTCGCCCTGCGCCGACCACAGACGGCTGTCGACCGTCCGCACGGGCTGCGGTACACCGGGCGCCTGAACGGCCGCCATCGCCTCCAGCCCGGCGGGGCTCCCGCCGGACGCCTCCCGGACCGCCCAGGAGCCGCCCGCCGCGTCGGTGCCGCGCCACGTCCGAGCGGCTGCGTCGGCGCCGGCCTCGACCGGCTCGAGGTCGACGAGGTGCACGGCGTACGCCGACGCGACCACGGCGCGCAGGCGCTCGGCACCGAGCGTCGAGCGTCCCCAACCGGTCACCGGGCGATCGTGGCACGCGCTCCCCGGTGGGGCCCACGGCGTTGCGGTGGCCCTAGGCTCGGCCCCATGACCGCCACGCCCTGGGGACCGGACTTCGCCGCTCTGGAGAGCTCCGACCCCGAGATCGCCCGCATCGTCCTCGCCGAGCGCGACCGTCTCAACGCGGGCCTGCAGCTCATCGCGAGCGAGAACTTCACCTCGCCGTCCGTGCTCGCGGCGCTCGGCTCGACGCTGTCGAACAAGTACGCCGAGGGCTACCCGGGCAAGCGCTACTACGGCGGCTGCGAGGTCGTCGACGAGGCGGAGAGCCTGGGCATCGAGCGGGCCAAGGCGCTGTTCGACGCCGACCACGCCAACCTCCAGCCCCACTCCGGTGCGAGCGCGAACATCGCGGCCTACGGCGCGTTCCTCGAGCCCGGCGACACCGTGCTCGCCATGGCTCTGCCGCACGGCGGCCACCTGACGCACGGCGCCAAGGTCTCGTTCTCCGGAAAGTGGTTCAACGCCGTGCACTACGGCGTCAGCAAGGAGACCGAGGACATCGACTACGACCAGATGCGCGACCTCGCCCGCGAGCACCGCCCGAAGATGATCATCTGCGGCGGTTCGGCCATCCCGCGCCTCATCGACTTCGCCGCGTTCCGCGAGGTCGCCGACGAGGTCGGCGCGATCCTCATGGTCGACGCCGCGCACTTCATCGGCCTCGTCGCCGGCAAGGCGATCCCGAGCCCGGTCCCCTACGCCGACGTCGTCACCTTCACCACGCACAAGGTCCTGCGCGGCCCGCGCGGCGGCATGCTGGTGTGCAAGCAGGAGCACGCCGCCAAGCTCGACAAGGCCGTGTTCCCGATGATGCAGGGCGGCCCGCTCATGCACGCCGTCGCGGCGAAGGCCGTGGCGCTGCACGAGTGCGCTCAGCCTGCGTACCAGGACTACGCGCGCCGCGTCATCGCGAACTCAAAGGCGCTCACCGCCGGGCTGGAGGCCGAGGGAATGCGGGCCATCTCCGGCGGCACCGACACCCACCTCGCCCTCCTCGACCTGCAGGGGATCGGGGTCACCGGCGCCGACGCCGAGGCGCGCACCGGCGCTGCTCGGATCGTGCTGAACAAGAACGCGATCCCCTACGACCCGCAGCCGCCGAGCATCGCCTCGGGCATCCGGGTCGGCAGCCCCGCCACGACGACGCAGGGGATGGACGAGGCCGACATGGCGCTCGTCGCCCGCCTCATCGGGCGCGCGGTCCGC
>DASSQW010000148.1:0-8155 GCA_035702165.1 Candidatus Nanopelagicales bacterium
CACCCGCACGAGTTCGAGCTCTACTACGACATCTGAGCCCAGCGCTCATCGCGAAGGCCCGTCCCGGCAGGGGCGGGCCTTCGCCGTGATCACGTCGCTGAGCGGACAGAGGTAGCACACGCGGTTGCGTGCGCCCCCGACGAGGGGTTCAGCTCCGGGGTGCCTGGAACGGAACGGCCTCGGACGTTCCACCCCACCCACGTGCCTCGTTCTCCACCGTCCGGACGGTGACGGCGTACGAGAAGTTGGGATCGAACAGCCAGGGGTCACCGCTCGGCGGCATCACCTGCGTGGTAGCCGTGGAGCTCACCGGGTCCCCGTAGGGCGCCTGCGCCGGGTCGACGGAGTTGCCGCTGTACACCTGCACGACATAGTGGCCGATACCGAACGTCCCGTGATCCTCCGGGGGCGTCCAACTGACCGTCACGTGCTGAGAATCTGCCTGCACCGCGGTGACTCCCGTCGGTGGGCCCGGGGCCCTGCCACCAACCATGGGTTCCTCTCCTTGCTCGTCGCGCCGGACCGTCCGGCTCGGCCATCCGGAAGTTAGCGGCGTAGCGCCGCAGTCGCTCCGGACTTCGCAGAATCGACAAGTGCAGGGCTCCACCGACACAGCGGCAACGTTCGCCGTGGGCACTGCTCGTCGGGTCAGAGACCGGGGATGGACGCCGGGCCGAAGCCGCCTCGGCTGGGCTCGAGCTGGAGGGTGAAGGGGACGCGGCGCGCCTCGACGCCGTCGAGGGAGAGCACGAGGCTGTAGCGGCCGGTGCGCATGAGCGGCAGGCCGGGGAAGTTGAACGCGAACGGCACGTTCTGCTCCTCGCCGCCGGAGAGCTGCGGCGGACGGCCGACCGTGAAGACCAGCTGTCCGCCGATGCTCTCCCCCGGTGCCGCGGCGCCGGGTGGGAGCTCGGGGACGTCGCCGTCCTCGGTGAGCAGCTCGAAGGTGAGCGTGTGCTCCTCGTTGGTGGAGTTCCACGGCACGTGCACGATGCCGGCGGCGGAGAAGCCGACGACGTACGGCGGAGGCGTGCCGGCCGGCATCACGACGCGGTCGATGTTGGCGCCGGAGATGAACAGCTTCTCGCCGGCCACCTGGGCGTGGTCGCAGAGCATCACGTCGAGGTACATGCCCCGACGCTACCGGTCAGCGGGTGCTGAACCCGCCGTCCACCACGAGCTCGGTGCCTGTCATGAAGCTGGCGTCGTCGCTCACGAGGAAGGCGACGGCGGCGGCGAGCTCCGCGGGGTTCGCGCGACGGCCCATGGGCGTCTCCGGGATCACGCCGCCCTCGCGCTCGTGCTCGTTGAGCGGCGTGCTGACGCCGCCCGGGACGAGCGAGTTCACACGGATGCCGTCACCGACGAGCTCGAGCGCAGCGGTGCGGGTCAGGCCGAGAAGGCCGCTCTTGCTGGCGGCGTACGCCGCGTTGCCCACGGCTCCGGACGGCCCGAAGATCGACGAGGTGTTGACGACGGCGCCGCGCTGGGACCGGCGCAGCAGCGGGATCATCGTGCGCAGCCCGAGGAACGCACCGGTGAGGTTGATCGCCAGCAGCCGGTTCCAGGCCTCGAGCGTCTCGTCCTCGATCGCGGCCAGGTGGATGACGCCCGCGTTGTTCACGAGGATGTCGAGGCGGCCGAAACGCGCGTCGATCGCGTCGCGGACCGCCTCCCACGACGCCGGGTCCGCCACGTCGAGGTGCACGTAGGTCACGTCGTAGCCCTGCGCCACCAGAGAGTCCTGCGTCTCGACGCCGGCCTCGTCGAGCACGTCGCCGATCACGACGACCGCGCCCTCGGACGCGAGCCGTTCCGCGTGGGCCGCGCCCTGGCCGCGCGCTCCACCGGTGATGAGGGCCACGCGACCGGCGAGCCGGTCGGACACCGCTGCGGCCATCAGAGCGCGTCCAGCAGACGCTCGGTGCCGGCCATCTGGTCGTTCCAGATCGCGCGGACGATGTCGACGCGCAGCTCGGGCTCCTGCTCCTGGGCGAAGCGCGCCGCCAGCGGGATGCCGTGCGGCCCGGCCTTCTCGTGCAGCGCGAGCATCCGCGCGACGAGCTTGGCCTGCTCGCCGTAGACGGGGATCTGCGGGCCCCGCGGCGCGATGAGGCCGATGAAGTACAGCTTCTCGGCACCCTCGGGCAGGATCCCGCCGGCGTAGCGGCCGGGGACGCCGGCGCGCCACGTGATCACGTCGTCGGCGAGGAACGGCAGCGCGACGTCGAACCCGGTGGCCCACACGATCGCGTCGTACTCCCCGGACGTGCCGTCGGCGAAGTGCACGGTCCGGCCGTCGACGCGCTCGATGCCTGCGCGGACCGCGATGCGACCGTGGTGCAGCCAGTAGAGGAGCAGGTCGTTCACCGTCACGGGGCCGTCGGCGAGCGTCTGCGCCTCCGATGAGGGCAGACCGGGATAGCTGCTGTTGTCGCCGAGCGCGACCTTCGCGAGCATCCGACTGGTGACGTCGACCTCGTCCGGGCTGAGGCCGGCCAGCATCGGAACCTCCGCCCGCGGTACGCCGAAGTAGGTCTTGGCCTGGAACAGCACGCCCTTGCGCACGACGATGTCGACGTCGCGGCGGTGCTGCGCGATGTCGACGGCGATGTCGCAGCCGCTGTTGCCGACGCCGACGACGAGGGTGCGGCCCTCGGGCAGCTCGTCGACGTTGCGATAGCTGCCGGAGTGCACCTGGTAGCCCGCGAACTCCCCCGGGACCTGCGGCACGTGCTGGCTCCACAGGTGGCCGTTGGCCACGAGCACGCCGTCGTAGACGCCCTCGTCGCCGGCGCTGCTCGTGATGCGCCATCCCGCCGACCCGGTCGCGCCATCGGTCGGCACCGGCACCACCGAGACGATCTCGGTGCCGAAGCGGATCACGTCGTAGTGGCCGTGGTGGCGCGCGTAGGACTCGATGAACGCGGTCACGAGGTCGCGACGCGGGAAGTGCGGGTAGTCGGCGGGCATCGGGAAGCCGTCGAAGCCGGTCATGTCGCGCGAGGTGATCAGGTGCAGCGCGTCGTAGTCGGTGTGCCAGTGGCCGCCCACCCGGTCGGTCTTCTCGAAGCACTCGACCTCGTGGCCGGCCTCCCGCAGCTGCTGGAGCGCGGAGATCCCCGCGGCCCCGGCCCCGATCACGCAGTAGCGCGCCATGCGACCCTCCCGGTCGGTCGCGGCGGTGGTCGCCGCGGTCAGGTGACGAGTCTGCGGGTCGAGCTGGCTCTCGTCCATGCCATGATGACGACAGCAGCCATAGGTTGAGCCTTGATCCAGCAGGAGGTCGCCGTGCCGGAGCGGGTCACCGTCGCGCAGCTGCAGTTCTTCGTCTCGGCGCACGAGCACGGGTCGCTCTCGGCTGCGGCGGCCGCGCACTACGTCGCCCAGCCCAGCGTGTCCGAGCAGATCCGCCGGCTCGAGAACGCCCTCGGCGTCCGGCTGTTCGTGCGCACCAACCGGCGGCTGCTGCTCACCGAGGCCGGCCGGACCCTCCTGCCGTACGCCGAGCGCGCCCTGCGCGCCGTCGACGAGGCGGTCGAGTCGGTCGCCCCGGTGCGCACGCTCACCGGCGGCAGCGTCTCGTTCGGCACGTTCAGCAGCGCCCACCACCTCCTGCACGCGCAGCTCGCGTCGCGCTTCCACCGGGCGCATCCCGACGTCCGGCTGCGTCTCGTCGGGATGAACTCCGTCCAGGTCGCGGAGAGCGTGCGCTCGGGAGACCTCGAGGCCGGGCTCGTGGCGCTGCCGGTCGACGACCGCGGTCTCGACGTGAGCCCCGTGGTCTGGTCGACCGAGGCGGTCTACCTGTCGCGCTCCCGGTCCCGCACGCGGTCGCCGCGCAGCATCGAGGACGTCGCGCAGGCTCACCTCGTCATGCCCGAGGTCCGCTGGGGCGACATGGACCCGACGCGGAGGCAGCTGGTCTCGCGGGCGCAGAACGCCGGTGTGGCGCTCAGCCCTGCGCTCGAGGTGGAGTCCCCCGCGGTGGCGCTCGAGCTCGCCGAGCAGGGCGTGGCCGACACCATCATCTCGGCGGCGCTGGCCGACGTGCTCGACCCCGGTCGTCGCCTGCACCGGGCTTCGCTCGAGCCGCCGGTGATCGAGACGTTCGCGTTCGTCAGCCGTCGCGGCGCGCTTCCCACACCGGCCAGCGCGATCCTCATGCAGCTCGCGCGCGATGTGCTCGCCGAGCTTCCGCACGGGCGCTGAACGTCAGCGTCTCGACTGACCCGGTGTTTGCCGGGAGCGAGGCCCTCCCCCATAGTGACGCCCGTGACGGAGCAGACAAGAAGCGCAGTCGTGACCGGTGCCGCGAGCGGGATGGGCGAGTCGGTGGCGGCCCGGTTCATCGCCGAGGGCTGGCGCGTCCTCGCCGTCGACCTCAATGCCTCATCACTGGAATCTCTTGCGGCCCAGCATGGTCCGGCGATCATCCCGGTAGCCGTCGACGTGCGCGACCGTGCCGCCGTCGACCGCGCCATCGCTGACGCAGTCGGCGACAGCGCCCTGATGGCCGTCGTCAACGCGGCGGGCATCTACCCGACGTCGACGCTCGACGACTACACCGAGGACGTCTACCGGCGGATCTTCGACATCAACGTCCTCGGCACGATCAACGTCACGGCCGCGTCCGTGCCGCACCTCCGCGCGCACGGCGGAGGCGGGGCGGTCGTGAACTTCGCGTCGATCGACGCGTTCGCAGTCTCGCGCGGGCAGCTGCTCTACTGCGCGTCGAAGGCGGCGGTCGTCTCGCTGACGCGCTCGCTCGCGATCGAGCTCGCACCCGACAGCATCAGCGTCAACGCGATCGCACCGGGCTGGGTCGCGACCCCGGGCACGATCGCGGGCGGTCGGATCGAGGAGGCGGTCAAGGCGGTGCCGCTCGGTCGTGCCGCCGCCCCGGAGGAGATCGCCGAGTGGGTGTGGAACCTGGCGCGCAACCCCGGCGGCTACCTGACCGGCGAGACCGTCGTGGTCAGCGGCGGGCTCGTGATGCGATGAGGCTCAAGGCATGACGGTCACGAGCGATGCGGTCGTCATCGGCGCGGGCGTGATGGGATCGGCCACCGCGCTCGAGCTCGCGCGCGCTGGGCGGTCGGTCACGGTCGTCGACAAGGCGGGCGGGCCGGGGTTCGGATCGACGAGCGCCTCGAGCGCGATCATCCGCTTCACCTACTCGACGCTCGACGGCGTCATCCTGGCCTGGGAGTCCTACCACCGTTGGCTGGACTGGCAGCACCACCTCGGCCTCCCGAACGACGAGGGCCTCGCCCGCTTCCACCGCGTCGGCATGCTCGCGCTCGACGTACCGCTCATGCCGCTGGAGCGGATCGCGCCGCTGCTCGCGCAGGCCCGCGTGCCGTTCGAGGTGTGGGACGCCGACGAGGTGGAGCGGCGGGTGCCGGGCATCGACGCAGGCTCGCACTACCCGCCGAAGCCGGTGCACTCCGAGGAGTTCCTCGACGACCCGGCCGGCCGGGTCGGGGGCGTGTTCACGCCGGACGCGGGCTTCATCGACGACCCGCGGCTGGCCGCCGCGAACCTCGCCGACGCCGCCGCCGCGGCGGGCGCGGGCTTCATCTACCGCCGGACCGTCACCGGGTTGCAGCGCACCGGGGGCGCGTGGGAGGTCAGCCTCGACGACGGCACGGCGCTGCGCTCCCCCGTGGTGGTGAACGCGGCCGGGCCGTGGTCCGGTGCGCTGAACCGGATGGTGGGTGCCGACGCCGACTTCACCATCGGGCAGCGGATGCTGCGCCAGGAGGTGCACCTCGTCCGCGCACCCGGGTCGCTCGGCCATGACGGCGTCTTCCCGTCCGTGAGCGACATGGACCTCGGCACCTACAGCCGGCCCGCGCCCGGCGGCTACCTCCTCGTCGGCGGCACCGAGCCCGAGTGCGACCCGATGGAGTGGCTCGACGACCCCGACTCCGCCGCGCCCGGCGCCACGTCGGCGGCCTTCGAAGCACAGGTGCTGCGCGCCGCGCGACGCTTCCCGGATCTCGCGATCCCGCTACGCCCGTCAGGGATCGCGGGTGTCTACGACGTCAGCGACGACTGGATCCCGATCTACGACCGAACCTCGCTCCCCGGCTTCTACGTCGCGGTCGGCACGAGCGGCAACCAGTTCAAGAACGCGCCGGTGGTCGGCGAGATCATGGCGAGGATCGTCGAGGCCTGCGAGCGGGGCCACGACCACGACGCCGAGCCGATCCAGTTCGACTGCCGAGCGACGGGGCTGAGGCTGGACCTGGCCACCTTCTCGCGCAAGCGCGAGCGCAATCCCGACTCCAGCGGCACCGTCATGGGTTGAGCGACGGCCGGCGGAACGTGCCCCGTTCGGTGGACGGGATCGCCACCGCGACGACGTAGGATCACCGAGCCCACGCAGGCTGCCGTGGGCACCCGCCGTGCGAGGTGCCGTCGGGGGGACGCAGCCGTCGAGGGATCCATGCTCCGCTTGCGCGCGCTCGTCGCCACCGCGCTGCTCACCGCCCTGACCGTCACGGTGCCGTCGGCCGCTCACGCCGTGCCCGCAGCCGACGTCACGTGGTCGCCCGTAGCTCCCCGGCACGCGGGTGACGGCTACCCGGCACTCGGCGCCCCCGTCGACCCGTGGCTCACCCAGGTGGCCGCCGACGGCGCGATCCTCTTCTACGACAGGACCGCATCGCGGCTGCGGCGCATCGACCCGACGACCGGTGTCATCACCGCGTTGGCCGGTGACGGATCGCCCGCCGCCTACTGCTCGCCGACCTACGGCGCCGACGCGCGCACGATCGCCGTACCGGCGCTGCAGTCGGTGGCGGCCGCCGCGAACGGCGACGTCGTCGGGATCATGGCCGCCACCTACTACTGCGGCTCACCCGGCGTCATCCGGCTCGATCACACCGACCACCAGTGGCACCTCGTCGCGCAGCAACCCAGCTCCAACGACCAGTACACGCTCGGCTATGGCGGGTTCGGCTCGGTGGCGGTCGGCCCTGACGGCACGGTCTACGTCACCGACGGCTTCGGTCACCGGGTGCTCGCCTACGCTCCGGGCAGCGCGGCCGACGCCATGGGCCAGGTCGTCGCCGGGACCGGCACGGCAGGCTCCGCCGGCGACGGCGGACCCGCCACAGCGGCTGAGGTCCACGCGCCTCGCCTCGCGATCGGCCCCGGCGCCGTGTTCCTGGCCGATGGGACCTCCGGTTCCGAGACCACCGTGGTCCGACGTATCGACCTCGCGACGGGCGTGATCACCCGCGTGGCCGGCACCGGGAACCCCTACGCGGGCGCGATCACGGGAGCCGACCCGCTCGTCGGCCTCGACCCGCTCAGCGCCGACCTCACGATCGAGGCTTTCAACGTCGACCCCGTCTCGGGTCTGGTGGCGCTGGGACTCCTGCGCCGGTCTGCTGTCAACAGCGACATCCAGCACGACCTGCTCGCCTTCGCACCGGGCGGCACCCTGGTGGGGGTACGGACCGGCCTCGACGTGTCGAACTACACCGATCCCGGCATCGCCGTGCAGCACACAGGGTCGCGCGTGCTCGCCTACGGGCAGGGCGAGCTCCGGGCATGGCGGACATCAGGAGCCGACCAGGGCACGGCAGGTTCCCTCGTCGCGGGTCTGGGGCTGTCGGGAAGCTCGGCTTCCGGGGTCCCGCTCGAGGACGAGTTCCCCGGCGAGCTCACGTCCATCGCGACCTCGTCGACTGGCGCGGTCGCCCTCTCGGGTGCCGACGGCGTACGGACGCTCGCATCGTTGACCCCGAGCTCGGCCGTCACCGTGGTGTCGAGCGAGCGCGCGAACGCCGTCGACTACGCCTCTGACGGTACGCTGTGGTGGGCGCGCGACACCAACACCCCCGCGCTTGTGCGGAAGGCGCCGGGCGGCGCCAGCGTCGTCGTGGCGGGTGGCGGCGCAGGAGCGCTCGTCGACGGTGCCGTCGCCACCAGCGTGGCCCTCCCGACGATCGTCGACGTGGCCGCCGACTCGTCGACGGGCACGACGTACTTCCTCGCCCAGTCCGGCGCGGACAACCCGACCTACGTCGGTGCACGGTTCCCGCAGCTGTGGTCGCTCACCACGGCTGACGGCAAGCTCCATCTCGTGGCGGGAGACGGCACGTCCAACCGGCTCGTCGTCGACGGCCAGAGCGCGGCG
>DASSQW010000149.1:0-4943 GCA_035702165.1 Candidatus Nanopelagicales bacterium
GTCGAGCAGGTCTCACGGACCGAGGAGCTGGTGCTGGAGGGCGAACAGAGTCGCCTCCGCGCGGGTCGAGACGCCGATCTTCGCGTAGACCCGCTCGAGGTGGTTGCCCGCCGTCTTGGGGCTGATCGAGAGCTGCTCGCCGACCTGGCGCAGCGTCGATCCGCGAGCCACGCGCACGAGCACGTCGAGCTCGCGCGGCGTCAGGTCCGCCGGTGCGGACGGGGAACGGCGTACCGAGTGCCCCGCGGCGGCGAGCACGGAGTCGACCGCGGCGCCGCGCAGCGAACCGGCGCGGGACATGTCGCGCAGCTCGCGGGCCGCGTCATCGCGCGAGAGGGCGGGGCGGTGCGGACGCGCCTCGATCATGGCGTGATAGGCGTCGGCGGCCTCGAGGAGCTCGCCGAGCCGGGACGCCGAGCCTCCGACGGTCCCGCGCGGGTAGCCGCCGCCGTCGGCGCGTTCGTGAGCCGCCGAGGCGATCGGGGCGAGGTGCGCGAGACCGCCGGCACGGCGTACGACACGGTCGGTGTAGTAGGCGTGCAGCCTGGCCCGCTCGAGCTCGGTGCCCGTCAGGGCTCCGGGCTTGTCCCACACGGAGTTCGGGACTCCGTTGCGACCGAGGTCGTGGAGCAGCGCGGCCCGCCGGAGCATCCGGACCTCGTCGGTCGTGAGGCCCGCGCGCCGCCCCGCCTCCGCGGCCAGATCCGCCACGCCGCGCGAGTGCCCGGCGAACCACGGGGACTTGAGGTCGGCGTAGTCGGCGACGACCTCGAGGACCGCGTCGAGCTCGGACTCCGTCAGCGGCGGCATGGGCCGCGGCTCGGCGGCGATGACGGCGTCCCACGACGACTCCGTGCCGAGCGATGCGAGCAGAGCCGGTGCGATCGCGCACCAGGCATCGACGAGCGCCGGGTCGCAGAACGTCCCGGCGCTTGCTCGCACCGCGGCCACCGCGCCCTGCACTCCTCGTTCGCGGTGCCACACCTCGGCGGCGTCTGCGATCTGGCACAGCTGCATGGGCAGCGCGATCTGCTGGCCGCCGAGGCCGCGCGGCAGCCCCTTCCCGTCCCAGCGCGCGAACGTCTGCGACAGCGCATCGGAGACCCGCGGGTCGAGACCGATGTCGTCGCCGAGCCGGGCGCTCACCCGGCAGTGCCCGACGAGCGCGTCCTGCACCGCGCGCATGCCGGTGCGCATCAGGTCCACGCGGATGCGCAGCCGCTCGCCCGCCGGCTTGTCCTGCCCGGCGTGCCCGAGGTGGTAGCGCAGCTGCGACAGGGCGGACGGCCCCACGTCGTGCCAGCGCGACCGCCAGGCGATGTCGTCGCCGAACAGCGGCGTCAGCTCGTAGGACACCCCGGTGCAGCCGACGGTGACGAGCAGGGTGACCCAGTACGTCGTCTGCTGGTCGTCCTCGCTGAACCCGAGGAGCTCGGCGGAGCGGGTCGCGATGACGCACGACCGCAGCACGTGCTCCATCGGCTGGCCGAGCCCGAGGTCGGCCGCGAGGGACATCGCGGCGACGACCTCGGACAGCCGGACCCCCGAGCCGGCGCGAGGCGCATGCTCTGCGGCCGTCGGACCCATGCTGGGCACGCTAGGCGGTCCGCACCGATCCAGCGACAGCCCTGGCACAACCCTGACCAGTGCCCAGCGCACCCAGGCGCCTCGAGAAGGCGGGCGGCGGGACGTGTCAGGTGGATGACGCGCAGCGCTTGGGAAGGTTTCAGACCCGTGCGGGTGGGGAGACAGGTGCTCCAGTCGGCTCGAGCGGGTGTCTCGCGCCGCGACCGAGGTGCATCCGTGGCTGTCTGGCTCATGGTCGTCCTGCTCGCCCTGATCCTGGGGCTCGTGGGCCTGACGACCGAGGCCTGGTGGCTGCTCGCCGTCGGCGCGGTGCTGCTCCTGGTCGGTGCCGTCCTCGGAGCAAGGCGCAGACAGGAGTGACGTTGTGACGACGATCGCGGTGGTGGCTCACGCGAAGAAGACCTTCGGCGGCGGGCTCGGCGAGCTGCGCGAGGTGCTCGAGGAGCGCGGCTTCCCGAACCCGCTGTGGTACGAGGTGGCCAAGAGCAAGCTCATCCCCGAAGGCGCGAGGCGGGCGCTCGACGACGGCGCGGACCTGGTGCTCGTCTGGGGCGGCGACGGCTCTGTGCAGCGTGCGATCGACACGCTCGTGGGCAGCGACGTGGTGCTGGGCATCCTCCCGGCGGGTACGGCGAACCTGCTCGCCACGAACCTCGGCATCCCCCAGGACGTGCGCAGCGCGGTGGAGATCGCGCTCGACGGCGAGCGCCGCGCGCTGGACACCGTGCGCATGAACGGCGAGCACTTCGCGGTGATGGCGGGCGCCGGTCTCGACGCTCTGATGCTGCGCGACGCCGACGCCGGACTCAAGGACCGCATCGGGCGCGCGGCCTACATCTGGACGGGCTCCCGCCACCTGGACGAGGACCCGGTGAAGGCGACCGTGAAGGTCGACAAGCTCCCCGTCTACAAGGGCAAGATCACCTGCCTGCTGCTCGGCAACGTCGACCAGGTGTTCGGCGGCGTCAGCGTCTTCAGCGGCAGCCGACCGGACGACGGCATGGTCGAGGTCGGCATCGTGACCGCACGCAGCCGCGCTCAGTGGGTGCGGACCATCGGCCGCGTGATCGCGGGCCGTGCCGAGGATTCGCCGTTCGTCATGACCACCCGCGGCGCGCGCATCCGCGTGACGTTCGACAGGCCCATGGCCTACGAGCTCGACGGGGGCGCCCGGGGCGAGGTCGCGAAGCTGAAGATCGACGTGCAGCCGTCGTCGATCACCGTCGCCATCCCGTCCGCGGCCACGGCCGGGGAGCAGAAGCTGCGCGACCAGGCGGCGGGCGAGACGGAGCCGGGCAAGCAGATGGCGGCGGAGGCGACGTCATGAGCGCCGGCACGACTCACCCGACCGATGTCGCCTCCGACGTGGCCGACAGCGCGCCGATGGGCTGGGCCGCCCGCGTCGGGCTCACAGCACGCGCCGTCGTCTACCTGATCATGGGCTGGCTCGCGATCATGCTGGCCACCGGCAGCATCGCCCACGTCGACCAGCGCGGCGTGCTCGTGACAGTGCTGTCCCAACCCTTCGGAACGTTCCTCGTCGTCGTCATGCTGGTGGGCTTCGTGGCCTACGCCCTGTGGCGCTTCTCCGAGGCCGCGTTCGGCGTCATCGGCGAGCCGCCGGGCGCCGGGCCGAGACTGAAGTCGTTCGCGCGCGGCGTCGCCTACCTCGCGGTCGCGTGGTCGGCGTTCGAGATCCTCCGTGGCGCGCGCGCCTCCCAGGCGGGTCAGCAGGCCCACCTCGCCGCCACCGTGATGGCTGCGCCCGCGGGCCGCCTCCTCCTCGGGCTGGTGGGCCTGGGCATCGTCGTCGCCGGTCTCGTGATGGTGCACGAGGGCTGGTCGAAGAAGTTCATGCGCTACTTCGGATCCCTGCCGCTGCGTCTGCGGACCGCGGTCGTCTGGCTGGGCCGCATCGGCACGGTGAGCCGCGGTCTGGTGTTCGCGGTCGCCGGCGCGCTGGTCGTCGCCGCGGCCTGGAAGGCGCAGCCGTCGGAGGCCGGCGGCATCGACGTCGCCGTGCGCACGCTGCTCGGCTGGCCGTTCGGCCACCAGCTCGTCGTGCTGCTCGGCGTCGGGCTCGTGCTGTTCGGCGTCTACGGGCTCGCCGAGGCGATCTGGCGGCGAGTGCCGGGCGACGGAGGTGCGCGATGACCGCCGCTGTCGACGGGGTGCCGCGCACCGCCGATCACGAGCACGCGCACGGCGTTCCCTGGGCGCGCATCGGCGTCCTCGTCGCCTGCGGTCTCGTGCTCGCGATGGTCCTGGTCGGCATCGGCAAGCTCATCGCGTCGATGCCCAAGGACAACGCCTACCTGGTGTGGGAACGCGGGGTGAGCACCTGGTTCGTGTCTATCCGGACGCCCACCCTCGACACTGCCACGCACATCGGCAGCTACCTGGCGGAGACGATCACCTGCATCGCGCTGCTCATCATCGCGATGGGGGTCGCGCGGTGGCGGCTCGGCCGGTGGTACGAGTCGTGGGTGATCGCCGCGGCGATCGTCGGCGAGCTGTGGGTCTTCCTCATCGTGACGTTCCTCGTCGATCGTGCGCGTCCCGGCGTACCGCACCTCGACGCCGCGCCGCCTACTTCGAGCTTCCCCTCGGGGCACACGGGTGCAGCGGTCGCGCTCTACGGCTGCATCGCGGTGATCCTGTGGCGTACGACGCAGCGCGGGACCTGGGTGCGCGTGCTCGTCGGCGTCTGCTGCCTGGTACCCCTGATCGTCGCCGTGTCGCGGGTGTACCGCGGGATGCACTACGTGAGCGACGTCGTGTTCGGTGCGATCGGCGGCGGGACGTGGCTGCTCATCGTGCTGACCGTGCTGCTGTGGTCGACCAGACCCGGGCAGCGTCCGGTCGAGGCGCACGACGACGAGGTGCCGGTCGTCGAGGCGGGACCGTCGGCGGCGTGATGGCCGAGCACGACGAGGCGCAGCAGACGGCGGCGGAGGTCCTGGACCCGACGGCGCCCGGCACGGATCTGCCGCTGGACCCTCAAGCCGTCGTCCCGCGCTCCGCGCCGCCGAGCGACCGGGCGTGGTGGGTCGTCGCCGGCTGCGGTGCGGCGCTGGCGGCGCTGACCGTCGCGGTGGCCACCGAGGCGCCCGCGGTCATCGACATCGACCTCGCGATCCACGGGTTCGCGCTGTCGCACCGCGGATCGTTCGACACGGCTCTCGCGCTCGCCGTCACCTGGGCCGGAGCGACGTACGTCGCGCTCCCTGCGCTGCTCGTGGTCGGCTGCCTCGCGCCGACGGGTCGCCGCAGCTGGCGCGACCGGCTCGGATCGGGACTGCTGCTCGCGGGCACAGCGTCGGTCGGGATCTACGCCGGTCTCTTGCTCAACCACC
>DASSQW010000150.1:0-2247 GCA_035702165.1 Candidatus Nanopelagicales bacterium
TGCCCTCGAACAGCCACGGTCGCGGCAGCAGCGACGGGGTGATCGCGACGCCGAGACCGAGCACCGCCCCGACGAGGCCCGCCCAGCAGGGGCGGGCGAGGAGGCGCCGCTTCACGCGTGCTGGTGCGGCGGGCTCGACCCCGGCTGGAGCGCTCATGGCGGAGAGCCTAGGCCGCGGCGCGTGGGCGGCAGTCGATACCTCGGCGCTACGGAGGTCAGCGGCTGGTCTCGCTCGCGGCCCTGCCGACAGCCTCGGCCGCGTCTTCGACGCTCACCGTCTCGAGCTCGTCCTCGGCCGAGGGCCGCGTGACGACGTAGACGCCGATCGCCGCGAGCGTGAACAGCACCGTGCCCAGGCCGCCGCCGATCAGGCCCGAACGCGGCCCGAACCTCTCGGCGGCCCAGCCGATCACGGGTGCGCCCAGCGGAGTGCCGCCGAAGAACAGCAACGTGTAGATGCCCATGACGCGGCCACGGACCCAGCCGGCCGAGTGCAGCTGCAGGAAGCTCTGGGCCGAGGTCGTGAACGTCATCGCGAGGATGCCGGCGAAGGGCAGCATCACCAGCATCGCGACGTACGTCGGGGAGAAGCCGACCGCTATCTCGACCGCGCCGAACACGAGCGCGGCGACGGTGACCAGCCGCAGCGGGACGGTGCGGCGACGGGCCGCGAGCAGCGAGCCCACGAGCGCGCCCAGCGCGAGGAAGGTCGACATGAGACCGAACGCCTCGGCACCGAGCTCGAACTGGTTGCGGGCCATGAGCGCCATCGTCATCTGGTAGTTCAGGCCGAACGTCGCGACGCCGAACGCGAGGGCGAGGACGAGCAGCAGGTCGCGGCGCCGACGCACGTAGGACAGTCCGGCCTTGAGCCGGACGCTGCCCTCTTCGCGGACCTGCGGCTGCAGCTCGTCGACGCGCATCACCAGCAGCGCCGCGATCGTGACGACGAACGTGAGCGCGTTGATGATGAAGACCCAGCCGCTGCCGACCACGGCGACCAGTCCGCCGGCGAGGGCAGGGCCGACGAGGCGGGCGAGGTTGAACGACGCAGAGTTCAGCGCGATCGCGTTGGGCATGGACTCCCGCCCGACGATCTCGTGCACGAACGCCTGCCGTGCCGGATTGTCCACGGCGGCGACGCAGCCGAGCAGGAACGCGAAGACGTAGACCGAGCCGACGGTCGCGCCACCGCGGATCGTCATGATGCCCAGGCCCAGCGCGAGCAGGCCGCTGAGCGCCTGCGTCCAGATGAGCAGCCGGCGACGGTCGATCCGGTCCGCGAGCGTTCCGCCCCACAGCGAGAAGAGCAGGAACGGCAGGAACTGCAGGCCGGTCGTGATGCCCAGCGCGACGGCGCTCGAGCCCGACAGGTCGAGGACCAGCCAGTCCTGCGCGACGCGCTGCATCCAGGTGCCCGCGTTCGAGAGCACCTGCCCGGTGAAGTACAGGCGGTAGTTGCGCACACCGAGTGCGCGGAACATCGGGGTCACGACTCGGCGAGCACCTCCAGCACCGGGAGGGCCGCACGCAGCAGCGCGCGCTGCTCGGCGTCGAGCCCGACGAGGTGCTCGGCGAGCCACTCGTCGCGACGACGGCGGTCCTCGAGCAGCAGGCGCCGCGCGCTGTCGGTGAGGCTGATCAGCTGCTGCCGCCCGTCCGACGGGTCGGAGACGCGGTCGACGTAACCGGCGTCGGCGAGGTGCGCGAGCACCTTGGTCATGGTCGGCGGCCGGACCTGCTCCTGGTGCGCGAGCGCGCCCGGCGTGAGCGGGCCGAGCCGGTCGAGGGTCGCGAGCACGGCCAGCTGACCGAGCGGAAGACCGTGGTCGGCACGCTCCTGGCGCATCCGGCGGGAGAGCCGCATGACGGCCAGGCGCAGGTCGTGCGCCAGATCGGTGGTGGCAGCGGTACTGGGCGACATGTTCGTAAGCCTAACTAACTATCTGACTTGCCTCAAGGCCGGAGCCCGACCCGCGACCCGAGGGCTCAGCGCGCGGAGCCGGCGGCCGCGCGGCGCAGCCGGTCGAGCACGGCCGCGGCCAGCGCGCCGTCGTCGGGCGCGACCGCGACGACGGTGGCACACCCCGCGTCGTCGGCGCTGCGCAGCGCTGCGTAGAGGGCCCGGGCGTACGCCGCCGCGTCGGCGGGCGCGGCGAGACGGCGCACGCCTGCCGGTGTCGCGACCGACGCCGGCGCGAGCAGGGCGACGGGGGTCGTCGCGTCCGCCACCGCCGCCGCGACGTC
>DASSQW010000151.1:0-5175 GCA_035702165.1 Candidatus Nanopelagicales bacterium
TCCGGAAGTCCACCGACGTTGTGGTGGCTCTTGATGTTCGCGGTGCCGGTTCCGCCACCGGACTCCACGACGTCGGGGTAGAGCGTGCCCTGCACGAGGAACTCGACGTCCTGACCGTGCGATCCGGCCTCGGCCACGACCTCGCGCGCAGCGTCCTCGAACACCCGGATGAACAGGCGGCCGATGATCTTCCGCTTCTCCTCCGGGTCGGTGACGCCGTCGAGCTCGTCGAGGAAGCGGTCCGCGGCGTCGACCACCTTGAGCCGGATGCCGGTAGCGGCGACGTAGTCGGTCTCCACCTGCTCGCGCTCGCCCTTGCGCAGCAGGCCGTGGTCGACGAAGACGCAGGTGAGGTTGTCGCCGACCGCCTTGTGCACGAGCGCCGCGGCCACAGCGGAGTCGACGCCGCCGGACAGTCCGCAGATCACGAGCTTGTCGCCCACCTGCGCGCGGATCGCCCCGACCTGCTCGTCGATCACGTTGGCCGACGTCCACGTCGGCTCGATCCCGGCGACGGTGTAGAGGAAGTGCTCGAGGACCGCCTGGCCGTTCTCCGAGTGCAGCACCTCGGGGTGGAACTGGACGCCGGCGAGGCCGCGCGAGGTGTCCTCGAACGCAGCGACCGGCGCACCGTCGGTGACGGCGGTGACGGTGAAGCCGTCGGGCGCGCGGTGCACCGCGTCGCCGTGCGACATCCACACCGACGACGCGACCGGAAGGCCGGCGAAGAGGGCCGACGCCGGCTCGGTGACGGTGAGCGGCGTACGGCCGAACTCGGAGAGCCCGGTCTGCGCGACCTCGCCCCCGAGGGCGAGCGCCATCGCCTGGAAGCCGTAGCAGATGCCGAAGGTCGGTACGCCGGTCCCGAACAGCGCGGCGTCGACCTGCGGGGCGCCGTCGGCGTACACCGACGACGGACCGCCGGACAGGATCACCGCGACCGGGTCCTTCGCCAGCATCTCGGCGACCGGCATGCTCGACGGCACGATCTCGCTGTAGACGCGGGCCTCTCGGACGCGCCGGGCGATGAGCTGCGCGTACTGCGCACCGAAGTCGACCACGAGGACGGGGCGGTGGGAGACGGAGCTCACCGGAGTCCTTACGTCAGCGCCAGGACGGCGGAGCGGGCGGTGTCCGACGATCGTAGTCGTCGGGCACCGCCCGCCTGCGCGCACGTCCGGTCGGGTCAGACCCCCGTCCTGGACCGGGTCGCCGCCGAGATGATGGCGGTCAGCAGCAGGACCGCGGAGAGCACCGCTCCGATGATGCCCAGCACGAAGCCGGCCTGGGCCACCCCGCGGTTCGTGGCCCGTCCCTGGTCGGCGAGCGCCATGCCCTTGCGACCGAGAACGATGGCGATCACCGCCGGGACGATCCCGATGTAGCAGCAGACCAGTCCCACGATCCCCAGCACGAGCGCGGCGGTCCCGCTGCCGTTCTCGGGCGTCGGCGTGGGGCCGCCGTAGCCGCCCGGCGCCCCGTAGGGGACGGGGGCGCCGTACGCCGGAGGCGGCGGAGGCGGCGGGCTGTACGCCGGCGGCGGGGGCGGCGGAGCCGGCTCCCCGGACGCGGGCGACGCAGCGGGCTCGGCCGGGGGCGGCGGGGCAGGAGCGGCGCCGGGAGGAGGCGGCGGCGGGGTCGCGCCGGGGGGCGGCGGCGCGAACGGGTTGTCGTCCTCGGGCGGAGGAGGGGTCGGGAAGGACACAGGTCACCTCGGCTCTCGGCGCGGGGCAGGTGCCGCGCGCGTAGGACGACGCTAGCGAGGCCGTCGGCCGTGCGCGGCCGCGGCCCGCCGAGGGACCGGCGTCGCGCCGGAAACCGCGGCGACCGGGGACGGTCCCGCGCCGTAGTCTCGACAGGCCATGTCGCTCGCCCGCCTCCCCCTCGTCGATCCGGGGGCACCTGACCTGCGCTCCACCCGGGCGTTCCTCTGGTGGATGACGCGGGGGCAGTGGCGCACCCTGGCACTCGGTGTCGTCTGGGGCATCCTCTGGATGCTCGCGCAGGCCGCGATCCCGGTGGGCATCGGTGCCGCGGTGCAGGGCGCGTCCGACCGCGACAACGGTGTGGTCCTGCGGGCCGCCGCCCTCGTGCTGGTGCTCGGGATCGTGCAGGCGGCCGCGGGCATCCTGCGCCACCGGATGGCCGTGACCAACTGGATCACCGCAGGCAGCCGCACGCAGCAGCTGGTCACGCGCGGTGCGGTGCGCATGGGCCACGAGCTGCGGGCGCACGTGGGCACCGGCGAGGTGGTCGCGGTGACGTCGGGCGACGTCGAGAAGATCGGCAACGGCTTCGACGTCCTCGCGCGCTTCATCGGCGGCATCGTCGCGTTCGTGGTCGTCGCCGCCGTCCTGCTCCACGCGTCGGTGCTGCTCGGGGCCGTCGTCATCGTGGGCATCCCGCTGCTGGCGCTGGCGGTCGGTCCGTTGCTGCGGCCGCTCGAGCGGGCCGAGTCCGAGCAGCGCGCGAAGGTCGGCCGCGCGACCGAGCTCGCCACCGACACCGTCGCGGGCCTGCGCGTGCTGCGCGGGATCGGCGGCGAGGAGCTGTTCCTACGGCGCTTCCACGAGGCCTCGCAGGAGGTGCGAGCCGCGGCGGTCCGCTCGGCGCGCGTCCACTCGCTGCTCGACGCGGAGCAGGTCGCGCTGCCCGGGCTGTTCGTCGTGGTCGTCACGTGGGTGGGTGCGCGGCTCGTGGTCTCCGGCGAGCTCGACGTCGGCCAGCTCGTGATGTTCTACGGGCTCTCCGCCTTCCTGCTCATCCCGCTGCGCACCTTCACCGAGACCGCGCAGAAGTGGACGCGCGCCTACGTCGCCGCCGGTCGCGTCGTCGCCGTGCTCCGCCTCGAGCGCTCCGACCGCACGACGGCCGACGACGTGGTCGGCGTCGACGCCGCCTCGGCGACGCTAGTCGACCCCGTGTCGGGCCTCGTCGTGCGCCCCGGCGAGCTCACCGCCGTCGTGTGCGCCGAGCAGTCGACCGCCGACGCCCTCGCGCTGCGTCTCGCCGGACTCGGCGAGCACGGCGGCGACGTCGCGCTCGACGGCGTCGCGTTGCGCGACGTGCCCCGCGACCAGCTGCGGTCGTGGATCGTCGTGCAGGACAAGGACCCTGTGCTGCTGTCCGGCTCGCTGGCCGAGCTGCTCGACGTCCCTCGTTCGGGCCGGGTGAGCGTGCAGACGGCGGTGGAGGCCGCGTCGGCCTACGACGTCCTCGACGCGCTGGTCGACTCCTCCCCCGACGTGTCGGACCCGATGCGTGCGCGGATCACCGAGCGCGGCCGGTCGCTGTCGGGCGGGCAGCGCCAGCGCCTCGCGCTGACCCGATCGCTCGTGGCCGACCCCCCGATCCTCGTCCTCGACGAGCCCACCAGCGCCGTCGACTCGCACACCGAGGCGCGCATCGCCGCAGGGCTGCGCGACGTCCGCCCCGCGATGACGACCGTCGTGCTGACGTCGTCGCCGCTGATGCTCGACCGCAGCGACTCCGTGTCGCTCGTGATCGACGGCGTCGTCGTGGCGACCGGCAGGCACCGCGCGCTGCTGCGCGACGAGCCGCTGTACCGCGCCGTCGTGACGAGGGAGGAGGTGAGCGCGGGATGAGGCCTCCCGAGGACGCCGTCGCCGCGTCGACCCTCACCGGGCAGTCCTTGCCCATCGCGTCCGACGAGACCGTGCGCCGCTACACCCGTCACCTGCTGGGCCGTCACCGCCGCGCGTTCACGACGGTGATCGCCCTGCACGCGGTCGCGGCGGTCGCCGGGCTCGCCGGACCGTTCGTGCTCGGCGGCATCGTCGAGAACCTGACGGGCGGCACGTCGACCTGGCCGATCGACCGCGCCGCGCTGATCTTCGTCGGCGCCCTCGTGGTCCAGACCGTGTTCACCCGCATGTCGCGGCTGCGCGCCGGCATCGTCGGCGAGCTCGTGCTCTCGGACCTGCGCGAGGACTACCTGACGCGCGCGGTCAACCTGCCCACCGGCGTCGTCGAGCGGGCCGGCACGGGCGACCTCGTGTCGCGCACCACGACCGACATCGACCGGCTCACCTGGGCGGTGCGCCACGCGATCCCGGAGATCGCGATCGCCATCGTCACGGCTGTGCTCGTCCTCGCCGCGCTGCTGGTGTCCGCGCCGACCCTCGCGCTGCCCTGGCTTCTCGCGGTCCTGCCCATCTGGCTGTCGTCGCGCTGGTACTTCGCCCGGGCGCCGCAGTCCTACCGCGCCGAGTCCTCGACGTACGCGCAGGTGAGCGCGTCCGTCGCCGAGACGGTCGACGCCGCGAGCACGGTCGAGCTCTACCGCCTCGAGCAGGCGCGCACCGACGTCACCGACGCGCGGATCAGGCGCTGGGTCTCGTGGGAGAGGTACACGCTGTGGCTGCGCTGCTCGTGGTTCCCGTTCATCGAGATGGGCTACGTGCTGCCGCTGTTCGGCGTCCTGGTGTGGGGCGGCTGGCAGGTCTCGCAGGGCGCGATCACCCTGGGCCAGCTCACCACCGGGCTGCTGCTCACGCAGATGCTCGTGGAGCCGGTCGACCTGATCCTCATGTGGTACGACGAGCTGCAGGTCGGCCAGGCGTCCCTCGCCCGCCTCGTGGGCGTCCGCGACGTACCCGACCCGGAGACCGACCCGGACCTGCAGCCCACCGACGACCGCCTCGTCGTCGACGACGTGCGCTTCGGCTACCGGGCGGGCCGCGACGTGCTGCACGGGATCGACCTCGACGTCGCGCCCGGCGAGCGGCTCGCGCTGGTCGGCCCGTCGGGCGCGGGCAAGTCGACGCTCGGCCGGCTGATGGCCGGCATCTACGCGCCGCGCACCGGATCGGTCGAGATGGGCGGCGCCGAGCTCGCGCGCATGCCCGCGGAGTCCGTGCGGACGCAGGTCGCCCTGGTCAACCAGGAGCACCACGTCTTCGTCGGCACCGTGCGCGACAACCTGCTGCTCGCACGCCCCGACGCCGACGACGCCGCGCTGCTCGCTGCGCTCGATGCCGTCGACGCGCTGCCCTGGTTCGAGGAGCTGACCGAGGGTCTCGACACCAAGGTCGGCCAGGGCGGTCACGGCCTGGCACCCGGGCAGTCCCAGCAGCTCGCGCTCGCGCGGCTGGTGCTGGCCGACCCGCACACGCTCGTGCTCGACGAGGCGACCTCGCTGCTCGATCCGCGTGC
>DASSQW010000152.1:0-3319 GCA_035702165.1 Candidatus Nanopelagicales bacterium
CCCGTCCGGTCGTCTCGGTGATCTCGAGCTCCCAGTCCCTCCCGTCCGCCCCCACGAGGACAGACCGCTCGCACCGACCGAGCGCCTGGTCGCCGACGACGTCCATGCTCCCGGCGAGGCATCGCATCCGGTAGCGGCGCCCGGTCTCGTACGACGTCAGAACGGCCGCGGCGTCGACCGGGTCCACGACCAGGTAGGCGCCGGTGAAGGAGGTCAGCTCCCCCACGGAGTCGACCGCGCGGAGGCCGACGCCGTGGCCCCGCAGGCGCACGGTCGACGGCCCGTCGAAGGTCGCCTCGACCCGACCGCCGGCCGTCTCCCAGGCCAGGCGGGTGGCATCGGCGACCCACCGCGCCTCGACCTCGCTGCCCGCACGCTCGAGCTCGAGGCGGAGGACGGGACGCAGCCCGTTCACGTGGGAGTCCAGGTGGATGTGGGCGGACGTCGTATGCAGCGCGGTCACGGGCGACAGGCTCAACCAGGAGCCTCGGGTCGAGAACGGGATCTCCCGCACGTCGAACGAGCACGTCCGAGGCAACGGTCCTCCCGGCCTGTCCGGCGCGGCGCCCGCCGCGTTGCTCCACCCTACGAGTGCTCTGCGCTCTGCGAGGGCATCGTCCAGCGGCTCCCTCACGGTGAACCTCCCGCGCCCCGCCGGGAATGCGCCGCCAGCAGCGCACCGTTCCTCCCCTATACCCCAGGGGGGTATCATTCAGGAGGAGGCACCATGACGATCGATCAGCAGACTCGCACCGCCGTCAGCGCGACCCTGCACTGCCTGACCGGGTGCGCCATCGGCGAGATCCTCGGCCTGGCCCTGGCCACCTGGTGGGGCTGGTCCAACGGCCCCAGCATCGCTCTGGCGTTCGTGCTGGCCTTCGTGTTCGGGTACTCGTTCACCGTCGTCCCGGTCCTGCGCTCCGGGCTCACGCTGCGCCGGGCGATCGCCGTCGCGCTGGTCGCCGACACCGTCTCGATCCTGACCATGGAACTGGTGGACAACGGCGTCGTGCTCGCCGTCCCCGGTGCCATGGACGCCGGACTGGGCGACGCACTGTTCTGGTGGTCGCTGGCCCTCTCGCTCACGATCGCGTTCGCTGTGACCGTGCCGGTGAACCGGTGGCTGATCTCCCGCGGCCGTGGCCATGCCGTGGTCCATGCTCTCCACGCAGGGCACGCGACGGGCACCGACACGCATCTCGGCGAGCACGCGCAGCACCAGCACGCCGGTCACTGAGCGGCCACCTGTCCTGGTCGAGGCACGGGCCGCTTCCGACCATGCCGCCGTCGGAGCCGAGCCCTGATCGGCACCCAGCCAGGAGGGACGAGAACCCGTGGGTCTCGAGGGGATCAATAGCGCTCGAGGAGCTTGCGGGCCATGACGATGCGCTGCACCTGGTTGGTGCCCTCGTAGATCTGGGTGATCTTGGCGTCGCGCATCATCCGCTCGACGGGGTAGTCCTTCACGTAGCCGTAGCCGCCGAGCACCTGGACGGCGTCGGTCGTGATCTCCATGGCGACGTCGGAGGCGTAGCACTTGGCCGCGGCGCCGAAGAAGGTGAGGTCGTCGTCGCCGCGCTCGCTCTTGGCTGCCGCGACATAGATCATCTGCCGAGCCACCTCGAGCTTCATCGCCATGTCGGCGAGCATGAACTGAAGGCCCTGGAACTCCGCGATCGCCTTGCCGAACTGCTTGCGCTCCTTGGCGTACGCGGCGGCGTAGTCGAGAGCGCCCTGCGCGATGCCGACCGCCTGCGCGCCGATCGTGATCCGCGTGTGGTCGAGCGTCTCCATCGCGATGGCGAAGCCGGCACCGACGTCGCCGATGCGCCGTGATTCGGGGATCCGCACGTTGTCGAAGTAGAGCTCGCGCGTGGGCGAGCCGTGGATGCCCATCTTGCGCTCGGGCGCACCGAAGCTGAAGCCGACGTCGTCCTTGTCGACGACGAACGCGGTGATGCCGCCGCGCGTGCGCTTCTCGGGATCGGTGACCGCCATGACGGTGTACCACTGCGAGACGCCGGCGTTGGTGATCCACCGCTTGGCGCCGTTGATCACCCAGTCGTCGCCGTCGCGCACCGCGGTGGTGCGCATGCCGCCGGCGTCGCTGCCTGCCTCGGGCTCGGACAGCGCGTAGGAGAACATCCCGTCGCCGCGCGCGAGCGGCGGGAGGTAGGCCTGCTTCACCTCGTCCGAGCCGCCGACGAGCAGCGGCATCGAGCCGAGCTTGTTCACCGCAGGGATCAGCGAGCAGGCGGCGGACACGCGCGCGACCTCCTCGATCACGAGGCAGGCGGCGATCGCGTCGCCACCCTGGCCGCCGTACTCCTCGGGCACGTGGATCGCATGCAGGTCGGCTGCGGTGAGCGCCGCGAGGATGTCGTCGGGGAACTCCCCGCTCTCGTCGATCTCCGCCGCGCGGGGCGCGATCTTGTCGTCGACCAGCCCGCGCACGGCCTCGCGCAGAGCGTCGTGCTCGTCGGAGAGCCGGAACAGATCGAAGCCGGGGTTGCCCTTCATCGCGCGCTCCTCGTGCCGCGGTACGCCGTCCCCGCCAGGCTACGCCCGGCTGCAGCGGCACTCGCGGCCAGGTCCTCGGACGGCAGAAGGTCGGACGCCCATGCTTCTCGCCGCGGGTGACGCCCGTCTCTGCGGGTGCGTCGAGCGCGGGAGTCCGAGCCGCCGCTCGCCTAGGCTCGGCGCGTGACCACGACCACCGATCTCATCGCGCGCACCAGCGGCACGGTCGCCCGTCCGCGGCGGCTCACCGTCGTCGGGTGCGGCTACCTCGGCTCGGTCCAGGCCGCCGCGATGGCTGTCATCGGGCACGACGTCGTGGGCTTCGACGTCGATGCCGACAAGGTCGCGCGGCTCGCCAAGAACGACCCGCCCTTCTACGAGCCCGGGCTCGAGGAGCTGCTCGCGGCAGCGCTCTCGACCGGCCGGATGCGCTTCACCACGTCGTACGCCGAGGCCGCCGAGCACGGCGAGATCCACTTCCTCTGCCTCGGCACGCCGCAGCGCCACGACTCGAACGCCGCCGACACGTCCTACGTCGAGGCCGCGGTCGAGAACCTCGGTCCGCTGCTCACTCGGCCATGCCTCGTCGTGGGCAAGTCGACCGTCCCGGTCGGGCTCGCCGAGCGGATGCGCGACCGGCTCGCCGAGATCGCGCCCGCCGGCGCCGACGTGCACCTGGCGTGGAGCCCGGAGTTCACCCGCGAGGGCTTCGCCGTGCAGGACGCGCTCGAGCCCGACCGCGTCGTCGCCGGCGTCGACCGGCAGTCCGACGCCGACGAGCTCGAGGCCGCACTCGCTC
>DASSQW010000153.1:0-3715 GCA_035702165.1 Candidatus Nanopelagicales bacterium
ACAGCCCGGTCGATGGTCTGCTCCGCGAGCTCGAGGGCCGTGACGGTGTCGAGGTGCACGGCGTCGGCGACTGCCTGGCCCCGAGGACGGTCGAGGAAGCCGTGCTCGAAGGTCTGAAGGTGGCCAGCACCCTCTGACGTCCCCGCTGTGGAGGTCTGAGAGTCGCCTATCGACGACTCTCAGACCTCCAAAGCGGGCGCGTTCAGACGTAGATGCTGAGGATGGCGCCCATGAGGGTGAGGCCGATGATGTCGCCGCCGACCTCGATCAGCCAGACCTTGAAGCCCTGGCCGGCGAACATGCGGTGGCCGAACGACGTCATCGCGGCGAAGGCGACGCCCATGCCGAGTCCGACGAGCGCGCCGTTGAGCAGGGTGATGTCGTCGAGCTCGTAGAGCTTCAACGTCGCCTGCAGGACCCACGACAGCGTGATCGCCTGGACGAACAGCGCCACGATCATGAGGGCGAACACGAGCGGCATGTTCTGGCCGTCGCCGGGCTTGTCCTCGGACGACCTCCCCATGGCGCGCCACCACACCGGGAACATCGTCCTGGGTCCGAAGTAGAGGTAGTTGGCGAAGAACGCCACGATCACCGCGATCCAGACGCCGAACCAGGGCACGAACACCGTGAGATCCATGGCGCGGACGCTACTCCGCGAGGGTCGCTTCGGTGCATCGTGCGACGCGCGCGTCGTGCGGCCGACGTCACGCCGCCGCCGGTCCGCGGCGCGGCACCCGGTGCTGGGTGGACTTGCTCGGACCGGGCACGATGGGGGAAGCCCTCCGGCGAGGGGCCCGGGGCGAAGGCGGTGAGGAACGTGGCCGACGACGACGACCACGTGCGCCGTCCGCACGCCGACGAGTACCTCGCGTGGGCGACGCTCGCCGACGGCCTCCCTGTGGCGGCCCGTTTCCAGCGGCCGGACGACGCCGGTGCGCTCGTGGGCGGCTTCGAGCACCTCTCCGAGTCGTCGCTCGCGCGCCGGTTCCTCGGCCCCAAGACCCACCTCACCGAGGCCGACCTCGACCAGCTCGTCGGCAGCGTCGACCAGGTCGACCACGTCGCGCTCATGCTGTTCTGGCGGCGGCGCGACCACGACGTCCTCATCGGCGAGGGCCGCTTCATCCGGCTCCCCGACGCCCCCGAGGACGCCGAGGTCGCGGTGACGATCGCGGACGAGGCCCAGGGGAAGGGCGCCGCCCGCTTCCTCACCCGGCTGCTCGCCGACCTCGCGCTCGAGCGCGGCATCCGCCGCTTCGTCGCCGACATGCTCCCCTACAACGAGGCGGCCCGGCGCCTCATCTGCTCCGTGGGCGAGCTGGAGGAGGACCGGATCGAGGACGCCACCCGGCACCTCGCCGTGCGCCTCCTCCCGTCGCCCCCGCCGCCCTAGCGGCGGTCGCGCATCAGCTCGTCGAAGAGTCGGACCGCCTCGGGGTCGAAGTGGCTTCCCGCGCCGGCTCGGACCAGGTCCATCGCGTCGTCGTGCGGCATGGGTCCGCGGTACGGGCGATCGCACGTGACGGCGTCGTACACGTCGACGACGGCGAACAGGCGTGCGGGCAGCGGGATCGCCTCGCCGGCCAGGCCGCGCGGATACCCGCTCCCGTCCCACTTCTCGTGGTGGCACCACGGGATGTCGAGCGCGGACTCGAGGTAGGAGATGCCGCGGAGGAACTGGACGGCGAGCTCGGGGTGGCGCCGCATCTGCACCCACTCGGCATCGTCGAGCGCGCCCGGCTTGAGCAGGATGTCGTCGGGCACTCCCATCTTCCCGATGTCGTGCAGCGTGGCTCCGCGCCGGACGTGCACCAGGTCGTCGCCGCTGAGCCCCGCTCGCTCCGCGAGGGCGACCGTGATCTCGGTGACCCGGCTCGTGTGCTCCGCCGTGCTGTGGTCGCGCAGGTCGAGGGCGGCTGCCCAGCCGGCGAGGGTCTCGTCGTACGCGCGCTCCTGCGCGGTCCGGGCGAGGGATTGGCGCTGGTCGTGCACGGCGACGAGCACGTACACGATCGCGCCGCTGATGAGGACGAAGGCCGTGCCCTTCGCGTCCTCGATCGTCAGCCGCACACCCCCCGCCGGTGATGCCGCCTGCGCCAGCCGGTCGCCGATCAGGATCCACGCGAGCGAGAACACGACGTAGACCGCCACGATCTTCGCCGCTGCGACCGACCACCACCTGAGCATCGCGGTCCAGCGTCCTCCATCCGGACGGCGGTGTCAGCAGGGCGCGCCGCCCGACTGCTCCGGGCGGACGTTCCGGGCCGCGGAACCTCGCGCGGCGTCGCACCCGGCGCGATGGGACCGTCGTCGGCGACGGTCCGCGGAGGTCCGTCCCGAGTGCCGGGGAGGCAGCGGATGGCGGGCGTGGAGTCGGTGATCGCGCGGAGCTCCGCGCACCTGCGCGGGCTGTGGGCGCACGACCAGCCCGTGTTCGGCCTCTGGACCGGTCTGGCCGACCCGGCCGTGGCCGAGCTCGAGGCGACCAGCCCCTTCGACTACGTGTGCGTCGACCTGCAGCACGGGGTGTCGACGTTCAGCGAGCTGCCGCACATGCTGCAGGCGATGCGCGCCGCCGGACGCGCGCCGATCGTGCGCGTGCCGGTGAACGAACCGGCGACGATCATGCGCGCGCTGGACACCGGCGCCTGCGCGGCCCTGGTCCCGATGGTCGACTCCGCGGGGGACGCGGCCCGCGCCGTGGCCGAGTGCCGGTTCCCGCCCGAGGGCGAGCGCAGCTGGGGCCCGATGTGGGGCGACGTGCGCGACGACGGTGCGCCCTCGCCCGAGGAGCAGAACGCGGCGTCGATCTGCATCGTGATGGTCGAGACGAGGGCCGGCCTCGACGACCTCGAGGCGATCGCCTCGGTGCCCGGCCTCGACGGCATCTACATCGGGCCCAACGACCTCGCGCTCTCGTGCGGCTACGGCCGCGAGACCTATCGGTCGTCGACCGACGTCGACGCGATGATCCAGCGCATCGTCGACGTCTGCCGCGACAGCGGCATCGTCGCGGGACTGCACTGCTCCGACGTCGAGATGGCCGTGCACTGGGCCTCGCGGGGCGCCCGCATGCTCACCGCCGCGACCGACACGACGCTGCTGCGAGGGGCGATCAGCCGCTCGTGGGCCGCCCTCGACGAGGCCGCCGGACTGCCCGAGGGCCGCGGCACCGCCCCGTTCCGTACGCCGAACCGACGCAGCTACTGAGGTCCGTGCGCGGCGCTGCGCCGGGTCCGCCAGAGCTGGACGAGCGAGACGATCAGCCCGAAGGAGCCGATGGCCACGACGATCTCCGCGAAGGCCGTCCACCAGCCCTGGGCGATCATCACGAGGCCGACGAGTATCAGCAGCAGGTCGACGACGACGCCGACCCAGGCGTAGGTGCGATTCGACTCCGCGGACACGCGCGCAGGTTAGGTGCGGCGACCGCAGACGTCCAGAGCCGCGGAGTGGCCCGACGCGTCGAAGCCCCAGACGTAGAACGACGTGAGGCTCCCGCCGCCCCACGCTCTCCCTCTCGGCCGGCTTCTCGCCGCCGATGGATGGGGACGCCTCGCGTCGGTGCTTCCCGCTGAGTGCCGGGATCAGGCGGTGGAGAGCTGGGTATCAGGGACCGCGCCGCGCGGGTCGTCGTGGGGGATGTCATTGGTGAAGACCAGGGACGCTAGGGCGAGGAGGGCGGCGGCGAGAAGACATGCCTTGAGCGCCT
>DASSQW010000154.1:0-24359 GCA_035702165.1 Candidatus Nanopelagicales bacterium
AGCTGGTAGTCGCAACGCGCGCTCTACGACGAGTTCCCACTCACGAAGGCGTCGCGCGCGCGGTCGTCAGTGCAGGGCGGTGTCCGCGGGTCCGACCGTCCAGCGGGTGAAGCGGATCGTGAGACCGGCGCGGGTGGGGGCGCAGGTCATCGGTCCGGCGCGCCAGGGGAGCGAGCCGTCGATGGGGGCGACGCGGACCAGTCGCCACGGCTCCTCGTCGACGCGGCCGCGGACGGTGAGAGCGTCCCCGTCGCGGCTGACGCGCACGGTGACCAGCCGCCCTGCCCAGGCCACCTGCCCGGTGGACCAGTCCGAGAGCTGCGAGGTGACGACCGCGCCGAGCTGGGCTGCGCCGTCGGCGTACTCGACGCCGGCCTTCACCCAGTGCTCGTGGTCGGCCATCGCGAGGATGCCCGCCTGGTCGAACTGCTCCTCGAACGCGGCGACGAACGAGACCTCCGCGGCGGACCGGTCGGGGAAGTCGGCGAGCAGGCCGTGGCCGTCGTCGTGGACGAAGCCGTACGACGTGGTGCGCCAGAAGTCGCTGCCCTCGCGCGCCGTCACGAGCAGGTGCGCGCCGTCGCGCGCCATCGCCTCGGGCTCGGTCGTCCAGGTGCCGTCGTCCCAGCTGTGCTCGGTCACGGGTCGACCCTGCCAGACGGCCGCCTGGGAACGCTTGCATCCGTGGCTCCCACCCTCTCCCGCAACCGCCCTGCCGGGGGGCACAATGCGCCTATGACAGCGGTTACAGCGCGGCGGGACGCCGACGTCGCCTCGCTCGTGGCCGAGGCCCTCCGCGACCAGGGCGCGCGTGCGGTGTCGGGCGCCGACGACCTGGTCGCCCGCGCGCGCCGGTGGGGACCCGACCTCGAGGCCGGCGTGCGGGCGGTCTTCGACGGCCCGCGGGCCGACTCCCTCCTCCGGCGCCTCGCGACCATCGCCGTCCAGGGCTGGATCGTGCGCCCGCAGCCGCTGCGCGAGCGCGACCGCGACCGGCTGCTGCGTCCGGACTGGTTCCAGGCGCCCGACGCCCTCGGCTACGTCGCCTACGCCGACCGCTTCGCCGGGACGCTGGACGGCGTCGCGCAGCACGTCGACTACCTGCGCGACCTCGGGACGACCTACCTGCACCTCATGCCGTTGCTGCAGCCGCGCCCGGGCGCCAACGACGGCGGGTACGCCGTGGCGGACTACCGCGAGGTGCGCGGCGACCTCGGCTCGATGGCCGACCTCGAGAAGGCTGCGACCGTGCTGCACGAGAACGGCATCGCGCTCACCATCGACCTCGTCCTCAACCACGTGGCCAAGGAGCATGCCTGGGCGGCGGCGGCGCGCGCCGGGGACCCCAAGTACCGCGCGTACTTCCACGTCTTCGACGACCGTCGGATGCCCGACGCCTACGAGCGCACGCTGCCCGAGGTGTTCCCCGACTTCGCGCCCGGCAACTTCACCTGGGACGACCAGCTGGCGGCCTGGGTCTGGACGACGTTCAACGACTACCAGTGGGACCTCAACTGGGGGAACCCCGACGTCGTCTGCGAGTTCGCCGAGGTGATGCTCTTCCTCGCCAACCGCGGCGTCGACTGCCTGCGGCTCGATGCCATCGCATTCCTCTGGAAGCGGCTGGGCACGGACTGCCAGAACCAGCCCGAGGTGCACGGCCTGACCCGCGCGCTGCGTGCCGTCGCCCGGATCGCCGCGCCCTCGTTGGTGTTCAAGGCCGAGGCGATCGTGGCGCCGGGCGACCTCGTGAAGTACCTCGGGGTGGGCGACTACGCGGGCCACGTGTCCGATCTGGCCTACCACAACAGCCTGATGGTGCAGATCTGGTCGGCGCTGGCGACCAAGGACGCGCGGCTCCTCGTCCGTGCGCTGCACCGGTTCCCGCCGAAGCCGACGACGACCGCCTGGGCC
The DNA here is from genome assembly GCA_035702165.1 of Candidatus Nanopelagicales bacterium. Lineage (GTDB taxonomy): Bacteria > Actinomycetota > Actinomycetes > S36-B12 > CAIYMF01 > Longivirga. The sequence goes on from DASSQW010000154.1 coordinate 1,915, forward strand.
ACCTACCTGCGCTGCCACGACGACATCGGCTGGGCGATCGACGACGCCGACGCGGCCTCGATGGGCTGGGGCGGCCCGAGCCACCGCGCGTTCCTGTCGCGCTGGTTCGTCGGCGCGGAGCCGGGCAGCTTCGCCAGAGGTGAGGAGTTCCAGGTCAACGAAGCCACGGGCGACAGCCGCATCAGCGGCAGCGCGGCCAGCCTCGCCGGCATCGAGCAGGCGCTCGACGAGGGCGACCTCCGGCTGCTCGATCTCGCTGTACGGCGACTCCACTGCGCGTATGCGATCGTCTACGGCTTCGGCGGGATCCCGCTGCTGTACATGGGGGACGAGCTCGCGCTGCGCAACGACGCCGCCTACCTCGACGAGCCTGAGCACGCCGACGACAACCGCTGGATGCACCGCCCGCGCATGCCGTGGGCCGACGCTGCTCGGCGCACCGACGTCACCACCCTGGAGGGCCGCGTCTACGCGCTCGTCAAGCACCTCGGCGACGTGCGCCGGTCGCTCCCGACCCTGCACGCCGCGGTCGAGTCGCGGCCGGTCGAGACGTCGAACCCGTCGGTGCTCGCCGTGCTGCGCAGCCACGCGGCCGGTGATCTCGTGCAGCTCTACAACGTCTCCGCCGACTGGCAGCGGTGCGACGCAGCCGTGCTCGGCGGCCTGCTCGGCCGCGAGCTCGTCGACCACCTCGGGGCGACCGAGTTCTACGTCGAGGACGGCCAGGTCGTGCTGCCGCCGTACGCCGCGGTCTGGCTCGCGTCGGCCTGACGGTCACCCACCGTGCGCGGCGGACCGCGAACGCGCACTGGTCAGGAGTGGCTATTGCCCCGGCCCGTACCGATCCCTAGCGTCCGCGCTGTGCGCCGCGACGCGACGCGACGCCCGACGAAGGGTCCCTGCGATGGTGCGTCGACGCCCTGCCCTGCTCGGTCTGGCCGCCTTGGCCGCCGGCCTGCTCGTCCCCCTCGCCCCGGCCGGTGCCGGCACGGCCGATGACGCGGTCCCGAGGTTCGACCGCGTGTTCCTGATCGTCGGCGAGAACACGAGCCTGAGCCAGCTCGACAGCAACGACGCGCCCTACCAGCTCGGCACGCTGAAGCCGCGCTCCGCCTGGTTCAGCGACTACTGGGGCATCTCGCACTACTCGACGTCGAACTACATCGCGATGACCTGGGGCAAGTTCACGGCGTGCGACCAGGCCGACGAGAAGCCGGCCACCTGCCACCACCCCGGCACCGACAACCTGTTCAGCGAGATGAACGCCGCCGGCGTCGGCTGGAAGGCGTGGAACGAGTCGATGCCCGGCTCGTGCTGGCTCGTGAACTCGGGCAAGAGCGCCGACCAGAACTCCTACCGGCCCAAGCACAATCCGGCGGCGTACTTCGACGACATCGTGGGCGTCACGTCGGGGACGCAGGGCACCGGTGCCTCCTGCCTGGCGAACGACGTGTCGATGAGCGTCGACGCCGCCCACGCGGCGACGCCCAACGACACCGGCGCCTTCGACGCCGCGCTGCAGAGCGGCAGCGTTCCTCGCTTCAACATGATCGTCCCGAACATGTGCGAGGACGGGCACGACAACTGCGCCCCCACGGGCAACCCGATCCGTCAGTTCGACGGGTTCCTCGCGCGCGAGATCCCGAACATCATGCGGTCGTCGGCGTGGACGCCCGGCAGCGTGATCGTCGTGGTCTACGACGAGGGCCAGGACGGTGGACCCGGCAAGGCCGTGAAGTTCGCCGGTGGCAACGTCCCGTTCCTGGTGCTCGGTGGCTCCGTCCACGCGGCGACGTACTCCCAGACGGCGAACCACTACTCGCTGCTGCGCACGCTCGAGGACGGCCTCGGCATCCCGACCCACGCGAACAACGCCGCGACGGCCTCGACGCTGGGCGACATCTGGAACTAGTGCTGCGCCGTCCGGTCGACACGGGAACGCGTCGGAGGCCGTCGAATCGCCTACCCTCGTGCGCGAGGGGGACGGTCATGAGGATGCTGCGGGCGACCTTGGTCGCTGTGCTCGGTGCGCTGGTCGCGGCGCCCGTGGCCGCCCTGCCCGCGAACGCCGTCGACGACGTCACGGCGCCCCGCGTCACGGGCATCGCGGTGCTCACCCCGGTGGTGTCCGCCGGCGACGCCGTGGTGCTGCGGCTCACCGCCACCGACGACCTCTCCGGCGTCGCGTCGCTCGCCGCGCAGCTCAGCGGCTCCGGTCCGACGACGATCAACCTGCTCTCGCCCGACAGCACGGCGGCGTTCCTCGCGCCGAGCGGCCTGGTCTCCGGCGTCGTGCCGATCGGCGCGATGGGCGGGCCGCTGTCCCTGGTGTCGGTCGTGGTCGGCGACAACGCCGGCAACAGCACGACCTACACGCCGACCACCACGACGTCGATGCCGCCCGGCCCCACCAACACCCTCGATCTCTCGACCGCGTCGGTGACCGTCACCCAGCCCCTCGGCCAGGACGTCACGGCCCCGCGCGTCACGAGCTTGAGGATGCTGTCGTCCGTCGACCGCAGGCCCGGCGAGTTCGCGACCTTCTCCTTCACGACGAGCGACGACAGGTCGCCCGTCACCCAGCTGCGGATCGACTTCTGCGACGAGTTGGACGCGATGGCCCTCGGTGTAAGAGGGGGTGGACGGCTGTCGTCGGGCCGGCTGTCGGTGTGGTTCCCGACCGACCTCTCGCCGTTGTCCACCTGGCACGTCTGCGGCGTCTCGGTGACCGACTCGGCCGGAAACGGCCGGCGCTACAGCAACTACAGCTATATCCAGATCGGCCTGTACCCCGGGGCTCCGCGACCGGATCCGTTGGTGCAGCAGGACGTCCGGCCCGACTCCGTCGTGACCACGTCGCTGTCGTCCACGATGGTCCCGGTCGGCACCGCGATCAGCGTCCGCGGCACCGTGACCTACGCCGGCGTGCTGGTGCCCTGCCCCGTCGTCGCCGTCTACGCCGAGCGGGCCGGCGTCCGCACTCTCGTCGGCATCACGCGCGGCACCTCGGCCGGCACCTACGCCAAGCGTGTCGTACCGGTGGGCACGACGGTCTACCGCACGTACTTCCTCGGCTCGGACCGCGGCGGCGCCCAGTCCGCGCGCGGGCTCGGCCCCGGTGCGAAGGTGTGGACCGGCACGCGCCAGTCGCTCGCGGTGCCGACCATCAGCGTGTACGTCCGCGCGGGCAGCACCGGCGTCCTCCCGGTGACCCTTCTCCCGCGCCGCGCGGCCCTGGTCGTGCTGCAGCGCTGGACCGGGAGGGTGTGGGCGCGGGTCGTGACCCTGCGCACCCGTTCCACCGGCGTCGCCGCCTACCGCGTGCCGCGCCCGGCCTCGGCCACGGCGTACCGCTGGACGACGGCGTACGACGGCGTCGGCCTGCCCGCGGTCTCGCGGATCGTCACGGTCCGCCGCGCCTGACGCGTCCGGCTTCCGAACGCGACGGTGCGCGATCCCCGCAAGGTCCTGCAGTGCATCGCTGTGACGGATGGTGTTCCTGGGACAGCCGGGGTTACCGTCGACGGGCACCGCACTGTCCGACCGCACGCACCCGCCTTCCCCCGGGAGCCGCCGTGACCTCTCGACGCCTCGTCGCGCCGGTGCTCGCGGCTGCCCTCGTCGCGGGTCTGCTCGCCGGCGTCGCGCCGGCCTCGGCGGCGCCCGCGAAGCCCAAGCCGACCGCCGCCGCCGTGGCTGCGGCGAAGCGCGCGGCGGCCGCTGCCGCGGTCGCGCTGCGCACCGCGACGGCGCAGCAGCAGTCCGCCCAGCAGCAGCTCGACGCCCTCGACGCGCAGGTCGAGACCCTGGTCGAGCGCTGGAACGCCGCGCAGGCCGACGCCGAGGACGCCCGCGGCGTCGCGGCCGCCGCGTCCGAGAAGGCGCGCGTCGCGCAGCTCGCGGCGGCGCAGGCGCAGACCGACGTCGACCGGCTCGCGGCCCAGAGCTATCAGCTCGGCGCCGACCTCTCCGGCGGTCTCGGCGAGTGGGCAGCGGTCATCGACGGCGCGATGTCGCCCGGCGGCATCACCTCGCTCACCGATCGCGTCGCGTCCCTCGGCCAGGTCGCTGCCGACCGCCGCCACCAGGCGATGTCGGCCGCGCAGCTGCGGCTCGAAGCGCTGCAGGCGCAGCTGGCGGCCGAGCAGGCGAGCGCCGACGTCGCTCTGCGCGAGCAGCAGGCGGCCGATGCGGCGGCCGCGGTGCAGGCGCTGCAGCAGCAGCAGAAGGCCGAGGTCGCGCGCCTCACCGCGCAGCGAGACGCCGCCGCCCGTACCCTGTCCTCGGCGCGCACGACAGCCTCGACGCTGGCGGCGCAACGTGCCGCAGCACTGCGTCGCGAAGCTGCCGCACGGGCTGCCGCGGCCGCGCGCGCGGCCGCGGAGGAGGCGGCGCGCCACCGCTCCGGTGGCCGTCCACCGAACGACGGAACCCCTTCCACCTCATGGCCCGACGGCCGGTCGGTCACGACGGCGGCGCAGCGCTCGGCAGCGCTCGCGTGGGCGCGCACGCAGCTCGGCAAGCCCTACGTGGCGGGTGCCGACGGGCCGAACTCCTACGACTGCAGCGGCCTCACGTCGGCGGCGTACCGGCAGGTCGGCGTCGCGCTGGTGCACTACTCGCAGACGCAGTTCGCCACCGAGCAGAAGATCCCGGTGAGCGCGCTTCGGCCCGGTGACCTGGTCTACTTCGCGACGAACCCCAGCGACTGGCGCACCATCCACCATGTCGGGATCTACGCCGGCGGCGGGCAGATGGTCGAGGCGCCGCACACCGGAGACGTCGTGAAGTACATGACGATCTGGCAGGACGAGCTCGTGCCGTTCGGCACGCGTCCCTGACCGGCTCGGCGGAGCCAGCAGGTCAGTGCGAGGCGTCCTCGATGCCGCTCTCGATCGCTGCCTCGTGGGTGTCGTGCCGCTCCACCGACGCGACGATCTCGGCCTCGGCGTCGGAGCGTCCGGCCCACGACGCCCCCTCGACCGACTTGCCGGGCTCGAGGTCCTTGTAGACCTCGAAGAAGTGCTGGATCTCGAGGCGGTCGAACTCCGGCACGTGGTGGATGTCGCGCAGGTGCTCGAGGCGCGGGTCGTTCGCGGGGACGCAGAGGACCTTGTCGTCGCCGCCGGCCTCGTCGGTCATGCGGAACATGCCGATGGCGCGGCACTTGATGAGGCAGCCGGGGAAGGTCGGCTCGTCGAGCAGCACCATGGCGTCGAGGGGGTCGCCGTCCTGACCGAGCGTGCCCTCGATGTAGCCGTAGTCGTGCGGGTAGCGCGTCGACGTGAAGAGCATGCGGTCCAGCCGGATGCGACCGGACTCGTGGTCGACCTCGTACTTGTTCCGGCTGCCGCCGGGGATCTCGATGAGGACGTCGAACTCCACGGCGTTCTCCCTGGCTGCGGCGGTGCGGGACGGGGTCGGGGCGCGTCGGTGGTCGGCGCGGCGTCGCCTAGTGTTCCGTAGAGACGACCCCGCGGACCAATCCTCGCGGCGGTTTCCGTGATCGGGGTCACGACCCCGCTACCTGCGAGGACGGGGTGATCGCCGCATGAGCACCGGCCACGCGGCGCGTCGTACTGCCCCCGTCCTCCTCGTCGCGGCGCTGTCCCTCGGCCTGCTGGCGACGGCCGCCTCGGGCGCAGGGTCGACCGTCCCGCCCGCGCCGAGCCAGGTGCTCGCGCCGACCAGCGGAGCCACCACCGCGGCCGACCCCGCCTCCGACGCCCGGGTGGCTGCGGGGGTGAGGGCCGCGCTCGCCGTGAAGGCGGTGGGTGCCGACACCACGTCGTACGTCCTCGATGTCGGCACCGGGAAGCCGGTGTACGCCGCGGCGCAGACCCGGGCGCAGATCCCCGCGAGCACGCTCAAGGTCCTCACCGCAGCAGCGGCCCTCCAGGCGCTCGGCCCGCAGACCCGGCTGAGCACGACCGTCGTGCCCGGCAAGGCCGCGGGCGAGATCGTGCTCGTCGGCGGCGGCGACGCCACGCTCACGCGCAACGCCTCCGCGCGCACCTGGCCCGCCGGCCAGCCCGCGCGGCCGGCGAGCATCGCCGCCCTCGCGACCGCGACCGCGGCAGCACTGACCAAGGCGGGCACCACGAAGGTCGTCGTCCACGTCGACGACTCGCTGTTCACCGGCCCCAGGACCGCGCCCGGCTGGCCGGCCACCTTCACGACGGGCGGCGTGGTCGCGCCGGTGACGGCGCTGTCCGTCGACCAGGGCCGCTCGGCCCCCGGTGTCGGGTCGGGGCCCCGCGTGAAGGACCCCTCGCTCGAGGCAGGGCGCCTGTTCGCGGAACGGCTCCGGGCTCAAGGCATCACGGTCACCGGCACGATCGTGCGGGTGGTCGCGCCGAGCGGCGCGCAGCCGATCGCGTCGGTGCTCAGCCCGACCGTCGCCGACCTCGTCGAGCGGATGCTGACGCAGTCCGACGACGACCTCGCCGAGGCGCTCGCGCACCTCGCCGGCGGCAAGCTCGGCGGCGCGGCCAGCTTCGCCGGCGGTGCGGACGCGACGCTCAAGGTGCTCTCCGGCCTCGGCGTCACCACGACCGGGGCCGTGCTCGTCGACGGCAGCGGCCTCTCGGGCAGCAACAAGGTCAGCGCCGCGACGATCGTGGGCCTGCTCGCTGCCCTCGCCACCACCGACGACCCCGCCCTGTCCGCGGCGGTCACCGGGCTCGCGGTCGCGGGTGCGACCGGCACTCTCGAGGACCGTTTCGACGCTCCTGCTACGCGGGCGGGGCGAGGCCTCGTGCTGGCCAAGACCGGCACGCTCACCGGCGTCAACGCTCTCGCCGGGCTGGTCCTCGACCCGGCCGGGCGGCTGCGCGCGTTCGCGTTCCTCGAGGACGGGTCGCCCGGGCCCCAGGCGGTGGCACGCACGGCGCTGGACCGCGCCGCCGCGGTCGTCGCCGCAGGCTGACCTCCGGTTCGAAGAACCGTCCATGCGTGATCGGCGGACCTTCGAGCGCCCGCTCATCACGCGTCGACGGGTCGGGCCGGGTCCATGGGTGGCGTGGAAGCCCCGGCGGAGGAGCGAGCCGCCCCGGACCCACGTAGGGTCGAGCGCGTGGAGGTCATCGACTGGGGCCTGGCCAAGACCACCGGGCGCCGCTTCGCGCCGGGCGGGCCGGGGACGAGCGCCGACGAGGCGCGCGCCGCGGTGGCCGAGCTGCGCGCCCTCGCGCGGTATGCCGTGGGGCCCGTGCGCGAGCGCACCGGGCTCGATGCCGGCGACGCCCCGGACGCCGTGGTCGTCGACCGCGGGGCCTGGGTCGACAGCAACGTCGACGGCTTCCGCATCGTCCTCGCACCGCTGCTGGAGAAGATGGCGACCGAGCAGTCGTCGGTCGTGACGGCGTTCGGCTCGCGCATCACCGCGCTCCAGATGGGCGGCGTCCTCGCCTACCTCTCCAGCAAGGTCCTCGGCCAGTTCGAGGCGTTCACGACCACCCGCGAGGGCCGGCTGCTGCTCGTCGCGCCGAACATCGTGACCGCCGAGCGCCACCTCGACGTCGAGCCGCGCGACTTCCGGCTCTGGGTGTGCCTGCACGAGGAGACCCACCGCGCGCAGTTCGGCGGCGTCCCGTGGCTCGGCGGGCACCTCATCGCCGAGATCCACGACTACCTCGCACTCGCCGACTCCAGCGCCGGCGAGGTGCTGCGCCGCCTGCGCCACGGCCTCGGCGCGATCGGCGCCGCGGTGCGCGGCGACCCCGACGCCTCGCTCGTCGACGCCGTGCAGTCGCCCGAGCAGCGCGAGGTCTTCGACCGCATCACCGCCCTCATGAGCCTGCTCGAGGGCCACGCCGACCACGTGATGGACGACGTCGGCCCCGACATCGTGCCGACCGTCTCGGTGATCCGGGAGCGGTTCGACCAGCGCCGCAACGAGCCGGGCGCGGTCGACGGACTGGCCCGTCGCCTGCTCGGCCTCGACGCCAAAATGCGCCAGTACTCCGATGGCCGCGCCTTCGTCACCGGCGTCGTCGAGCGGGTGGGCCTCGCGGGCTTCAACCGGGTGTGGACCTCGCCGCAGACGCTGCCCACCAAGGACGAGATCCTCGACGCCGCGGCCTGGTGCCGCCGCGTCGCACCGGACCTCCTCCCCGCCTGACCCCGATGACCGACGCCGCGGCCGTGGCGCAGGCCGTCCGCGCGGCCCTCGACGACCTCGACCCGGACTCCCTCGTCCTCGTGGCCTGCTCCGGCGGCGCGGACTCCCTCGCCCTCGCCGACGGCGTACGCCGCACGCGCGCACGAGCCGGTGCGGTGGTGGTCGACCACGGCCTGCAGGACGGCTCTCGCGAGACCGCGGAGCGCGTCGGTGCGTGGCTGCGCGAGCAGGGCCTCGATCCCGTCGAGGTCGTGACCGTCGACGTCGGCACGGCGGGCGGTCCGGAGAACGCTGCCCGCGACGCGCGGTACGCAGCGCTGCACGAGGCCGCCGACCGGCTCGGTGCCGCAGCGGTCGTGCTCGGGCACACCCTCGACGACCAGGCGGAGACGGTGCTGCTCGCGCTGGCCCGCGGCTCGGGCACGCGCAGCCTCGCCGGGATGGCGGCCGCGCGCGGACCCTTCCGGCGCCCGCTGCTCGGGCTGCGCCGCGACGTCGTGCGTGCCGCGGTTCCCGCGGGCGCGCCGGTGGTGGCCGATCCGCACAACGACGACCGGCGCTACTCCCGCGTGCGGGTGCGCCACGACGTGCTGCCGGTGCTCGAGGGCGAGCTCGGTCCCGGCATCGCCGAGGCGCTCGCACGCACTGCGTCGCTGGCGCGCGACGATGCCGATCTGCTGGACTCCCAAGCGGCAGAAGCGTTCTCGGTGATCACCAGCGGCGAGCCCGCGGGGCTGGGGTCCGACGATCTCGCCGCGCTGCCGCAGGCGCTCAGGTCCCGCGTCGTACGCCGCTGGCTCGTCGACGGCGGCGTGCCCGCGGGAGCCCTGGCCGCAGAGCACGTGGAGCGCGTCCTTCGGCTGGTGACCTCGTGGCGGGGGCAGGGCGCGGTCGCGCTGCCGGGCGGTGTCGAGGCTGCCAGGTCGTATGGAAGGCTGCACCTGCGTCCCACCCCGCCCCGCGAGGAGAGCTGATGGAAGCCGCCGATCTCGGTGCCGACCTGGAGAAGGTGCTGGTCGACGAGCAGGCCCTGCAGGCCAAGATCCGCGAGCTCGCGGCGCAGATCGATGCCGACTACGCCGGGCAGCAGCTGCTCCTCGTCGGCGTCCTCAAGGGCGCCGTCATGGCGATGGCCGACCTCTCCCGCGCCCTGACGCTGCCGGTCGAGATGGACTGGATGGCGGTGTCGTCGTACGGCTCGGGCACCAAGTCCTCCGGCGTCGTCCGGATCCTCAAGGACCTCGACCGCGACATCACCGGCCGCCACGTGCTGGTGGTCGAGGACATCCTCGACTCCGGCCTCACGCTCTCGTGGCTGCTGCGCAACCTGCGCTCGCGCGGGCCGGCGTCGGTCGAGGTGCTCACGGTCCTGCGCAAGCCCGATGCCGTGAAGGTCGCCGTCGACGTCAAGTACACCGGCTTCGACATCCCCAACGAATTCGTCGTCGGCTACGGCCTCGACTACGCCGAGCGCTACCGCAACCTGCGGGTCGTCGGCACCCTCGCGCCGCACGTCTACTCCTGAGCGGCGCGGCGGCCGCGCGCCACCGGTTACGCCGGGGGTGAACGCCGGGGCCGCCCGGGAACAGATCGGGCGCGGCCGGCGTCATGCTCGTCGAGGAGCGGTCTCGACGTACGCGGCACGGCGCACCGGCGTCGGCGGTTGTACCCTCGTGACACTCGGGATCCCCGCTAGCAGGCGGGTGCGACCCACCGGTCGCACAGGACGTCAGGAGGTACGGGGCCCCGGCTCCGCTCATGGACATCAGGCGCATCATCCGTGGCCCGGTCGTGTGGATCGTCCTGGCGGTCCTGCTGGTCGTGCTGGCCAGCAGCCTGCTCAGCAACGTGGGCGGTCCCAAGGACGTCGACACCTCCCAGGTCGTCACCGCCATCCAGTCCGGCAACGTCACCAAGGCGACGATCGTCGGCGGGAGCGACCAGCGCATCGAGGTCACCCAGACCAACGGCGACCGCATCCGCGCCCAGTACATCGAGGGTCAGGGCGTCGAGCTGCAGAACATGCTCCAGGAGCAGGTGAAGGCCGGGAAGGTCTCCGACGGCTACAACGTCGAGAACCAGCGCGACTCGCTGCTGCTCTCGCTCCTGTACTCCCTGATCCCCGTCGCGCTCGTGATCCTCCTGCTCTTCTTCTTCATGGGGCAGATGCAGGGCGGCGGCAACCGGATCATGAACTTCGGCAAGTCCAAGGCCAAGATGGTCAGCAAGGACATGCCCAAGACGACGTTCGCCGACGTCGCCGGCGCCGACGAGGCGGTCGAGGAGCTCCAGGAGATCAAGGAGTTCCTCCAGGAGCCCGCGAAGTTCCAGGCGGTCGGCGCCAAGATCCCCAAGGGCGTGCTCCTCTACGGCCAGCCCGGAACCGGCAAGACGCTGCTCGCGCGCGCCGTCGCCGGAGAGGCCGGCGTCCCGTTCTTCTCCATCTCCGGCTCGGACTTCGTCGAGATGTTCGTCGGCGTCGGCGCCAGCCGTGTGCGCGACCTGTTCGAGCAGGCCAAGGCCAACGCGCCCGCCATCGTCTTCGTCGACGAGATCGACGCCGTCGGCCGGCACCGCGGCGCCGGTCTCGGCGGCGGCCACGACGAGCGCGAGCAGACCCTCAACCAGCTGCTCGTCGAGATGGACGGCTTCGACGTCACCGGCGGGGTCATCCTCATCGCCGCGACGAACCGGCCCGACATCCTCGACCCCGCCCTGCTGCGCCCGGGCCGCTTCGACCGCCAGATCTCGGTCGGCGCGCCGGACATGCAGGGCCGCACGGACATCCTCAAGGTCCACGCGCGCGGCAAGCCGCTCGCGGCCGACGTCGACCTCCAGGCGGTCGCCCGTCGTACGCCGGGCTTCACCGGGGCCGATCTCGCCAACGTCCTGAACGAGGCCGCGCTGCTCACCGCCCGCCAGGGCGACAAGCTCATCGGCAACCTCGAGCTCGACGAGGCGATCGACCGCGTCATCGCCGGTCCGCAGAAGCGCACGCGCGTGATGAGCGAGCACGAGAAGAAGATCACCGCCTACCACGAGGGCGGCCACGCCCTGGTCGCGGCGGCGCTGCCGCACACCGACCCGGTGCACAAGATCACGATCCTGCCGCGCGGCCGCGCCCTCGGCTACACGATGGTGCTCCCCGACCAGGACAAGTACTCCACGACCCGGTCGGAGATGCTCGACCAGCTCGCGTACATGCTCGGCGGCCGCGCCGCGGAGGAGCTGGTCTTCCACGACCCGACGACGGGTGCGTCCAACGACATCGAGAAGGCCACCGCCGTGGCCCGCGCGATGGTCACGCAGTACGGCATGACCGAGCGCCTCGGTGCGATCCGGTACGGCCAGGAGCAGGGCGAGGTCTTCCTCGGTCGCGACTACGGCCACACGCGCGACTACTCCGAGGACGTCGCCGCCGCGATCGACCAGGAGGTGCGCACGTTCATCGACGCCGCGCACCACGAGGCCTTCGAGATCCTCGTCGACAACCGCGACGTGCTCGACTCCCTCGTCGTCGAGCTCCTCGAGAAGGAGACGCTCGACAAGGCCGACGTCGAGCGCATCTTCGAGCCGCTCAACCGCCGCCCCGTGCGCCCCGCGTGGACCGGGTCCTCGCGGCGTACGCCGAGCGACCGCGGGCCCGTGCAGTCGCCCCAGGAGCTGGCTGCGCTCGCGGGCGCGAACGGCGCGATCGTCGCCAACGGCTCTGCCAACGGTGCGCCGGCAGGCGAGCCGGTCCCAGCGGCCGAGACCGAGCCGAGCGCGTGACGCCCGTCGACCCTGTCCACGTGCCCGAGCGCGTGGTCACGGCGCCGTTCGACCACGCCCGTGCCGAGGCCGCGGTGCGCGAGCTGCTCATCGCGGTGGGGGAGGACCCCGACCGCGACGGCCTGCGCGAGACCCCGGCCCGGGTCGCCCGGTCCTACGCCGAGCTGTTCGCCGGCCTGCGGCAGTCACCCGACGAGGTGCTCGCCACCACGTTCGACCTCGGCCACGACGAGATGGTCCTGGTGAAGGACATCGAGCTGTACTCGACGTGCGAGCACCACCTCGTGCCCTTCCACGGCGTCGCGCACGTCGGCTACATCCCGAGCCACGACGGCCGCATCACCGGCCTGTCGACGCTCGCCCGGCTCGTCGACGTCTACGCCAAGCGGCCGCAAGTGCAGGAGAGGCTCACCACGCAGGTGGCCGACGCGATCGTGCGGATCCTCGAGCCGCGCGGTGTCATCGTCGTCATCGAGTGCGAGCACCTGTGCATGTCGATGCGCGGCATCCGAAAGCCCGGCGCGAAGACGACGACGAGCGCGGTGCGCGGACAGCTGCGCGACGCGGCCACCCGCGCCGAGGCCATGAGCCTCATCCTCGGCTGACCGGACCGGCTCGCGCACTAGCCTGACGCCGTGACCGCCCGCCACCCGCTCGGCCTGCCCGAGCACCTCGCCGCGCTCGACCGGTGCCTGGTGATGGGTGTGCTCAACGTGACGCCCGACTCCTTCTCCGACGGTGGCCGGTGGCTCGACGCCGAGGTCGCGGTGGCCCACGGCGTCGCGATGGCGGCCGACGGCGCCGACCTCGTCGACGTCGGCGGCGAGTCGACACGGCCCGGGGCGCAGCGGATCAGCGCGCGGACCGAGCTCGACCGCGTGATCCCGGTGGTCGAGGGGCTCGTCGCCGCCGGCGTCGTGGTCTCGATCGACACCATGCGCGCCGAGGTCGCGCTCGCGGCGGTGAGCGCGGGTGCCGCGCTCGTCAACGACGTCAGCGGCGGCCTGTCCGAGCCCGCGATCCTCGATGCTGTCGCGCGGCTCGGCGTCCCGTTCGTCGCGATGCACTGGCGCGGCTACGGCGACCGCATGCACGAGCACGCGGTCTACGACGACGTCGTCGCCGACGTCTCGGACGAGCTCGCGGCGCGCGCCCGCGACGCGATCGCGGCCGGCATCGACCCGCGCTGCCTCGTGCTCGATCCCGGGCTCGGCTTCGCCAAGGACGCCGACCACAACTGGGCGCTGCTGCAGAACCTCGACCGGCTCATCGACCTCGGGCACCCCGTGCTCGTCGGCGCGTCCCGCAAGCGGTTCCTCGGGTCGCTCCTCGCCGTCGACGGCGAGCCGCGCGCGATGGATCAGCGCGACCAGGCGACCGACGCCGTCAGCGCGCTGGCGGCGGCCGCCGGCGCGTGGTGCGTCCGCGTGCACGACGTGCGCGGCACGCGCGACGCTGTGGAGGTCGCCGCCGCCTGGACCACCGGAGGAGCCCCGTGAGCACCTGGCCCGACGGCCTCGACCGCGTGTCCGTGCACGGGATCTCGGCGCGCGGCTTCCACGGCGTCTTCGAGCACGAGAAGCGCGACGGCCAGACGTTCTCGGTCGACGTCGTCCTCGGCGTCGACACGCGTGCGGCCGCGGCGTCCGACGACCTCGCCGACACGGTCGACTACGGCGCGGTGGCGGCGGCCGTCGTCGCGGAGATCGAGGGGCCCTCGCTCGACCTCGTGGAGGCGCTCGCGCAGCGGGTCGCCGACGCGTGCCTCGCGTTCGACGGCGTGCAAGCGGTGGAGGTCTCGGTGCACAAGCCCGAGGCGCCGGTAGGCGTGCCGTTCACCGACGTCGTCGTGACGATCGTGCGGTCGCGATGAAGCGCGTCGCGTTCGGCCTGGGGGCCAACCTCGGCGACACCGTCGCCGCGCTGCAAGGCGCCGTGGACGTGCTCGTGCAGCATCTCGAGGCTCCCGCCGTGTCGTCGGTCTACGAGACCTCGCCCGTCGGGGGCGTCGAGCAGCCCGACTACCTCAATGCGGTGCTGGTCGGCGACTGCGACGAGCCGCCGTCGCGGCTGCTCGCGCTCGCGCACCGCGTCGAGCAGTCGTGGAACCGCACGCGCGACGTGCGGTGGGGCCCACGCACCCTCGACATCGACCTGCTCGCCGTGGGCGCCGTCGTGAGCGACGACCCCGTCCTCACGCTGCCGCACCCCAGGGCGCGCGAGCGCGGCTTCGTGCTGCTGCCGTGGGCCGAGGCCGACCCCGACGCCGTGCTGCCCGACGGCACCCGCGTCGCGGACCTCGCCGCGGCGTGGAGGTCGGAGACCGACCGCGTGCAGCTGCGTACCGACGTATCCCTGGTGGTGCACACGTGGACCTGAGACCCACCCGCCCGTGGCTGCTCGTCGCGCTGGCCGCTCTCGCGGCGGCCGTGGGCTTCGCGGCGTCGCAGCTGGTCAGCGCGTTCACCGACCGCAGCCTGTCGGTGCCGTTCACGATGCCCGTCGTCATGGCGCTGCTCGCGCTGGCCACCGCGCTGTGGGCGCGCGGAACGCGGGCGCGGCTCGCGCGCAGGCCGGGCACGCGGCCGATGGAGCCGATCGTCGCGGCGCGCAGCGCGGCCCTCGCGATGGCGGCCTCGCGCGTCGGCGCCGTCGTCGCCGGCTTCTACGTCGGCGTGGCGCTCGACCTCCTCTCGGGCTGGGACGTGCCGGGCGTGCGCGAGCGCGTGATCACCGCCGCGGTCACGGTCGTCATGGGTGTGCTGCTCGTGCTCGCCGGCCTGTGGCTCGAGCGCATCTGCCGGCTGCCCGACGACCCGCTGCCCCCGGAGGACGACGAGGACCCGACCGTCTAGGGTTCGCAGCATGGCCGACGACATCGCCCTCGAGGACCTGCCCTACGACGAGCTGCGCGACCGCGCGTTCTCGGTCGCCGAGGAGCGTCACGACTACGGCTTCTTCGTCGACCTGTTCAACCACACGCCCGCGATGTTCGACGCGTCGACCGAGGGCGGCGACCTCGGCAGCATCAGCGGCAGCCTCGTCGAGACCATCCGCGCCGCGCGCCAGGTCTTCTCCAGCGAGTCCGTCGGCGACCTCGAGCCGCTCTTCCGCGCCCGCTTCGCGACCTACGTCCGCGAGCACACCGGCTGACTCCGACGCGTACCACTGGCGTCGTCGCGGTTGCCGGCCGCCGGGAACCCCGACAACGCCTGGTGCACGGGAGGCGTCGGTCGGCGGATCAGCCGGCGTGAGCGCCCCGGGGGTGCGCCGTCGGGGCGGGGGTGCTGGGCGGGGTACGCCGGAAGCGCGCGGACGCCCGCACGCCACCGAGGGGTGAGGCGTCGAGCGCGACCGTGCCGCCACCGGCTCTCGCGAGGGACGCCACGACGGCGAGACCGAGGCCGCTGCCGTTGCCGTCCTGCGAGCCTCGCCAGAACCGGTCGAAGGCGCGCTCGCGGTCCTCGGGCGGCAGACCGGGCCCGTCGTCGTCGACCGTGAGCGTCACGCCGGTCGCGTCACCGCGTACGGCGACGACGATCCGACCGCCCTCGGGCACCGCCTCGAGCGCGTTGTCGAGGTAGTTGTCCACGATCTGCTCGGGTGCGCTCGCGACGGCGTGCGCGACGGCCATCTCGGACGCGTCGAGCGTGATCGTGACCGAGCGCTCGTCGGCGAGCGGCTGCCACGCCTCGACCCGGTCGGCGGCGACGCGGGCGATGTCGATGGGGCCGGTCTGCTGCTCGCGGTTGTCGGCGCGGGCGAGGACGAGCAGGCCGTCGACCAGCCGCTGCAGCCGGTCGATCTCGTCGCGCGCGGCGTCGACCTGCTCGAGCGCCGGCTCCTCGTCGTCCATCAGGTCGGCCGCGCGGTCCATCCGCAGCCGCAGCGCGGTGAGCGGGGTGCGCAGCTGGTGCGAGGCGTCGCCCGCGAAGCCGCGCTGCGACTCCACCACCCCCTGCACGCGATCGGCCATGGTGTTGAAGGCTTCCGCGAGCTCCTCGATCTCGCCGCCGCCGCTCACATCGGCTCGAGCGTCGAGGTCGCCCTCGGCGATCTGCTCGGCGGCGTCGCGCAGCCGTCGGATCCGGCGGGTGACGGTGCTCGCGACGATGATCGCGATGAGCGCCGCCGTCATCAGGGTGATCAGCGCGGCGATGCCCAGGGCACGCACGCGAGCGCTCACCGTCGCGTCGATCTCGCTCGACGGATAGGTGATGCGCACGGACCCGAGCACCTCGTTGCCGACGCGCACGGGCACAGCGGCGTACACGAGCGGTTCGCCGAGGCTCTCCGACGGCCGTTCGCCCGACGACGCATCGCCGGTGAGCGCGTCCTTGATCTCGAGGCGGTTGCTGTAGTTCTCGCCGACCCGGCCCTCCGACGACGCGATCGCGACGCCGTCCTTGTCGGTGACGACGACGCGGCCGCCGGTGCGCTTGGCGTAGGTGTCGACGCGGAGGGTGAGCGCGTCGTCGGGCTTCGGATCGGGCTTCGCGAGCGGCTCGATCGCCCAGCCGGCGAGGATGAACGCGTCGCGCTGAAGGCCGGTCTTGATGCTCTCGCGCTCGAACTGCCGCAGGTACGACGCCAGCGGCACGTTCTGGATGAGCAGGACCAGGGCGGTGAAGCCGACCAGGACCGCGACCAGCCGCCACCTCATCGTTGCGGCGACCCGAGCCGGAAGCCCACTCCGCGCACGGCCTCGATCCACGTCGGGTCGCCCAGCTTCTTGCGGATCGCGGCGACGTGCGCGTCGACCGTCTTCGTCGCGCCGTACCAGTGGCCGTCCCACACGTGCTCGAGGATCTCGGTGCGGCGGCGTACCGCACCCGGGTCCTCGGCGAGGTAGGCCAGGACGTCGAACTCCTTGGCGGTCAGCGCGATCTCGGCGCCGTCGACGTGCACCCGCTGGGTGCGCCGATCGATGCTGAGCCGGCCGATCTCCTGGACGCCGGTCGCGGGGGCAGCGGCCGGTGTCTGCGCGCGACGCAGCACGGCTCTGATGCGCGCGGCGAGCTCGCGCATGCCGAACGGCTTCACGAGGTAGTCGTCGGCGCCGAGCTCGAGGGCGATCACGCGGTCGGCCTCGTCGCCGCGGGCGCTGACGACGATCACGGGGACGTCGCTGCTGCTGCGGATCCGGCGGCAGACCTCCTGACCGTCCATGTCCGGCAGGCCGAGGTCGAGCAGGACGACGTCGGGCGGCTCGAGCGACCCGACGGCGGTGAGGGCGGCGCCCCCGGTGGCGACGTGCTCGACGTCGAAGCCCTGGGCTCGCAGGCCGTCGAGCGACGAGGCAGCCACGGCCGCGTCGTCCTCCACCATCAGGATGCGCACGAGCCCATTGTGCTGGCCCGGCTGCCCCGAAGCGGTCGGCGGGCCGCCCCGTGGACCTCCGGACGGCGGATCTTCGACGTTCCTTGGACGAGCGGATGCCGGGTCCGCGACGCCGCTGACCTACCGTGGACGGTGTGAAGAGGCCTGTCGGCATCGCTGCGGCGACCGTCGCCGCCGTGCTGGTCGCCGGCGGCACCGCCGCCGCGCTCAACGCGCGCGTGCTCGACGCCTCGTCGCCCGCGCCGGCCGACTCGATCCTGGCCAGCGCCACGCCCGTGCCGGACGCGACCGGCAGCGACCTGGCCGCGCCCAGCGTCAGCCTCACGCCGACGCCCGACGACTCCGACGACCCCGCTGCGCCCTCGGTCAGCCCGAGCCGGACGTCGACTCGCACCGCCCACGCGAGCCCGACCCGCACCGCGTCCCGGACCTCGTCGCCCCGGACGAGCTCGCCGCGGCCCTCGGCCGGCGAGAGCGACGACTCGGGCCACGGGGGCTCCGACGACGGGAGCCCGCAGCCCTCGAAGTCCAGCGACGACTGACAGGCACGGAGCGTCACGCGTTCCGCCGGATCGGTCACCCTGCGTGGACAGTCGATCGCGTCGGCGCGGCGGATGACCAGCCGACCTCCCGGCACCCGCTGAGGAGCCCTACGCTCGGAGCATGGCTCGCCGTCCCGCCTCCCGCCACGCGCTGCCGCGCGGCCGGGCCGGGCTGCAGGCAGCCAACACCGCGCTCCAGAAGGACATCGCCGCGCTGCGGTGGTCGCGCTGGAACGACCAGCTCGAGATGCTGCGCCTGGAATCCCTCGCCGACAGCCTCGCCCAGCACGTCGCGCGCCTGTCCGGCGAGCTCTCCGACGTCCGCCACGACCTCCAGCAGGCGCGCACCGCGCCGCCGGCCCGCGACCCCTACATCGAGATGCTCGCCGCGCAGGCAGCCGAGCTGCGGGCCACCGTGGCGACGCAGGAGGCGCTGCTCGCCGACCTCACCGCGCGGTTCCACGCACTGATCGCCGAGGTCCAGGAGGGCCGGGCCCGCGAGGCGGCGCAGGCCGAGCAGGCGCGCATCCACGCCGAGAGCGCTGCGGCGGCCGCGAAGGCCGCCGCCCAGAGCGCCGCCGCCGCTGCCGCTGCCCCGCCCGCTCCGGCGCCCGCGGCCGCGCAGCCTCAGCCGATGCTCGTCGACCTCGGCTCGGGGCGCCCGCCCGTCCCGACCCCGCCTCCGGTGCCCGAGCTCGAGCCGCTGTTCGCGGCCGTCGGCGCGCTGTCTCCGATGCCGGGCGAGGCCGCCGCGGCTCCGGCACCGTCGCAGGCGCGCCCGATGGCGTCGATCGCCGACGGCGTCGACGACGAGACGGTGCGCCGGCTGCGCCTGATCCGCGAGTCGCACGGCGGCTGAGCGCCGTCCACCTGCTCGACTGCTGCGATCGGCCCGATCTGGTCGCGGCGACCCGCTGATCGCTACTGTCGGAGCACCTTCCACGGGGTCGTCGATCCCGGATCCATCCCGGAGGAGCCCATGACCATCACCGGTGTGTTCCGCTCCGCCGACGAGGTGCGCCAGCTCGAGGCCGGCACGGTGGTCTTCAGCGAGGGCGACGAGGGCCACGAGATGTTCGGCGTCGTGTCCGGCTCCGTCGTCCTGTCGAAGAACGGGGTCGACATCGCCACCATCGGCCCGGACGGCACGTTCGGCGAGCTGGCGCTCATCGACCACGCGCCGCGCAGCCTCACCGCGACCGCTGTCGGGGCGACGACGATCGCCGTCGTCAACGAGCGGACGTTCCTCTACCTGGTGCACGAGACACCCGTGTTCGCGCTGCAGGTGATGCGGTCGCTCGCCGACCGGCTGCGCGCTCTGTCCTGACCGCTCCTAGGTCTCGCTCGCGTCGGAGGCGCTGAGCGCCTCCTGCCACACGCGCGAGGCCTCCTCGTCACCGAGCTCCTGCACCGCGATGCGCCACAGGTCGGCGCGCTCGGACTGCCCGGCCCGCGCGACCTCGCGCAGGAACCAGGCGTGCGAGTGCTGCGGAGGCAGGTGCCCGCCCTCGTCGGCCCAGTGCTCGCCCTCGGGCAGTCCCTCGGTCATGCCGCCACGGTACGTCGGTCCTCGCGCTCGGGAAAGGGAGCGCGCTCAGCGATCGATGTCGCCGACGACGTAGAACATGGACGCGAGGATCGTGACGACGTCCCCGAGCGCGGCACCGCGCAGGATCTCGCCGAGCGCGGCGACGTTGTTGAACGACGCGCTGCGCACCTTGAGCCGGTAAGGCGTCTTCTCGCCGCGGCTCACGAGCAGGTATCCGTTGATGCCGCTGGGGTTCTCGGTCCAGACGTAGGTGTGGCCCTCGGGTGCGCGCAGCACCTTCGGCAGCCGGACGTGGATCGGCCCTGGCTCGATGCGGCGGAGGACGTCGGCGCACGCGTCGACGAGGTCGAGCGAGACGCGCACCTGCTCGAGGAGGACCTCGACCCTCGCGAGCACGTCGCCCTCGGTGCGCGTCGGGACGCGGACGGTCTGAGCGAGCTCGGCGTACGCGAGATGCGGATCGTCGCGTCGGAGGTCGAGGTCGAGGCCGGACGCCCGCGCGACCGGACCGGAGACGCCGTACTGCTCGGCGGTCGCGCGAGCGAGCACCCCGACGCCGCGCGTCCGCGCGACGAAGGCCGGGTCCGTCAGCAGCGCGTCGAACGGGGGGAGCCCCGCACGGACGCGCGCGGTCGCGGCGGTGACGTGCTCGAGCCAGCCGGCCGGAAGATCCTGCTTGAGGCCGCCGACCTGCGTGGCCATGAAGTGCATGCGCCCGCCGGTCATCTCCTCCATCACGCGCAGCACGGCCTCGCGCTCGTCGAAGGCGTAGTACGCCGTCGGCGCACCTTCGACCGGGAACGACCCGAGGAACGCGAGGTGCGACAGCACGCGGTTGAGCTCGGCGAGCAGCGTGCGCGCCCACGTCGCGCGCGGCGGTACGTCGATACCGAGCATCCGCTCGACCGCGAGCGCGATCCCGAGCTCGCTGCAGAACGCCGAGAGCCAGTCGTGCCGGTTCGCGAGCAGCATCGCCTGCCGGTAGTCGCGCACCTCGAAGAGCTTCTCGGCACCGCGGTGCATCGCACCGATCACCGGCTCCGCGCTGACGATGCGGTCGCCGTCGAGCTCGACGCGCAGCCGCAGCAGCCCGTGCGACGAGGGGTGCTGCGGCCCGAGGTCGCCGACGAGCAGCTCGCTGCCGTCCGATGCCGTCATCCCGCGCGCCATCGAGCCGATCCCGAGGGTCACCGTCCGCGTCACGCTCGCATCGTTCCAGACGTCGTGGTCGGTCGGTGCCGAGCGCTGCCGGCTGCGGCCCGGAACATGTCCATGGCCCTTCTTGACGAGGACGAGATCGCCTGTGCTGCAAGGAGATTCCTGAGAAGAAGGTTGTGAATTGATTCGAACACATGTACTATCTGATCATGCACACAGCATCTGCGACCTCGCTGGTGGAGCGCCGCGCGCGCCGCCGGCCGCGAGCGCAGTGCGGTGCTGTCCTGCTCGGCTACGACCACGCGAACGGCTGGTTCTCCGCCAGCGCCCGACTGCATGCGGCGCTCGCGGTCGAGCCGTCCGACGCGACCATCGCCGGTCTCGTCTCGGACCTCGTCGCGATCGATGCTCGGGTGCTGCGACCGCAGGACCGGCTGGCGCGGCTGCGACTGGCGGACCGCGTGTCGGCCTGGTCGCAGGCGTCGTCGGCCACGGCCCTCGCCGACTACGTCGGTGCCGAGTCGGGCGACGTCCACGAGGAGCTGCACCTGCGCCTCGAGGTGCGCATCGCCCGCGACTCCTCCGACGCTGCCGCGGCTGCCGACATCGCGTCCGCTCGGGCGCTGGCGGAGGTCGCGCGACCGGTGCGCGACCTGTGGTCCAGCGGGCAGGTCACCTACCGCCACGTCGCCGCTGTCCTCGATCGCGCGAGCGGGCTCGACCTCGAGATTGCGGCCAAGGCCGTCGCGACGATCGCCCCGCGCCTGCACCGCATGCCCTCCACGCGGGTGCGCGGCGAGATGACCCGCGTGATCTCGCGGTTGGACCCCGAGGCCAGCGCCATCAAGGCGCGCCACGAGCGCCGCTACAACGTGGGGGTCTCGTTCCGGTCGCTGCCCGACGGCCTGGGCGAGGTCGTCGCGACCCTCCCCGTGGAGCAGGCGCGTGCCGTCGTCGAGCGGGTTGACTCCGCCGCCGACGCCTTCCTCGACCACCAGCGTTCGTGCGACGAGTGCGATCACGCGGTCCCGGCCGAGATCGGTCCGGCTCGCGCTCAGGCATTCCTCGAGGCGTTCGGCGTCCGCGGCCGGCTCTGCGCGGCGGCCCCTGCGTCGGCGTACGACACTCCCTCGACGGGGCGCGCGAGCCGCAGGCGCGGCGAGCTGCAGGTCGTCGTCGACCTCGCGACGCTGCTCGGCCTGCGCGACGACCCGGGTCTGCTGAACGGGCAGCCGGTCCCGGCCGACATCGCGCGCGAGCTCGCCGGCGCGTGCGGCTCCCTGCGACGCATCGTCACCGACCCTGTCGACGGCCACCTGCTCGACTACGGCACCCGCACCTACCTACCGGATCCGTTGAAGACGTTCATCACCGCACGCGACGGCACCTGCCGATCACCGGGCTGCGGACAACCCGCCAGCAGGTCCCAGATGGACCACGTCGTGCCGTTCCCCGAGGGACCGAGCAGCACCGGCAACACGCACGCCCTGTGCAAGCGGGACCACGACGCCAAGACGCTGGGCGACCTCTGGTTCACCAGCCACCAGGCCACCGGCCTCGCCGCCTGGCGCACGAAGCACGGCCAGACCGGAGTGACCCAACCGCGCCCTTACCTGAACGACCCGCGCCAGGACGTCGCTCCGTTCTGACGACTCGCGCCCTCGCCGCCGACAGGGAACCGGCATCCGGCGTCGAGTCGTCGGGCAGTATCGGGCGATGACCGAGCGCCAGCACCACCCGCAGCCTCCTGCTGGTGTGCGGCTGCGGGCCGCCACGTCCGCGGACACCGACCGGTTTGAGACGATCGCCGACCGAGCTTTCTCGGGATACGTCGAGCGGATCGGGCTACGCCCGATTCCGATGGATGCGGACTACGCCGTGCACATCCGCGACCATGACGTGTGGGTCGCCGAGGTCGACCGTGGAGTCGTGGGGTTCACAGTCCTCGTCCCCCAGGTCGGCT
>DASSQW010000155.1:0-9550 GCA_035702165.1 Candidatus Nanopelagicales bacterium
GGCGCCAGCACGGAGGGCGGCCACCCCGCGGCGAGTCCCGCGACGACGTGGTCCTCCCGGAACGAGAGGTCGGCGCAGACCTCGGCGACCTGGGGAGGGAGCACCGCGAGCAGGACGACGTCGCTGGCATCGAGCACGTCCTGGTTGCTGGCTGCGACGCGCACCCGGTCGAACCGGCCCGCGAGGTCGGCCGCGCGGTGCGCGGACCGCGGCGAGAGGACGACCTCGACCGCGTCGGCGTGCGGGCCGGTCACGATCGCCTCGACCAGCAGCGCCGCGATCGTCCCGACGCCGACGACGCCGAGCCGGGTGCGACCGCTCTCGGGTTCGCTCATCACGACAGCTCCTCGGCTCGTGCGGATGGGTGCGGACGAAGACTAGCCAGGCGTCCCACCCGCCCAACCCAGCCCGCCTGACGCCGTCCTGACCGTTCCATCCGCCGCCCGGAGGTTCGTCCCATGTCCCTCGTGCAAGGGATCCAGACCAAGCAGTACGCGCTCGAGCAGCGCCAGCCCGCAGGCGACGATGCGACGCGGCACCGCGCGCGGCTCACGGTGGCGGCCATGGCCGACCGTCACGGCGGCGGGGTCGAGGCTGCCCGCGAGGTGCTCGACGCGCTGGGTCTGCTCGACCCGCCCGCCGCGCTGCAGGCCGCCTCGTCATGACGAGGTTCGCGGACAGGACCGCTGTCGTCACCGGGGCCGGCGGCGGGATCGGCACCGCCATCGCGGTTCGCCTGGCGTCCGAGGGCGCGCACGTCGTCGTGTGCGACGCCGTCGAGGCGGGAGCGGCCTCGACCGCGCAGCAGATCCTCGACTCCGGCGGCAGCGCGGAGACCGCGGTGTTCGACGTCGCGTGCGGCGAGGAGGTCGGCGCGTTCGCCGACCGCGTGCTCGGCGCGTTCGGGCTCGTCGACGTGCTCGTGAACAACGCAGGGATCAACCGCCGGGGGCCGCTGCTCGACCTCACCGACGACGACTGGCGCGCGACGATGTCGGTGAACCTCGACTCGATGTACCACCTCTGCCGCGCGTTCCTGCCCGCGATGGTCGAGGCCCGTCGCGGTGCCATCGTGAACACCGGGTCGCAGTGGGGCCTCCACCCGGCGCCCGGCCACATCGCCTACAACGTCTCGAAGGCGGCGGTGATCGCCTTCTCGCAGAACCTCGCACGCGACTACGCGCCCTCCGGCGTACGCGTGAACGTCGTCTGCCCCGGCGAGATCCTCACGCCGATGGTCGAGGCGAACCTCGCGACGAAGGGGATCCCCGTCTCCGAGCTCGCGGCCAAGGTGCCCTACGGCCGCCTGGGCAAGCCCGAGGAGGTCGCCGCGCTGGTCGCCTTCCTCGCCTCCGACGAGGCCCCCTACATGACCGGGTCCGTCGTCGAGATCACCGGCGCGCAGGCGGTGAGCTGACCGGACGGCGGTCGCTCCGGCCCACGTCGTAGCCTTCGTCGGGCCGGGCCGATGCGGCCCGCCACCTCGAGCTCGGGAGCAGACCATGCCTCAGGACGCCGCCGGGATCGTCGCGCTGTCCGCCGACGACGTACGTCGCCTGGTGCCGGTCGGCGCGCTCATCGAAGACCTGCGACGGGTGCTCGCGCCGGAGTCCTTGAAGGAGTTCGACGTACCGCCGCGGCACATCTTCTCTGCGACGGCCGGGATGGTCATGCCCTGCCACGACAACGCGAGCGGCGTGACCGTCACCAAGTGCCTGAGCCAGAACCCGGACCGGCTGCCCGCCATCACGGGCACGGCCGTGTGGAACTCGCCCGCGACGCCCGACGTGCTGGTCGCCGACGCGATCGCCGTGACGACGCTGCGTACCGGTGCCGTCGTCGGCCTCGCGACCGACCTGCTCGCGGCACCGGGCCTGGCGAGCGTCGTGCTGTTCGGCGCTGGCGCGCAGTCGCCCGACCAGATCCGCTCGGTGGCTGCGGTGCGCGAGATCGAGCGGCTCACGATCGTCGCCCGACGCCTCGAGGCGGCCGACACCCTCGCGGGACTGCTGCGTGCGGAGCTGCCCGGAACCGACATCCGCACCGCCACCGACGGGGGTCCCGCGCTGCGCGGGGCGAACGTCGTCTGCTGCGCGACGCGCTCGACCGTGCCGCTGTTCGGCGTCGACGACCTTGCTCCCGGCCACGTGCACGTGAACGCCATCGGGGCCTACCTGCCGACGATGCACGAGTTCCCGGAGGACCTGCTCGCGGCGGCGGAGGTGATCGCCGTCGACGACGTCGCGGGCTGCCTGCACGAGTCGGGCGAGCTCATCGACGCGCTCGCCTCGGGCGCCATCACCGCCGACCGGATCGTGCCGGTGGGCTCGGTGACGCGCCAGGAGTCGCCGCGCTCGGGTCCCACGGTGTTCAAGTCCGTCGGCACCGCGATCCTCGACTGGGTCGTCATGGACCGCGTCGCCCGCTCCAGCGGCCTGGTCTGACCCGCACTGGAGGTCTGAGAGTGCCCAATAGCGCACGCTCAGACCTCCAGATCGGGTGCCGTTAGCCTCGGGGCATGAGCGACTGCCTGTTCTGCGCGATCGTCGCGGGCGACATCCCCGCGACCGTCGTCCTCGAGACCGACGACGTCGTCGCCTTCCGCGACATCTCCCCGCAGGCGCCGACCCACGTCGTCGTCGTACCACGGACGCACTACGCCGACGTCGCGGAGCTCTCCGCCGCCGATCCGGCTCTGGCGGGCCGCCTGCTCGCCGCCGGCGCTGCGGTCGCCGACGCGGAGGGTCTCGCGGACGGCTACCGGTTCGTGCTCAACACCGGGCGCGACGGCGGCCAGACCGTCTTCCACGTCCACCTGCACGTCCTCGGCGGGCGCGCCCTGACCTGGCCCCCCGGCTGAGGAATCCGAGGTCTGGCCCACGCCAAGGCCGAGATCAGCCCGGACGCCGCCGGGCTCGGTGCGCGTCCCGGGGGGTTGGCGGGCAGGACGCCGGGTAACGGACGGGTCGGGACGCGGGTCCCGCCGTAGGATGGGGGCTCCGGCGCTCGCCGGGGCCGCCCTTCCGGCGGTGCACTACGACGAAGGGCAGACACGGCCCTCGAGGGCCGACCCATGACAGCACCGACCGACACGCGCGCGACCATCGTCGTGCCCTCGTCCTTGGACATGGTCACCCTGCTCGGACCGGGTGACGAGTTCCTGCGGGTCATCGAGCGCGCGTTCCCCGACGTCGACATCCACGTCCGCGGCAACGAGATCGCGATGACCGGCGAGAACGCCGAGCTCATCCTCGTCGACCGTGTGCTGTCGGAGATGATGACCGTCCTGCGGACCGGCCAGGGCCTGACGCCGGAGGCGGTCGAGCGCTCGATCGCGATGCTGCGCGACGACTCCGGCGTCCGCCCGGCCGAGGTGCTCACCGCCAACATCCTGTCCAACCGCGGTCGCACGATCCGGCCCAAGACGCTCAACCAGAAGCGCTACGTCGACGCCATCGACCACCACACGATCGTGTTCGGCATCGGGCCCGCCGGAACCGGCAAGACCTACCTCGCCGTCGCGAAGGCGGTCCAGGCGCTGCAGGCGAAGCTGGTCAGCCGCATCATCCTGACCCGCCCCGCGGTCGAGGCGGGGGAGCGGCTCGGCTTCCTGCCCGGAACACTGAGCGAGAAGATCGACCCGTACCTGCGCCCGCTCTACGACGCCCTGCACGACATGATCGATCCCGACTCGATCCCGCGGCTGATGACAAGCGGCGTTATCGAAGTAGCCCCGCTGGCCTACATGCGCGGCCGCACCCTCAACGACGCGTTCATCATCCTCGACGAGGCGCAGAACACCTCGCCCGAGCAGATGAAGATGTTCCTCACCCGCCTCGGCTTCGGGTCGACGATGGTCATCACCGGCGACACGACGCAGATCGACCTGCCCACGGGCACGGCGTCCGGGCTCAAGGTGGTCGAGGGAATCCTCGCCGAGCTCGACGACGTCGAGTTCTGCCGGCTGCACAGCCAGGACGTCGTGCGGCACAAGCTGGTCGGCCAGATCGTCGACGCCTACGCCAAGTTCGACGCCGAGAGCGCCGCCGCTTCGCAGCTGACCGGCCGCGGCGCCCGCCGCACCCGACGGTAGGCGGCGCGCGTGAGCATCGAGGTCGTGAACGAGAGCGACGTCGACGTCGATATCGACGCCCTGGGCCGGCAGGCCGAGTTCGTCCTGGGCCGGCTCCGGATCCACCCGCAGGCCGAGCTGTCGGTGGTGCTCGTCGGCGAGGAGCCGATGACCGACCTGCACGTGCGCTGGATGGACGAGCCCGGCCCCACCGACGTGCTGTCGTTCCCGATGGACGAGCTGCGCAGCCCGCGCGACGACGAGGAGCCCGAGCCCGGGGTGCTCGGCGACGTCGTGCTCTGCCCGCAGGTGGCGCAGCGCCAGGCCGAGTCCGCGGGACACACGCTCGACGACGAGCTCGCGCTGCTGCTGACGCACGGGATCCTGCACCTCATCGGCTACGACCATCTCGAGACTGAGGAGCACGCGGAGATGTTCGGGCTGCAGGCCAGGCTGCTCGCCGAGTGGGTGGCTGCGCGATGAACAGCTCCGGGGGACGGTCGTGACCTACGCCGTCGCGCTGGTCGTCGCCGCGCTCCTCATCGTCCTCGGCGCCGTCGTCGTGGCCGGCGAGTCGGCGTACGGCCGGATCTCGAAGGCGCGCGTCGACGAGCTCGTGCGGGAGGGACGTCGCGGTGCCGCGCGCGTGCGACCGCTGCTCGACGACCGAGCCCGCTACGTCAATGCGCTGCTCTTCACCCACATGCTGCTCGCGGCCTTCGCGACCGTCCTCGTCACGTGGGCCTTCCTGCAGATCGTGCTCGGCCCGCTGTGGTGGCAGCTGCTCGCGGCGGCGCTCGTCATGGTGGTCCTCAACTACGTCGCCCTCGGTGTCGCTCCGCGCACGCTCGGAGTGCAGCACGCCGACGGCATCGCGATCGCGATGGCCGCGCCCGCGCGCATCCTCGCGGGGCTGCTCAACCCGCTGACCCGCCTGCTCATCCTCGTCGGCAACGCGATCACGCCCGGCAAGGGCTACCGCGAGGGACCCTTCGCCACGCAGGCCGAGCTGCGCGAGCTGGTCGACCTCGCGGGGGCCAGCGACGTCATCGAGGACGACGAGCGGCAGATGATCCACTCGGTGTTCGAGCTCGGCGACACCATCGTGCGCGAGCTGATGGTGCCGCGCACCGAGATGGTGTTCGTCGAGTCCACCAGGACGCTGCGCCAGGCGCTGTCGCTCGCCCTGCGTTCCGGCTTCTCGCGCATCCCCGTGGTGGGGGAGAACGTCGACGACGTCGTCGGCGTCGTCTACCTCAAGGACATCGCGCGCCGCACCTTCGAGCACCACGAGGCGGAGACGAGCGAGAAGGTCGTCACCCTCATGCGCCCGGTGTTCATGGTCCCGGACAGCAAGACGGCCGACGAGCTGCTTCGCGAGATGCAGGCGGCGCGCGTGCACCTCGCCGTCGTGGTCGACGAGTACGGCGGCACCGCGGGCATCGTCACGATCGAGGACGTCGTCGAGGAGATCGTGGGCGAGATCGCCGACGAGTACGACACCGAGGTGCCCGAGGTCGAGCAGCTCGCGCACGGCTGCTACCGCGTCCACGCCCGCATGCACGTCGAGGACTTCGCCGACCTCGTCGGCGTCAAGATCGACGGTGACGAGGAGGGCGTCGACACCGTCGGCGGGCTGCTGGCGCGACGCCTGGGCAGGGTCCCGATCCCCGGTGCCCGCATCACGGTGCACGGCTGGGACCTCACCGCGGAGTCGGCCGCAGGGCGGCGCAACCGCATCGGTACGGTGCTGGCCGAGCCCGTGACCCCGCCCGACGACGAGGACGACGCCGATGACGACGACTGAGCTCTCCGCCGAGGACGCGAAGCTCGTCACCCTCGCGCGAGGAGCGCGCGGGCGCGTCGCTGCAGCCGAGGGCGCCGCGGTGCGCGACGAGACCGGCCGCACCTACTCGGGCGCCACCGTCGCGCTCGACGGCCTCGCGATCTCCGCGCTCGGGCTCGCCGTGGCGCAGGCGTCGGCCAGCGGCGCGCGCGGCCTGGAGGCGGCGGTCGTCGTACGCCGCGACGGTGGCACGACCGACGACGACCTCGCGGCCGTGCGTGCGCTCGGCGGGTCCGGAGTCGTCGTGCACGTCGTGGGCAACGACGGCAGCGTCCTCGCGACCACGACGACCTGACGTGGAGCAACCGCGCACGTCGGCGGCCGGGCCGGTCCTCGCCGTCCTCGCCGCCGCCGCCCTGTTCGGCACGACAGGCACCGCGCAGGCGCTCGGGCCGTCGGGCACGACGCCCCTCGGCGTCGGTGCCGCGCGCATCGTCATCGGCGGCCTCGGGCTGCTCGCGATCCTGCCGCGCGTGGGCGGGTCGCGCCGCGCCGCTGTCGCGCTCTGGCGCACACGGTGGGGCCTCGTCGCGGGTCTGATGACCGCGGTCTACCAGGTGATGTTCTTCGGCGGCGTGCACCTCGCGGGGGTCGCGCTCGGCACGCTCGTCACCATCGGCAGCGGCCCGGTCTTCACCGGCCTGCTCTCCTGGCTGCTGCTGCGCGACCGTCCGCAGGCGTCGTGGGTCGTCGCGACCGCCGTCTGCGTCGTCGGGCTCGCGCTGCTCGTGGGCAGCGGCGCCTCCGCCCCGGGCACCGACGGCCGCGGTCTGCTCCTGGCGCTCGGTGCCGGCCTCGGGTACGCCGTCTACACGGTCGGCGCGAAGCACCTGATCACCGAGGGGCACCGCAGCGACGACGTCATGACCGCCGCGTTCCTCCTGGGCGGCATCGTGCTGCTGCCGCTGCTGCTCACCCAGCCGCTGGCCTGGCTCGCGACGCCGAAGGGAGTCGTGATGGCGCTCTGGCTCGGCTTCGCCACGACGACGCTCGCGTACGTGCTCTTCGGCCGCGGGCTGCACCATCTCCCGGCTGGTCCGGTGACGACGCTCGTGCTCGCCGAGCCGGTCGTCGCGACGTTCCTCGGTGTCGTCGTGCTCGGCGAGCACCTCGCGCCGCTGGGCTGGGCCGGTGCCGCGCTGGTGCTCGCCGGCCTCGCGCTGCAGGGCGTGGTGTCGGCCCGCCGCGGCGGTGCGGTCGTCGAGGAGGAGGCTCTCGGGGGAGGATTGCCGACGTGACCGACCACCGCTCCGGCTTCGCCTGCTTCGTCGGCCGCCCCAACGCGGGCAAGTCGACGCTCACCAACGCGCTCGTCGGCGAGAAGGTCGCGATCACCTCGAGCAAACCGCAGACGACTCGCCACACCGTCCGCGGCATCGTGCACCGCGTCGACGCCCAGCTCGTGCTCGTCGACACCCCCGGCCTGCACAAGCCGCGCACGCTGCTCGGCGAGCGGCTCAACGCGCTCGTGCGCGAGACCTGGGCCGAGGTCGACGTCATCGGGTTCTGCATCCCCGCCGACGAGCCGGTCGGTCCCGGCGACCGGTTCATCGCCAGCGAGCTCGCGGCTGCGCGGCGTACGCCGAAGGTTGCCGTGGTCACCAAGACCGACCTCGTCGCGCACGACGTCGTGGGCCGGCGGCTGCTCGAGGTCGCCGAGCTCGGCGAGAAGGCCGGGCTCGAGTGGGCCGAGGTGGTACCCGTGTCTGCCGTGAAGGGCGACCAGGTGTCGCTGCTCGCGGACCTGCTCGTCGGCCTGCTGCCCGAGGGTCCGGCGCTCTACCCCGACGGCGAGCTCACCGACGAGCCGGAGGCCGTCATGGTCGCCGAGCTCATCCGCGAGGCCGCGCTCGAGGGCGTGCGCGACGAGCTGCCGCACTCGATCGCCGTCGTCGTCGACGAGATGATCCCGCGCGAGGACCGGCCCGCCGACGACCCGATGCTCGACATCCACGCGTCGCTCTACGTCGAGCGGGACAGCCAGAAGGGCATCGTGATCGGGCACAAGGGCGGCCGGCTGCGCGAGGTCGGCACGACGTCGCGCCGTCACATCGAGGCTCTTCTCGGCACCCGCGTGCACCTCGACCTGCGGGTGAAGGTCGCCCCTGACTGGCAGCAGGACCCCCGCCAGCTGCGCAAGCTCGGTTTCTAGCGCTGGCGGCCGGTGGGCCCACCCCCGCGGGGTCCACCGGCCGCCGGTGGCCTAGGCCACGGTGACGCGCGCGAACGTCGGCGTCGGGTAGAGGCCGGAGTCGCCGGCCTCGTCGAGCCCGCCCTGGAAGGCGATGTAGTCGCCGGCCGGCAGGTCGTACCACCACAGCGCCGACGCACCGGCCGACACACCGCCGCCTAGTCGCACGTAGCCGTCGAAGCACTGAAGTGCCTGCGACGCGCCACCGGAGTCGGGGAAGCACTGACCGGGCACGAGGTCGGCGTCGGTCACCCACGACTTACGGCGCAGCAGCACCAGGACCGTGATGACGCCCGGCTCCCCGATGCCGAGCACGAAGCCGCGGCGAGGCACCAGACGCGGGAACGACACGGACCCCGGGGGGAACCGGAGGACGGCCGCGACCGGGACGGCGGCCCGCTGCGACGCGCCGACGACCGTCACCGTGCGGATGCGGATCCGGGGAAGGGGCTTGCCGTTCGACAGCTGCGGAGCCCCGCCGGTGTCGGCGTAGAACCAGTAGCGGCCCGGCGCCAGCGTGATCGCGAACGTCGCGCGGCCCCCGGGGTTCACCAGCTGGTCGTAGGTGCTCACGCGTACGACGTTGGCACCGCCGACGAAGGTTGCCGACGTGCGCCAGTAGCGGCACTGCCGCACGCTCGTCGCGTAGCTCTCGCCGGGGGAGTGGGTGGCGCAGGCGAGGTAGCGCGCGTACCAGGACGCGAGGCTCAGCGTCGACGGCGGCCGCACCACCTGCAGCGAGGCTCCGGAATCCAGCGTCGAGAGGTGGACGTAGTAGGTGCCCGCCATCAGCCGGGTCGGCATCGTCGTGACGCCGCCGGACACCGCTACGTTCAGCGAGCGGATCCGCGGAGTCGTGGTCGCGGCGGGCATCGCACGGTCTGCTGGCGCTGCAGTGGTTCTGGATGAAGACCTCGGTGCGCCGGTCGCAGGGATGGTCGTCGTCGTGAGCGCGGCGGTCGCGACGACAGCGGCGGCGAGAGCTCGCGACATGCGGAGGCGGCTCATGAGACGGTCACCCGCTGCACCAGGCCGAAGGTGAAGTACCGGTCGAAGAGGAAGGTGTGGTCGTCGCTGCCGACGGCGTAGTCGCCCGCCGGGAGCCGGTAGTAGAACCACGCCGACGCACCGGGCGACACCGCGCCGCCCATCGCGGCCCACGTGCCCGTGAAGCAGTTCCGGGCCGCCGGCACCCCTTCGGTGATGCAGGTGACGCCATCGTAGAGCTCGGCGTCGGTGGTTCCCGCCACCAGCCGGCCTGCCGTGATGCCTCCCGTCAGACCCGTTCCGCCGACAGCGAGCAGGAAGCCCTGCCGCGGCAGCGTCGAGGGGAGAGTGACGCTTCGGTGCGCGGGCCAGTCCAGGGCGAACCGCGCCACCCCGACTACAGGAACCACCACCGCCCCCGGTGCGGGTCCGACCACCGTGACGACCTTGATGT
>DASSQW010000156.1:0-11807 GCA_035702165.1 Candidatus Nanopelagicales bacterium
CGGGGGAGCCCGGAGCGGAAGTCGTTCTCCCCGAAGGTGCGCTGCCCCATCGCACCGGTGAGGAAGCCGCGGCCCAGCGGCGCGTAGGGCAGGAACGCGACACCGTTGTCGCGGCACCAGGGGAGTACGTCGGCGGTCCAGTCGCGGGTCCACAGCGAGAGCTCGCTCTGCACGGTCGCCACCGGGTGGATCGCGTGGCAGACCGCGAGCTGCTCGACCGTGACCTCCGACAGCCCGATGGCGCGCGTCTTGCCCACCTCGACGAGGGCGGCGAACGCACCCCACGTCTCCTCGATCGGCGTGGCCGGGTCGACGCGGTGCAGCTGGTAGAGGTCGACGTGGTCGACGCCGAGCCGCTGCAGCGACGCGTCGCACGCGGCACGCACGTAGTCCGGCGAGCCGTCGCGGTTCGTCGTGGTCACGCGCCCGCCGCTTGGCACCAGAC
Source organism: Candidatus Nanopelagicales bacterium (assembly GCA_035702165.1). GTDB lineage: Bacteria > Actinomycetota > Actinomycetes > S36-B12 > CAIYMF01 > Longivirga. The sequence continues at coordinate 446 of DASSQW010000156.1, forward strand.
CGCACTTGGTCGCCACCACCGCCTGGTCGCGATGCCCGACGAGAGCCCGGCCGAGGACCTCCTCGTTGGTGTACGGGCCGTAGAAGTCCGACGTGTCCAGGAGCGTGACGCCGAGCTCGAGGGCGCGGTGCACGACCGACACCGAGCGGTCGTCGTCGCGCTGGTCGACGTCGTAGCCGTGGGTGAATCCCATGCACCCCAGGCCGATCGCGCCGACCTCGATCCCGCTGCCACCCAGCACCCGTGTCCTCATGCGGCCACGCTACTGCCGCGCTGCGGGCGCGCAGTACGGTGCCGGGATGCGGGATGTGGTGCTGCTGCCGTGGACCGAGGGGCTCGGCGACGCCGTCGACGGGCTCGACGTCGCGATCTGGACCGACGAGGGTCCCGAGCCGGCGCAGGACGTCCTCGACGACGTGGTGCTCTACGTCCCGGCGTACCAGGGCGGCGACCGCGCGCTCGAGGCGGTCGCCCGGATGCCGCGGCTGCGCACGATCCAGTGCCTGTGGGCCGGCGTCGACTCGTTCTGGCCCTACGTGCCCGAGGGAGTGGCGCTGCACAACGCCGCCGGTGTGCACGACGCGTCGACGGCCGAGCTCGCGCTCGCGCTGATGCTGGCCCGGCTGCGCCACCTCGACGACTTCGCCCGCCAGCCCGGCGCCTGGATCCACGAGGAGACCCCGGCGCTGGCGGACCGGCGCGTGCTCATCGTCGGCTACGGCAGCATCGGGAAGGCGATCGAGCGCCGCCTCGCCGGCTTCGAGGTCGACGTCGTACGCGTGGCGCGGAGCTCGCGCGACGTCGACGGACCGGACGGGCCGATCCACGTGCACGCGCAGGACGAGCTCCCCTCGCTGCTGCCCGACGCCGACGTGGTCGTCCTCATCACGCCGCTGACCGCGCAGACGCGCGGCCTGGTCGACGCCGCGTTCCTCGCGCGCATGAAGGACCACGCGCTGCTCGTCAACGTCTCCCGCGGCGCGGTCGTCGCCACCGACGCGCTCACCGCCGAGGTGCGGTCCGGTCGCCTGCAGGCGGCGCTCGACGTGACCGACCCCGAGCCGCTGCCGCCCGACCACGAGCTCTGGCGGCTGCCCGGCGTCCTGATCAGCCCGCACGTCGGCGGCACGTCGACCGCGTTCGAGCCGCGAGCGCGGCGCCTCGTCGCCGACCAGTTGCGCCGCTGGCGCGCGGGCGAGCCGCTCGACAACGAGGTCGCGCGTCCGTAGCGTCCGGCACCGGAGCGACGTCGAACCTGATCGACGCCGCCGGTCGGGGGAGACGACATGGACATGACCGCCGCAGGGCCGACCGATCTGCCGTTGCCGTCGGGCGAGATGGTGGTCGGCGGGATCGCGTTCGTCATCGTGATCTTCTGGATCCTGTTCGCCGCCGTGGTGATCTTCATCATCTACACCGCCGTACGTCGCTACCGCGCCGCCAAGGACGCGGGCCTCGACCCGTTCGCAGGCGACGTGCAGCTCATGGGGCAGGCCAAGAACTCCGCGATGCTCGCGCCCGAGCGGACCGTCGCCGACCGGCTCGCCGAGGTCGATGCGCTGCTCGCCGCCGGGACCATCAGCACCGAGGAGCACGCTGCCGCACGCGCGCGGATCATCGGCGGCGTCTGACCGGTCCGCGCGACCCCGCGGGACGGCGTACGGCCTACCTCGTAGGCTCGCCCCCGTGAGCACTCCTGACATCAAGCCCCGGTCCCGCACCGTCACCGACGGCCTCGAGCGCGCTGCCGCGCGCGGCATGCTGCGCGCCGTCGGCATGGGCGACGACGACTGGGGCAAGCCGCAGATCGGCGTCGCCTCGTCGTGGAACGAGATCACGCCGTGCAACCTGTCGCTGGACCGGCTCGCCGACGCCGCGAAGAACGGCGTGCACGCAGGCGGCGGCTATCCGCTGGAGTTCGGCACGATCTCGGTCTCCGACGGCATCTCGATGGGTCACGTCGGGATGCACTACTCGCTGGTCAGCCGCGACGTCATCGCCGACTCCGTCGAGTGCGTCTTCGAGGCCGAGCGGCTCGACGGCGCGGTGCTGCTGGCCGGGTGCGACAAGTCCGAGCCTGCGATGCTTATGGCCGCGGCCCGCCTCGACGTCGCCGCGGTCTTCCTCTACGCCGGGTCGATCCTCCCGGGCAAGGTGGGCGACAAGGACGTCACGATCATCGACGCGTTCGAGGCGGTCGGTGCCTGCGCCCGCGGCCTCATCACGCGCGAGGAGGTCGACGCGATCGAGCGTGCGATCTGCCCGGGCGAGGGCGCCTGCGGCGGCATGGACACCGCCAACACGATGGCTGCTGCGGCGGAAGCCATGGGGATGAGCCTGCCGGGCTCCGCTGCACCGCCGGCGGTCGACCGCCGGCGCGACGGCTACGCCCACCGGTCCGGCGAGGCCGTGGTCGAGCTGCTCCGCCGCGGCATCACGACCCGCGACATCATCACGCGCCAGTCGCTGCTCAACGCGATCGCCGTCGTCGTCGCCCTCGGCGGCTCCACCAACGCGGTGCTGCACCTGCTCGCGATCGCGCACGAGGCTCACGTCGAGCTCGACATCGAGGACTTCAACACCGTCGCCGACAAGGTGCCGCACCTCGCGAACGTGAAGCCGTTCGGCCAGTACGTGATGAGCGACGTCGACCGCATCGGCGGCATCCCCGTCGTCATGAAGTCCCTGCTCGATGCCGGGCTGCTCGACGGCGACTGCCTCACGGTCACCGGCAAGACGATGGCCGAGAACCTCGCCGACATCGCGCCGCCGGACCCCGACGGCAAGATCCTGCGGGCGCTCTCCGACCCCATCCACCGCACCGGCGGCCTGGCGATCCTGTCCGGCTCGCTCGCGCCCGAGGGCGCGGTCGTGAAGACGGCCGGCTTCGACAGCGACGTCTTCGAGGGCAACGCCCGCGTGTTCGACGGGGAGGCCGGCGCGCTGCAGGCGGTCGAGGACGGCACGCTGCAGAAGGACGACGTCGTCGTCATCCGCTACGAGGGTCCCAAGGGCGGCCCGGGCATGCGCGAGATGCTCGCCGTCACCGGTGCCATCAAGGGCGCGGGCCTCGGCAAGGACGTCCTGCTCATCACCGACGGCCGGTTCTCCGGCGGCACCACCGGTCTCTGCGTCGGGCACGTGGCGCCCGAGGCGGTCGATGGCGGTCCGATCGCGTTCGTGCAGGACGGCGACCGGATCCGCCTCGATGCCGCGGCCCGCACCCTCGACCTGCTGGTCGACGACGCCGAGCTCGAGCGTCGCCGGACCGGCTGGACCCCGCCCCCGCCCAAGCACCAGCGCGGGGTCCTGGCCAAGTACGCCAAGCTGGTCGGCTCCGCGCGGTACGGCGCCGTCCTCGACTGATCTGACCGTTGATGTGTGTCCAGACGGGCGTATAGAGGGGCCTGGACACACATCAACGGGAGATTCTCAGGCTGCTCGCACCCCGCGGGCCCTCAAGGTGCGGCCGTAGCGGTCGAAGCCCTCGCTATGGGTGCGACGCGCGTGACGGGGGTCGCTCGCGCCGCCGAGCGTGCCGTCCTCGCCGTGGGGGCGGCGAGCGTCGTCGGCGTGGCGGCGGCATTGGTGTATCCCCAGGTCGGCACGGACGCGGCCCGCACGGCTCTCGCGGTCGTCGCCGTCGCCGCGGCGCTCGCCCTCGGTGCGGCCGCCGCCCACTCGACCGGTCCGCTGCGCCGGGCCTGGGCCTGCCTCGCCGGGGGAGCGGTCCTCGGCGCGTACGTCGGGCTCGACCCCTCGGACTCGGGCCCCGCCTCGCTGCTCGCCCGCGCGGTGGCCGGCGGCCTCGTCGTCACGGCGCTGGTCTCGTTCCCCGGCACCGTGCGCTCGGCACGCACGTGGGCTCTCCTCGTGCTGGACGGCTGGCTGCTCGGCGGGTCGTTGTTCGTCGCCCTGTGGCTCGCGACCTCCGACGTCGCACGGCCCGCAGGGAGCGACGCCGCGCTCACCGTCGCCTCGGCCTGGGTCCTCGCCGACCTCGTCCTGGCCAGCCTGGTCATCGCGCTCGCCCGGCGGCTCCCGACCGCGGCGCGGCCGGGAGCGCTGGTGCTCTCGTACTCGCTCGTCCTCATGTGCACCGGCGACGTCTACCGGACCGTCGTCGCGACGAGCAGCAGCGGCGGCCAGGCCGCGTTCGTCGGCTGCTGGGCGGCGGCGCTGGTCGCCGGCGCGTTCGCGCCGTGGGTCGACCTCAGCCCGTTCGTGCGGATGACCGAGCGCGCCGCGAGCCGCCGCCCCGTGCGGGCGCCGTACCTCGTGGCCTGCGCGGCCATCGCGATCGCCGTGGTCGCCCTCGCGCTCGGTCGCTCCGGCGGCGTGCTCGTCGTCACCGTCGTGGTGACGCTGCTGGCCTCGGTGGTCGCGAGCCAGACCCTGCTGGCGGTCGAGAACGACCGGCTCGTCGTGCAGCTCTCGCAGCAGGCCGACCTGTTCCGAGACCGCGCGACGCGCGACCTGCTCACCGGACTGCCCAACCGCGAGGTCTTCGCCGGCCGGGTCGAGATGGCGCTGACCGGACCAGCCCGCGGACGTGTGGCCGTGCTGTTCGTCGACCTCGACGGGTTCAAGGACGTCAACGACTCCTTCGGTCACGCGATCGGCGACGAGCTGCTCGTCGAGGCCGCCGGCCGGCTCGCGGCAGAGGTGCGCGAGACCGACGTCGTCGCGAGGTTCGGCGGCGACGAGTTCGTCGCGCTGCTGGCGGACTGCTCCGACGAGACCGCCCTCGAGATCGCGGAGCGCCTGCGCCGCTCGTTGTCCGAGCCCTACCGCATCGGCCACCGCGACGTCGTCGTCTCGGCGAGCATCGGGCTCGCGCGTCCCGACGAGCAGGACGACGCCGACAGCGCCATGCGCAACGCCGACCTCGCGCTCTACCGCGCCAAGGAGTCCGGCCGCGACCGCGTGTCGGTCTACGAGCCGGGCATGCACACCAACGCGCTGCGGCGCCTCGACGCCGCCAGCCGGCTGCGCCAGGCCCTCGCGCACGACCGCCTCGCGCTGGCCTTCCAGCCGATCTGCGACCTGCGCACCGGTGCCATCCACTCGGTCGAGGCGCTGCTGCGCTTCGACAAGCAGGACCTCGCGGACTGGTCGGTCACCGAGGTCATCCAGGCGGCCGAGGAGAGCGGGCTCATCGTGCCTCTGGGCGGCTGGGTGCTCGACGCGGCCGTGAGCACCCTCGGCTCGTGGCTGGCCGCCGGACTCGAGACGCGCATGCACGTCAACGTCTCCTCGCGCCAGCTCGAGACCGGGGACTTCGCGCGCCAGCTGGAGAACGCCCTGCTCTGCTACGGCGTCCCTGCCGCGGCGCTGTGCCTCGAGATCACCGAGCACCACCTCGTCCGCGACCTCGACAGCTCGGCCCGCGAGCTCGAGCGGCTCCGGCACCTCGGCGTCCGCGTGGCTCTCGACGACTTCGGCACGGGCTACTCGTCGCTGTCCTACCTGCCGCGGCTCCCGCTCGACGCGCTGAAGGTCGACCGCGAGCTCGTGGCCAGGGTCGGAACGGCGCGGGACACGGTTCCGGCGGTGCTGCGCCTGGGCCGCGACCTCGGGCTCACGGTGATCGCGGAGGGCATCGAGCGCGTCGAGCAGCTCGTGCTCCTCCGTTCGACCGGCTGCACGCTGGGGCAGGGCCACCTGCTCTCGCGGCCCGTGGGCCGGCGTACCGCTGCCGAGCTGGTGCGCCGCGGGTACGTCGACCTCCCCATCGAGCCGATCTTCGCGGCCCCGGCAGCCGTCTCAGGATCCCAGACAAGGGATCTCAACATCTGAGACGTCGTGCGGCAGCGGGTGACATCCCGGACGGCCCGCCGCTACGGTGATCCCGTGAGCCAGAGCATCATCGTCGTCGTAGTTCGCGGGCACGCAGCCTGACGGACCGCGTTCGACTGCGTGCACCCTCCGACGCCCTTCGGGCCGGGGGGTTTTTCGTTGCCCGGCCCACCGACCAGTACCGACCGAGAGACCCGAGGACGCTGAGGACACCATGACCGAGCCGCTCACCGGAGCCCAGAGCCTCGTCCGCTCGCTGGAGCACGCCGGAGTCGACGTCGTGTTCGGCATCCCCGGCGGCGCGATCCTGCCGGCGTACGACCCGCTGATGGACTCGACGAAGGTGCGCCACATCCTCGTCCGCCACGAGCAGGGCGCCGGCCACGCGGCCGAGGGCTACGCGCAGGCCACCGGCCGCGTCGGCGTCTGCATGGCCACCTCCGGGCCGGGCGCCACCAACCTCGTCACCGCGATCGCCGACGCCTACATGGACTCGGTGCCGATCGTCGCGATCACCGGCCAGGTGCCGAGCGCGAACATCGGCACGGACGCGTTCCAGGAGGCCGACATCCGCGGCATCACGATGCCGATCACCAAGCACAACTACCTCGTCACCGACCCGGCGGAGATCCCGCGCGCGGTGGCCGAGGCGTTCCACATCGCCGGCACCGGCCGACCGGGCCCCGTGCTCGTCGACATCGCGAAGGACGCGCTGCAGGCCACCACGACGTTCGCGTGGCCGGAGCAGATCGACCTGCCGGGCTACCGGCCGGTGACCCGACCGCACGCCAAGCAGGTGCGCGAGGCCGCCCGAATGATCGTCGAGGCCAAGCGCCCGGTGCTCTACGTCGGCGGCGGCGTGCTCAAGGCGCACGCGAGCGAGGAGCTGCGCCGCCTTGCGGACCTCACCGGCATCCCCGTGACGACCACGTTGATGGCGCGCGGCGCCTTCCCCGACAGCCACCCGCTGCACCTGGGCATGCCCGGCATGCACGGCAGCGTCGCCGCTGTCGGCGCGCTTCAGAAGAGCGACCTGCTCATCACCCTGGGCGCGCGCTTCGACGACCGCGTCACCGGCCGTCTCGACTCCTTCGCGCCCGATGCGCTGGTGATCCACGCCGACATCGACCCCGCGGAGATCAGCAAGAACCGCACCGCCGACGTCCCGATCGTGGGCGACGCCCGCGAGGTGATCGCCGACCTCGTCACCGCGATCCAGGCCGAGCACGACGCCGGCCACGTCGGCGACTACGCCGAGTGGGCCGCGCAGCTCGACCGGATGAAGACGACGTACCCGCTGGGGTACGACCTGCCGGCCGACGGCACCCTGTCGCCGCAGTACGTCATCGAGCGGCTCGGCTCCATCGTCGGCCCGGACGCGATCTACGCCGCGGGCGTGGGCCAGCACCAGATGTGGGCCGCGCAGTTCGTGAAGTACGAGCTGCCCGGCACGTGGCTGAACTCCGGCGGCGCGGGGACCATGGGCTACGGCGTCCCCGCGGCCATGGGCGCGAAGGTCGGCCGCCCCGACAAGACCGTGTGGGCGATCGACGGCGACGGCTGCTTCCAGATGACCAACCAGGAGCTGGTCACCTGCGCGATCAACGACATCCCGATCAAGGTCGCCCTCATCAACAACTCGTCGCTCGGCATGGTGCGCCAGTGGCAGTCGCTGTTCTACGAGTCGCGCTACTCCAACACCGACCTGCACAGCCACCGGATCCCCGACTTCGTGAAGCTGGCGGACGCCTACGGCTGCCACGGCCTGCGCTGCGAGACGGCCGACGAGGTCGACGCCACGATCGAGAAGGCGATGTCGCTCGACGACGCCCCCGTCGTCGTCGACTTCGTGGTGCACAAGGACGCCATGGTGTGGCCGATGGTCGCCGCCGGCACGAGCAACGACGACATCAAGGTCGCACGCGACCTGGCCCCCGTGTGGGACACCGAGGAGTAGGAACGATGAGCCGACACACCTTGTCCGTGCTGGTCGAGGACCAGCCCGGCGTCCTCGCCCGGATCTCCGCGCTGTTCTCGCGCCGCGGGTTCAACATCGACTCGCTCGCGGTCGGCCCCACCGAGCTGACGGGCATCTCGCGCATGACGATCGTGGTCAACGTCGAGGAGCTGCCGCTCGAGCAGGTGACCAAGCAGCTCAACAAGCTGGTCAACGTGCTGAAGATCGTGGAGCTCGAGCCCGAGTCGGCGGTGCAGCGCGAGCTCCTCGTGGTGAAGGTCCGCGCCGACATGGAGAACCGCCATCACGTCGTCGAGACCATCAACCTGTTCGGCGGCAAGGTCATCGACGTGTCGACGGAGACGGTCACGATCGAGGCGACCGGCGGCCGCGACAAGCTCGAGGCGCTGCTCAAGGTGCTCGAGCCCTACGGAATCAAGGAGCTCGTCCAGTCGGGCATGGTCGCGATGGGGCGCGGCTCGCGCTCGATCACCGACCGCAGCCTGCGTCCCGCCGAGCGGTCCGCCTGATCCACCCGCCCGAGGGCGCCGCCCGGCGCTCTGGGACACTTCCCCCGCAACCAGCCCGACACTCAAGGAGCGCCCACCGTGGCCGAGCTGTTCTACGACGACGACGCCGACCTCTCGATCATCGCCGGCAAGAAGGTGGCCGTGATCGGGTACGGCAGCCAGGGCCACGCCCACAGCCTCAACCTGCGCGACTCGGGCATCGACGTCCGCGTGGGCCTGCTCGAGGGCTCCGCCTCGCGCGCCAAGGCCGAGGCTGAGGGCCTGCGCGTGGTGACTCCCGCCGAGGCTGCCGCCGAGGCCGACGTCATCATGATCCTGGCGCCCGACCACAAGCAGCGCGCGCTCTACACCGAGTCGATCGAGCCGCACCTCACCGCCGGCAAGGCGCTGTTCTTCGGCCACGGGTTCAACATCCGCTTCGGCTACATCAAGCCCCCGGCCGACGTCGACGTCGTCATGGTCGCCCCGAAGGGCCCCGGCCACCTCGTCCGACGTGAGTACGCCGGCGGCCGCGGCGTACCGGTCATCGTCGCCGTGGAGCAGGACGCCACCGGCGGCGCCTGGGCGCTCGCGCTGTCCTACGCGAAGGCCATCGGCGGCCTGCGCGCCGGCGGTATCAAGACGACGTTCACCGAGGAGACCGAGACCGACCTGTTCGGCGAGCAGGCCGTGCTCTGCGGCGGCATGTCGCAGCTGGTGATGTACGGCTTCGAGGTCCTCACCGAGGCGGGCTACCAGCCCGAGGTCGCCTACTTCGAGTGCCTTCACGAGCTCAAGCTCATCGTCGACCTCATGTACGAGGGCGGCATCGCCAAGCAGCGCTGGTCGGTGTCGGACACCGCCGAGTACGGCGACTACGTGTCAGGCCCGCGCGTCATCGACCCGCACGTCAAGGGGAACATGCAGGCGGTGCTCGCCGACATCCGGTCCGGCGCGTTCGCCGCGCGCTTCATCGCCGACCAGGACGCCGGTGCGCCCGAGTTCACGGCACTGCGCGCCCGGGGCGAGCAGCACTCGATCGAGGCGGTCGGCCGCGAGCTGCGCGGGATGATGTCGTGGGTCAAGAGCGGCGACGACGACTACACCGAGGGCACCGCGACCCGCTGACGCGAGCGCCAGCGAGCAGTGACCGAGACGGAGGAGAGGGCGACGACCACGGGGTCGTCGCCCTCTCGTCATGTCCGACGGTCGGATCCGACGCGGCCACGGCCCTGGAGCTCTCCGAACATGATCATGTCTGGAGAACTCCGACGGGCGGGAGGTCGCCCGCGGCCGCGCCTCTGCCCCTGCCTCTGCCTGCCCGAGCCTGCGACCGAGCCTGCGACCGAGCCTGCGACCGAGCCTGCCGGCCCGCGCTGGCGCCACGGTGCGGGGGCGGCTCAGCCGATGTGGTAGCCGAAGCGGTCGGGGAGGCCGGCCACCAGCCGGGTGAGGGCGTCGGGGCGGCGTCCGGCGTCGAGGGCGTCGTCGCGGCGTACGACGGCGGCGTTCACGACCGAGGCGCCGGCACCGCGGAAGGGCTGCACCGGCCACGGTCGCGGCTCGGCGCCGACGAGCGGCAGCCGGGTGTCGTCGTTCTCGATCCCGAGCGCCTTCGCGGCGAGGATGCGCCCCATCAGGTGCGTCGGCCCGACGCCGTTGCCGGTGTAGCCCAGCGCGAAGTGCGTGCGGCCGTGGGAGAGCGTGCCGACGTAGGGCTCGTGGGTGGGCGAGACGTCGATGGGTCCGCCCCACCCCGCCTCGATCGGCACGCCGCGGAAGCCCGGGAAGAACTGGCGGATCGCGCGCACGGCGTGACCGACGCCGACCTCGTCGGTGTCGAAGCGCTCGTCGATGCGTCCGCTCCAGCTGCCGCGCTGACCTCCGACGCCCAGGGCGATCCGCCCGTCGGGCGTCGTACGCAGGTAGCGCAGCGACGAGCGGACGTCGTAGATGCCGGTGCCGTCGGTCCAGCCGAGGTCGGCGAGCCGGTCGGGCGCCGGCGCCGTGAGGGCGATGTACGTCGCTCGCGCCACGATCTTCCGGCGGAAGCCGGGCCAGGCCGCCATCCACGCGTTCGCGCCGAGCACGACCGTGCTCGCCCGCACCACGCCGCCGTCGGTCTCGATCCGACCCACCGTGCCCGGGTCCGGCGGGCGCACCCGGGTCCGCTCGTGGATGCGCACCCCGGCGTCGAGGCAGGCCTGGCGCAGCGCGCGGACGAGACGGGCGGGCTGCAGCGTGCCGCCGCCGTCGCGCATCGTGACGCCGGCCTCGAACACGGGCGAGGCGCAGACCCGAGCGACGGCGTCGCGGTCCAGCACGCTCACCCGGTCGCCGAGGCCGAGCGCGCGGGTCGCTTCGACGAGCGCGTCCCACGCGCCGACCTGCGCCGGCGACGACGCGACGCCGAGCGAGGGCGCCGACCGGTACCACGCGTCGACGCCCTGCTCCTCCAGCCAGCCGACGACGCCGGCCACCGCGCTGTCGCCCGCAGAGATGACCGCGCGCACACCGTCGTCGCCGTACCGCTCACGCAGGCCGGGGGCGTACTCGGAGAAGCCGTTGAGGAAGCCGCCGTTGCGGCCCGACGGTCCGAAGCCGCACTCGTCCTGCTCGAGGACGACGACGTCGACGCCGGGGTCGAGTCGCGTGAGGTGCCAGGCGGTCCACAGCCCGGTGAAGCCGCCGCCGACGATGGCCACGTCGGCCGTGAGGTCCGAGCGCACGGGGTCGGTCGGCTCGCCGCGGAACTCCTCGTGCGCGAGCGCCTCGCGCAGCCACCAGCAGGTCTCGGCGATCGTCACGCCGCGACCTTAGCGACCCCGGACGATGCGCTCCGGAGGCGCAGGAGGCCTGGTTCCGTGCCCCTCAGGCATCCGGATCGGGGTAGGGACGCACCTCGTCGACGAGGCCGACCGGCAGTGCGGCATACAGGTGCGGGAAGGTGTCGTCGCCGACCGGGTCGTCGACCACCGGCACGCCCCCGGCTTCGAGCCGATCGCGGTCGAGGACGAGCAGCACGAGGGGTACGCCGAGCCCGGAGTAGAACCGCTGCGCGGTCGCCTGCAGCTGCTCCTCGCGCGACGCGTGGATG
>DASSQW010000157.1:0-6331 GCA_035702165.1 Candidatus Nanopelagicales bacterium
TTCGACCGCAGCTACTACCTCGAGCCCGAGGCGCGCGCGGTGAAGCCCTACGTGCTGCTGCGCGAGGCGCTGCTGCAGACCGAGCGCACCGCGATCGTGCGCGTGGTGCTGCGGTCGAAGTCGCAGCTCGCCGCGCTGCGCGTGCGCGAGGGAGTGCTCGTGCTGCAGACGATGCTCTGGCCCGACGAGGTGCGTGCTGCCAACTTCGACGTCCTCGAGACCGACGTCGACGTCCGCGAGCAGGAGCTCGCGATGGCGGCGTCGCTGGTCGACAACCTGTCGATGGACTTCGACGCGGAGAAGTACCACGACGATTACCGCGAGGCGCTGCTCGCCGTCATCGAGAGCAAGCTGGCCGGCGGCCAGGGTGTCACGGCGCCCGCTGCGTCCGACGCCGACGAGCCGGGCGACGGCATCGTCGTCGACCTGATGGCTGCGCTCCGCGAGTCGGTCGAGCGGAGCAAGGCCGAGCGCGCGGGCGAGCCGGCCGCGAAGGCGGAGAAGCCGGTCGCGGTGGCGTCCGTGCCGAAGAAGGCGCCCGCGAAGAAGGCGGCCGCGAAGAAGGCTCCGGCGACGAAGGCCACGAAGTCGACGGCCGCCAAGAAGACCGCCGCCAAGGCGACGGCCAAGGACGCCGAGCCCGCGAAGCGGCGTCGTACCGCCTGACGGACGCCGTACGCCGCTGCGGCCGGTGGCCGGGGCGCAGGTGTCCCGGTCGGCGGTTCCTGGCCGCTCGTTCCGGACTACGCTGCCAGGAACCTCCGCCCCGCAGGGGCGGCGCACGCCTGACGGGAGAGCCCGCATGACCGACACCACAGCACCCGCCGCGCCCTCGGTGACCTGGCCGCCGAACGACCCGGCCACCTACCGCTCGGTCCCGGCCTCGTCGGTGCCGATCGACCCCGCGCGCGTGGCGTCGCTCCTCGCCGAGGAGTGGACGCGGTTCGAGGCGCAGACCCCGGGCTCGGCCGCTCACCACGCGCGGGCGCTCAAGCCGCTGCCGATGGGCGTTCCGTCGTCGTTCCAGCACTGGGACCCGTACCCCGTCGCGATCGAGTCCGCCCAGGGTGCCTGGCTCACCGACGTCGACGGCCGCAAGCTGCTCGACCTGTCGATGGGCTTCGGCGCGATGCTCGTCGGCCACCTCAACCCGGCCGTCGTCGCCGCCGTCTCGAAGGCGCTCGAGACCGGCACGCTGTTCGTCACGCCGTCGCCGAGCGCGACCGAGGCCGCCGAGCGCTTCCAGCGGCGGTTCGGCCTCGACCAGCTGCGCTTCGCCAACTCCGGCACCGAGGCGACCATGTACGCGCTGCGCACCGCCCGCGCGTTCACCAACCGCAAGGCGATCATCAAGATCGAGGGCGGCTACCCCGGTGGCTACGACGCCCTGCAGGTGTCGGTGAAGCCGTCGGTCGCGGAGGCCGGTCCCGAGTCCGCTCCGACCCCGGTCACGCCGTTCGAGGTCGAGGCCGGCACCGTCCACGTGGTCCCCTACAACGACCTCGACCGCCTCGGCGCGATCTTCGCCGAGCACGGCAAGGACATCGCCTGCGTGTTCATGGAGCCGGTGCTCGAGAACATCGGCATCGTCGTCCCCGACGAGGGCTACCTCGCCGGCGTGCGCGCGCTCTGCGACCAGAACGGCTCGCTGCTCGTCTTCGACGAGGTGAAGACCGGCCTCACCGCGGGATACGCCGGTGCCTCGCAGCGCCTCGGCGTCACGCCCGACCTCGTCGCGCTCGCGAAGAGCATCGGCGGCGGCCTGCCGCTCGCGGCGTTCGGCGGCAAGGCCGAGGTCATGGAGTGCATCACCGACCAGCGCATGCCGCACTTCGGCACCTACAACGGCAACCCGCTGGTGATGGCCGCCGCGGTCGCGATCGACGAGATCGCCACCGAGGAGGCGCTGGCCGCAGCCGAGGCGCTCAACGTCGGCGCGATGCGCTCGATGGAGAAGACCATCGAGGCGCACTCGCTGCCCGCCCATACCGTCGGGTTCGGCGTGAAGGGCTGCGTCACGTGGTCGGCGTCGCCGGTCCGCAACTACCGCGACTACAAGCGCACCGACTTCGGCGCTGCGGAGCTGTCGTGGCTGTGGGGCGTCAACCGCGGCGTGCTCACGCCGCCCGGGCTCGACGAGCAGTGGCTCGTGTCGTTCGCGCACACCGAGGCCGACATGAACGTGCTGGTCGAGGAGTTCCGCGAGCTCGCCGAGGCCCTGCGCGCCTGACGATCGCACGCACGAGGGAGGGGGCGGACCGGACGGTCCGTCCCCTCCCTCGTTCGACGTTACTGCCGCAATGCAGGGAAACGGCGCCGGAACTCCTGCGTTCGGGCAGTGACGTCGAGGTCAGACGTCGTCGAAGCGGAGGTGGCCGCGGTACTGCAGGAGGACGGCGACGAGAGCGGTCCAGCCGGTCTGGTGGCTGGCTCCGACGCCGCGGCCGGTGTCGCCGTCGAAGTACTCGTAGAACGGTACGAGGTCGCGCCAGTGCGGGTCGGTCTGCAGGTAGTCGTCGTCGCCGAGGACCGGCCGTCGGCCGTCCTCGCCGCGGACGAACAAGCCGGAGAGCCGCCGCGCCAGGCGGTCGGTGACGGTCGCGAGCGGAACCCGGCCCGACGGGTCGGCGGGGTCGGGCACCTCGACGGTGTCGCCGAGGAACGACGCGTACGCCGCGAGCGACTGCACCAGCAGGAAGTTCATCGGCATCCACACCGGGCCGCGCCAGTTGGAGTTGCCGCCGAACATCCGGTTCGCCGACTCGGCGGGCGTGTAGGCGACCGTGTAGGCGGCGTCGCCGACCCGGTAGACGTACGGCGCCGCGAGGTGCGCGCGCGAGATCGAACGCACACCGTGGGGGGAGAGGAACTGGTCGGGGTCGAGGATGCGCTCGAGCATCCGCGCCAGCCGGTCGTGGCCGACCACCGCCATCATCTGATGCGTCCCGTCGCCGCCCGAGAGGCGCAGCGGCGCGAAGCCGCCCTCGACCTCGTACGTCGCGCGCACCTTGCGGATCGTGGCGTCGATGAGGCGGAGCGCCTCGGTGTGCTGGTCGCTGATGGAGACGCTCGCGAACAGCGGCACGACCGACTGCATCGAGAACACCTCGAGCGAGGTGGCCGATCCGTCGGGCATCTCGATGACGTCGTGGTAGAAACCCGTCTCGTCGTTCCAGAGGCTGACGCTGCCCGCGCCCTCCTCGAGCGAGTGCGCGACGAGCCAGCCGTCCCAGACCCAGCGGCCGAACATCTGCAGGTAGGTCGGGTCGTGGCGCGAGAGCTCGACGGTGATCTCGAGCATCTGCAGGAGCAGCGTCGCCATCCACGCGGTGCCGTCGACCTGCGCGAGCGTGCCCCCTGTGGGCAGCGGTTCGTCTCGGTCGAAGACGCCGATGTTGTCCATCCCGAGGAAGCCGCCGCCGAACACGCCACGGTCGCGCGCGTCCTTCTGGTTGAGCCACCACATCACGTCGAGGGTCACCGACCGGTAGACCGACGCGAGGAACTCGACGTCACCCGTGCCGGTGCGGCGCCGGTCGAGCTGGTAGACCTGCCAGGCGGCCCAGGCGTGCACCGGCGGGTTCGTGTCACCGAAGTTCCACTCGTACGCCGGGATCTGCCCGTGCGGGTGCTGCGTGCTCGACGACAGCAGGACGAGCAGCTGGGCCTTCGCGTAGTCGGCGTCGACCATCGCCATCGTCACGCAGTGGAACGCGAGGTCCCACGCGGCGAACCAGGAGTACTCCCACGCGTCGGGCATGAGGATCACGTCGGCGAAGGCGAAGTGCTGCCAGTCGGAGTTGCGCGCGGTCCAGCGCTGCGCCGGCGGCTGGGGCTCCCCCGGATCTCCTTGCAGCCAGCGGCGTACGGCGTAGTGGTAGTACTGCTTGCACCAGAGCAGACCGGCGATCGCCTGGCGCTGAACGAGCCGCTCGTCATCGGTGAGCGGCTCGACGGCGTCGTCGGCGAGGGCGGCGTAGAACCCGTCTGCTTCGCTGCGCCGCGCTGCGAGCACGTCGTCGGCGTCGTCGAAGGGCCGGGTCAGGCGGGCGGGGGAGAACCGCACGGTGACCGTGAGGATCTCACCCGGCTGCAGCGTCGCGCTGACGTGCGCGGCGACCTTGCTGCCGGAGTCGCGCGAGACCGCATCCTCGCGGCCGTGGACGACGTACTGGTCGATGCCGTCCTTCGCCGTCGGCGAGGCGTTGGGCGAGCCGAACAGCAGCTGGTTGTTCGTCTCGTTCTCGCAGAACAGCAGGTCGGGCTCGGCATCGACCGACGACGTCACGGAGAACCAGCGCTCGCCGAGGTCGTCGTGCAGCGTGCGCGCGACGCCGTGCGAGGCCAGCCGGATGCGCGGTGCCTCGGCGCGCTGCCAGGTCCAGGTGTTGCGGTACCAGAGCTGCGGCAGGACGTGCACCGGCGCCGCGCGGTCACCGCGGTTGGTCACCGTGATCCGCTGGACCAGGTCCTCCGGCGAGGCCTTCGCGTACTCCACCTGCACGTCGAAGTAGCGGTTGGCCAGCCACTCGTCGCGCAGCGCGTCGAGCAGCTCGTACTCGCCCACGTCCTGGCCGCGCTGCTGGTTGGTGCGCAGCAGGTCGTCGTAGGGGAACTGCGCCTGCGGGTACTTGTAGACCATCGACGCGTAGGCGTGGGTCGGCAGGTTGTCGGTGTAGAACCAGTAGTCCTTGACGTCCTCGCCGTGGTTGCCCTGGGAGTTGGTGAGGCCGAAGGGGCGCTCCTTGAGGATCGGGTCGGCGCCGTTCCACAGCGCGATGCCGAGGCAGACGGTCTGCGCCTCGTCGCACCAGCCGGCCAGGCCGTCCTCGTTCCACCGGTAGGCGCGCGAGCGGGCGTGGTCGAACGGGAACCAGCTCCAGGCGTCGCCGTCGGCGCTGTAGTCCTCGCGCACGGTGCCCCACGCGCGCTCGCTGAGGTAGGTGCCCCAACGCCGCCACGCCGCGCCGCCGGCCGCGACCTCGTCGAGCCGGTCCTGCTCCGCCGTCGTCATCGGCCGACCTCCTGGTCCCTCGGGCTCCAGGGTAGGTTCGAACGGACCGACGAGGGGGTTCCCATGGACGAGCAACGTGCCCGGGCGGCCGAGATCGTCGCGGCGCTGCGCACCGAGCAGTGCCTGTCCCTCGTGGGCGGGCGCGACTTCTGGACCACGCAGGCGATCGATGGCGTCGTGCCGTCGGTGATGATGACCGACGGGCCGCACGGGCTGCGCAAGCAGAGCGGCGACACCGACCACGTGGGACTGTTCGACAGCGTCCCCTCGACCTGCTTCCCCGTCGCCACGGTGCTCGCCTCGACGTGGGACGTCGACCTCGTGCGCGAGGGGGGCGCGGCGATCGGTACCGAGGCGCGCGCCGCGGACGTCGCGCTCGTGCTCGGTCCCGGCCTCAACATCAAGCGGCACCCGCGCGGGGGCCGCAACTTCGAGTACTTCTCCGAGGACCCGCTGCTCTCGGGCGCGATGGCCGCGGCGCTCGTGCAGGGAGTGCAGAGCACCGGCGTCGGCGCCTGCCTCAAGCATTTCGCCGTGAACAACCAGGAGACGATGCGGATGGTCGTCGACGTCGTCGTCGACGAGCGCACGCTGCGCGAGATCTACCTGCGCGGCTTCGAGATCGCGGTCGAGCGCTCCTCGCCGCGTGCAGTGATGACGTCGTACAACCGGGTCAACGGGAAGCACACGAGCGACCACGTGCACCTGCTGCGCGAGATCCTGCGCGGCGAGTGGGGCTTCGACGGTCTCGTCGTGTCGGACTGGGGCGGGACCAACGACCGGGTCCTCGCGCTCGACGCCGGCATGGACCTCGAGATGCCGGGCAGCGGAGGAGTCTTCGACGACGAGGTTCGCGCAGCCCTCGCTGACGGCACGCTGCCAGAGAGCCGGTTGCGCGAGTCGGCCGCGCGGGTCGTGGAGCTCGCACTGCGGGGCGACGCGCTGCGCGGCGAGAAGGTCGACGCCGATCACGAGGCGCACCACGCCCTCGCGCGCCGCGCCGCAGCGGCCGGCACGGTGCTGCTGACCAACGACGGCGTGCTGCCGCTTCCGTCGAGCGACGGGCTCGTCGTCATCGGTGCCTACGCCGACCAGCCCCGCTACCAGGGCGGCGGCTCGTCGCGGGTGAGCCCCACCCGCGTCGACTCCCTGCTCTCGGCGCTGCCCGGCACGGTGCCGTTCGCACGCGGCTACGACCCGGTGACGGGCGAGTCGACAGCGACAGAGGTCTCCGAGGCCGTCGTGCTCGCGGCGGGGGCAGCGGCCGTCGTCCTGGTGGTCGGGTTCCCGGGCGGCCAGGAGATCGAGTCGCGCGAC
>DASSQW010000158.1:0-13751 GCA_035702165.1 Candidatus Nanopelagicales bacterium
CAGCACCGCGAGCACGTCGTTGCCGTCGACCCGGACGCCGGGGAAGCCGAAGCCGGCGGCGCGGCGGTAGAGCGGGATCCGGCTCTGGCGCTCCAGCGGCTCGCTGATCGCCCACTGGTTGTTCTGGCAGAAGAAGACGACCGGCGCGTTGTAGACCGCCGAGAAGACGAACGCCTCGTTGACGTCGCCCTGACTCGTCGCGCCGTCGCCGAAGTAGCAGATGACGGCGTCGTCGGAGCCGTCGCGCTGCATGCCCATCGCGTAGCCGACCGCGTGCAGGCACTGGTCGCCGATGACGATCGTGTACAGCGCCATGTTGTGCTCGTTGGGGTCCCAGCCGCCGTTGGTCACGCCGCGGAACAGGCCGAGCAGCGAGATCGGCTCGACGCCGCGCACCCACGCGACACCGTGCTCGCGGTAGGTCGGGAAGGCGAAGTCGCCCGGGAGCAGCGCTCGACCGGATCCGACCTGGGCGGCCTCCTGGCCGACGCACTGGGCCCACAGCCCCAGCTCGCCCTGGCGCTGCAGCGCCGTGGCCTCGGCATCGACGCGGCGTACGAGCACCAGGTCGCGGTAGAGACCGCGCAGCTGCTCGGGCGTCAGGTCGACGTCGTACTCGGGATGGTGGACCCGCTCGCCCTCGGGGGTGAGGAGCTGGACGAGCTCGGGGCCTCCGTCTGCGGTCATGGGTGGACCTCCTGGCGGTTGCCGTCGTGCGACGGTCCGCCGGGAGCGCGGGATCGCCGCTCGCCCCGGCGCACCCTCGCGCCTCTAGTCCGCATCAAATCACCTGCGAGCCGCAGGTCGAAACCGCGCCGTACGCCGCGCCGTTGGGACGCCCGGACGGGCCGGGGATCCGGAGGCGGAGGGCCGTCTAGTCCCAGGTCCCCGTGAAGGCGGTCAGGAAGAAGCTGATCGCCAGGACCATCACCGCCAGCCAGGACACCAGCAGGACCAGCTCGACGGCGAGCCTCGGCCAGCCGCACGCGTCGGCCGAGTCCCGCAGGAACCGCACGTCGTCGCGCGGCGAGCGGCTGCGCATCGGCAGGCCCGACCGACGCCGCACACGCCAGCGGACGATCTGGGACACCGCCGCCACCGCGACGAGCCCCCCGATCCCGAGCACGAACTGCTGGGTCGGCTCGGCCCCGGCGTCGACCATGCCGCGCATCGCGAGCAGCACGATGATCGAGATCAGGTTGGCGACCAGGAAGCCGACGACGATGATCTGCCCCTCGCGCCGGCTCACGTCGTGCTCGCGGGTCCGACGTGGGGTCGTCTCCGGCGACGCCGGCACGAGGAACGGCAGCTCGTCGGACTCCCCCACGCGCCCATCGTGGCGCATGCCCATGGCCCGACCGGGGTGCGCCACACTGCGTCGGTGCCTCCGCAGCTGCTCGACCCGCGGGCGGTCGAGCGGCTGCGCTCGCTGCCGCTGTCGTACACCGGGGAACCGCTGCGCGAGCCGGCGGAGGACGACGGGCTCTGGCGCCTCACGACGTCGCGTGTGCTCGGTCGCGGCGAGGGGACCCTCGACCGCGCGACCGCGGCGCTGCTCTCGTGGCGGATGCACGAGGGGGCGGGGTTCGACGTCCATGTCTCGTCGCACACGCTCGAGGTCGGCACGATCGTGCTGCAGCAGACGCGTCTCGGGCCCTGGCGCGTCACCGCCCCGTGCCGCGTGGTGCGGGTGGAGCGCCTCGGCGACGTCCGCGGGTTCGCCTACGGCACGCTCCCCGGGCATCCCGTGCGCGGCGAGGAGGCGTTCACCATGCGACGCTCGGCGGACGGCGAGGTGATCGCCGAGATCCGCGCCGCGTCACGACCGGCCTGGTCGCTCGCCCGGCTCGGTACGCCGATCACGCGCAACCAGCAGCGGGCCATCGCGGAGCGCTACCTGGATGCCCTCGTGGCGCTCGCGCACTGATCCGGTCGCGGGGCGTAGTTCCCCGAACATGATCATGTTCGGGGACGTCAGGGCGTGTCAGGCCCAGCCCTCTCGGCCGGCGTGCCAGCCGAGCTGGATGCGGGTGTCGACGCCGGCCTTGTCCATCAGCACGCGGATGCGGCGCTGCACGGTGCGCAGCGAGAGGCCGAGCTGGCCGGCGAGAGCCTGGTCGGTCATGCCGGCGAGCAGCAGGGCGAGGATCTGGCCGTCGAGCTCGTCGATCTCACCGGGCCGCAGCTCGACGAGCTCGTCGCCGGCACGGTTGGGCCACAGGGGATACGCGCGTTCCCACGACAGCTCGAAGTACGTCGTGAGCGCCGACAGCAGGCCGCCCGCGTGGACGAGCAGCGACTCCGGCGCGGTGTTGCGCTCGGCGGAGAGCGGCAGCATCGCGAGGGCGTCGTCGGCGATGAGCATCTTCACCGGGACGTGGTCCGCCACGCGGATCTGCTCGCCGCGGGCGAGGTCGCGCAGGATCGCCTTCACGATGCCGGGCTCACCGAGCGCAGCGCGGTCGAGGATCGCCCGGTAGCGCACGCCGCGGCGCAGCGCCTCGTACCCGGCGTCGTTGTCGTCGTAGGGCACGACGGTCAGGTTCGGCACCATCATCGAGCGCACCTCGCGCTGCGCGCCCTGCTGCACCTGCGCGAACCGGTGGCGCACGGCGTCGACGTCGGTGAGCACCTCGACGACGTCGGACGGGACGCGTCCCGACGTCGCGCTGCGGTGGGCATCCGCGAGCTCGGCGAGGTCGAGCTCCGCGGAGTAGAGGGCGTCGCGCTGCTCGCGCAGCAGTGCGCCGAGCGCGATCGCGGGAGGCGCCGCGGAGCAGACTCCGTCGGGCCTGCGTACGGCGAGACCGCGGTCCACCAGGCGGTCGAGGACGGCGTCCAGCTCGGCCAGCGGGAGGTCGGCATCGGCCGCGAGCGCGGCAGGTGCGGAGTCGCCGGCCAGGACGAGGCGACGGTAGACGTCCTCCTCGTCCGGCCCGAGCCCGACCGCGCCCAGCATGCGTCCCCCACCCCTCGACGTCCCCGGAAGGATACGAGCAGCGGTCGGCGCAGGTTCCCGTCGTACGCCGCTGCGCCGTGCCTGCGGTGGGACCTCGCCGTTCTGATCGGGGGCTGCGGCCGGCCGGGGCCCCCCGACCCCGACCGACCGCGGACCCCCGTGCACCGTCACCGTCAGCGCACGCCGTAGGCGCGGATGACGTCCTGGCGGACGGTGTTGCCCTTCGTGTCGCTGCCCATGACGCGCAGCGAGACGAAGCGATGGGCGGGCGCGGTGAACGACACCGAGTACCAGCCCGAACCCGCGGCGGTCGCGGGGACGGTGCGCCAGTGGCGGCCGTCGTCGACCGAGACCGCGAGCGTGACCCCCCCGACCGTGCCGGCGCCGTACGCGTCGGCGAGGTGGGTCACGGAGAAGCGCAGGCTCTGCCGTCCCTGCCGGGTGTAGCCCGCGAGGTCGGTCTGGACGTCGTAGCCCACCTGCAGAACCGGGAGGAGGTCGACGGAGTCGAGACCCTGCGAGAGAGGCGGCGACACGACGTCCCAGACCGTGTGCGTGCGCGGCGAGAACGTCCACACCGTGGCGTCGCGCGTGGCGGTGAGATCGATCCGCAGCCGGTGTGCACCGTCGCCGGTGTCCATCAGCGTCGCCGAGGCGAACCCGGTCGCGTCCTTCACCAGCTCGCCGTCCTGCCACACCTTGAGCGACAGGGTGTCGTCGGCCTGCCTGGGATTCCCGTCGTCGCGCTGGATGTAGCCCGCGTGCCCGCCCCCGTCGGACCACGGCTGCACGTTGAACTGGGTCGTGTAGGCATCGCGGAACGACGACCAGAAGCCGCCGCCGTCGGCGGGGTGGACGACCGGAGCCAGCCAGTCCTGCGTCGTGCGCCGGCCCGCGGCGAGCGGGTGCACCTCCGACGACTGGGACCACATGAGATCCGGACCGCCCAGCACGCCCTCGGCCCACGTGGTGCCGGGCGAGGCGGCCACGTAGTCGATACGCGTCGTCCCCGTCGACTGGCGCAGCGGCAAGCCGAAGCCGTACGGCCGGTAGGAGCGGTAGTCGAGCCTGAACTCACCGCCCGGGGCCACCGTCGCGCCGTGGAACCGCATGTCCACGGTCGCGAAGTCGCTCGCAGCCGGCGCGTAGACCAGCGTCGAGGGCACGCGCTGCTGCCACGCCGCGGCCAGGTCGTAGACGTACGGCGAGTCCAGCGTGCCCTCCGCCGTCACGCGACGCCCCGCTGCCGCCGACGCCAGCAGGGCGGCGCCGTCGCTCGCGCCCACGGAGAAGACCGGGACGGCGCTGTCGGTGCCCGTCTCGGTTCCGACGTACTGCGCGAGCGGGGCGCCCGGCGCCGCCACGACGGCCAGCAGCGCAGCACCGGCGTCGGCAGCGTTCTGCGCCCGGTCCCACGGCAGCACGTCGTCGGAGACGCGGGCTACCGCGAGCGCGCCGCGCACATCCTTGCCGGCGTAGTCCGCGACGCTGCCGGTGCCGACGTCCACGACGCGGATCGCCCCAGCGCCCTGGTAGAGCGACGACCCGCCCTGTCCGTAGACCCGGAGCGCGCGACCGGAATCGGTGAGCTGCAGAAGCGGATAGGCCTTGCGCCAGCGCGCCTCGAACTCGAGCTGCCCGTCCGTGACGGTCCTCGTCGGCTGCGCGAGCATCTGGTCGATCGTCGACGGCAGCATGTACTGACCGGCCGCGTAGTCGCCGCTGTCGAAGCTGCGGTACCAGTCCAGAAAGAGAACGCGGTCCTCGGTCTTCTTCGGCACGGTCGCGCGGACCGGCACGGCGGTGCTCGCGTCGAGGCTCGCCGTCCGGTCGCGATCGAGCACGACCTCCGGGTCGGCGAGCTGGACCATGTCTCGCGTGTCGGGTCCGTCCACGCCCGGACCCTCGAGGTAGCTGAGCAGGCTGTAGGTCCCGGGGAGCACCCGCATCGTCAGCGTGCCGCTCTCGTCGATCGCGACGACGTTGACGTCGGGGTTGCCCTTCGTCTGGATCTGCACGTAGCCAGCGGTCGGCTTCCCGTCGCGGCCGCGCAGGTCGATGGTCAGGTTGTGGCGCTCGTCCTCGATGTAGAGGCCGACCTGCGTGCGCGCCTTCAGCGTGCCGCTCGCATCGGTGGCGACGACCTGTCCGACGTAGCGGCGCGCCATCTGCCCCTTCGACGGGTCGCCGGTGGCGACGACGTCGACCGAGCCGTGCGCCGGCACCGTGATGCGGTGCTGCGACAGGGTGAACATGCCGCTCGGCGCCGGCGTGCCTGCGTCGATCGACGGGTCGACGTCGTAGGGGCCGCCTGCGACCTGCACCGACTCCGCGAGGTCGAGGGTCACGGGCGCCGAACCGCTGTTGGAGTAAGTGATGGTCTTCGACTCCGGGGCGAGCGCCGGGTGCGGCCACGCCGAGAACCCGAGGTACGCCGACCCCGTCGCGGTGACGAGGTCGGTGGTGCCCGCGGCGAGGTCGATGCGGCCGGCACCGACGTGGTAGGTGCCTCCGTCGATGGGCTTCGACGTGCTCATCAGCGCGTCCTTGAGCTGCTGCCCGGTCCAGCCCGGGTGCTCCTCGGCGAGGTCGGCCGCAGCGCCGGCCACGTGCGGGGTCGCCATCGACGTGCCCGACATGCTCGTGTACCAGCCGTCGGTCGCGTTACCGCCGGCCTTCGCCGCGAGGATGTCGACCCCCGGTGCCGCGACGTCGGGCTTGAGGCCGTAGTCGAGGTAGCGCGGGCCCTGCGAGGAGAACCACGCCATCGAGTCGGTGCTGTCGACGGCAGCGACCGTGAGCGCGGCGTCCGCGGCACCCGGGCAGGAGATCGTCGCCTCGGCGCCGGCGTTGCCCGCAGCGACGACGAACAGCGTCCCGCTCGCGGCCGAGATGTCGTTCACGGCAGCGCACACGGGCTCGGTGCCGTCGCTCGGCGTCGAGCCGCCGAGGCTCATGCTCACGACCTTCGCGCCCTGCTTCGCGGCCCACTCCATGCCGGCGATGACCCACGAGTCCTCGCCGTAGCCGCCGTCGGCGAGCACCTTGCCGATGAGCAGCTGCGCGTGCGGCGCGACGCCCTTCTCCTCGCCCCCCGACGCCGCACCGGAGCCGCCCACGGTCGACGCCGTGTGCGTGCCGTGGCCGTGCCCGTCCTGGACGGTCTCGCCGGGCACGAAGCTCGCGCTGCCGACGACGCGGCCCGCGAGGTCGGGGTGGTTCTGGTCGTAGCCGGTGTCGAGCACCGCGACCTTCACGCCGTCGCCGTCCCAGCCCGAGGCCCAGGCCTTCGGGGCGCCGATCTGCAGCGTGCTCTCGGCCATCGCCGGCTGCACGCGGCCGTCGAGCCACACGGTGCCGATGCCGGCGCCGAGGTAGCTCGTGGTCGGCGGCACGGTCGAGGAGGCGCCACCCGTGACCGCGCCGCGGGTGCTCGGCGTCGGGCGGTTGCGCTTGGACGCCGGCGTGATCGCGGTCCACATGCCGCGCGTGCGCGACTTCTCCACCTTGACCGCGGCGCCGGAGATGCTGGGCAGCGACCGCGTCGAGGTCGTGCCCGGCAGAGCGGCGCGCGCGCTTCCGTCGTACCGCACGATCAGCGGGATGCCGCCGGTGCGTGCGTCGTCGTAGCCCTGCTCGACCAGTCCGGTGACGTCGAAGAGGCGGCGATCGACGCGCTTGGCCGCGAGGTAGGGCAGCGCCTCGTCCGGGATGACGAAGACGTGGCCCTTGATCGTGAGCTGCTGGATGCCGCCGTGCGCGTTCGCCGGTCGCCGCACCGTCACGCTCGATCGGCCGCCGGCCAGCTCGGTGTAGGTCACGACGTCGCCGGTGATGAGGGTGATGGTGCGCGGTGCGACGACGGCCGGGGCGCTCATGGCGCGCGAGCCGGCGGGCGATCCCGTCGCAGGGGTAGCGACGACGAGCAGGGACAGCACCACGGCGGGCGCGGCGAGCAGGGCGACGGAGCGCCGGCGGAGAGCCATGGAGGGGTTGTAACCCGCCATCTCGACCGCGCGGAACCGGTTGCGGTTGGCGCGATCCCGCCGTGGCAGGTTTCCGCCACCGGCCGTGACTGCACCGTGATCGGAACCGGTCGATCATCCCCCTGTGAGCCCGACCCGTGACCCGCGCGAGACCGCGTCGTGCCCGTGGCTGCACCGCTACGACGGATTGCCGCTGGCCGAGATCGTGCGGCTCGCCCGGCTCGAGCAGCGACCGCTGCGCGTCGTCGGCGTCCACGCCCGCGTCGCGTCGGACTGGCTGGCCTCGCGTCTCACCGTCGTCGTCGACGACACCGGCGACGTCGTGGAGCTGCGCACCGGCTGAGCCCGCACCTCGCGTGGCGGCGTCACGGGGGTACGCCGCAGCGCTCGGCCCGCACCTCCAGCTTCTGCCCACCGTGCGGTTGCTTCCCACGGCGTGCCGCGCCGGGAAACAACCACAGCGTGGGCAGGAGCTGGAGGTCAGCCGAGGCGGACGACGCGGTCGAGGCTGTCCAGGCCGTGCGGGCGGTGCGCCACCCAGAGGACGGTCCGGCCCTCGAGCGCGCGCAGGAGCTCGTCGGCGACGGCGTCGGCGGTGGCTTCGTCGAGGTGCTCGGTGGGCTCGTCGAGCAGCACCACCGGGTGACCGCCGAGCAGCACCCGCGCGACGCCGAGGCGCTGGCGCTGACCGGCCGACACGAGCGCGCCGTGGTCGCCGACAGACGTGTCCATGCCGAGCGTGGCGGCGTCGAGCCACGGTCCGAGGCCGACGGCGTCGAGCACCTCGCGCACCTGCTCGTCGCTGGCCTCGGGCCGCGCGAGGCGCACGTTCTCCACGACCGAGGTGTCGAACACGTGCGGCAGCTGCGGGCACCAGCCCACGACCGATCGGCCGTCGTGGCCGGTCATGTCGTGCAGCTCCACACCGCCGAGCCGGACCGAGCCCTGGTAGGGCAGGAAGCCGGCGAGCACCGCGAGCAGCGTCGACTTGCCCACGCCCGACGGCCCGACGATGCCGATCCGCTCGCCGGCCGCCACCTCGAGCGACAGCCCGTCGATCACGGCGTCGCCGCCCGGCCACGCGGCCCGCAGGTCCTCGATGCGCACGCCGACCACACCCGCCGGCGCGACCGCGGGAGCGGCTGGGTCGGGCACCGGGTCGACCGCGTCGAGCACTTCGACGACGCGCTGCGCCGAGCCGCGCACCCGGCCCAGAGCCAGTGCGGCCGTGGGCATCGCGACGACCGCCTCGTACGTCGCGAGCGGAAGCAGCGCGAGCACGGCGAGGTTCTCCCCGACCAGTGCGCCGGACCGCACCGCCGGGATCGCGACGAGCAGCATCACGACGACGGCACCGCCCGAGAGCAGGATGCCGAGGCCCTGGGCCAGCCCGGAGGCCCGCGCGCTGCGCGCGGTGAGCCGCCCGATCCGCTCGTCGTCGGCCGCGAGCCGGTCGAGCCACGCCTGCGCCGAGCCCGACATCGTGAGGTCGCCGACACCGTCGAGCAGCGTCAGCACGTCGCCGTTGAGGCGCCCGCGCTCGGGCGCCGTCGCACGCTCGGCGTCGGCCGCGGCGCGGGCCGTGATCCACGGGACGACGGTCGCCGCGAGCAGCAGCGAGACGAGCAGGACGACGCCCGCCATCGGGAGGATGACGAACGCGAGCACGACCGACGCGAGCGCGACGATGCCGCCCGCGGCGTAGGGCAGGATCACGCGCAGCGGCAGGTCCTGCGTCGCATCCACGTCGCGCACGAGGCGCTCGAGCAGGTCGCCGCGGCGGTACGCCGGAACTCCGGCCGGCGCGACGACCGCGAGCCGGTCGTAGACTGCGAGGCGCAGCCGGGACAGCGCGCGGAACGCGGCGTCGTGCGACACGAGGCGCTCGGCGTAGCGGAAGACGCCCTTGCCGATACCGAACGCGCGCACCGCGACGATCGCGACGTCGAGCTCGAGGATCGGCGGGTGCAGCGCGGCGCGCGAGATCAGCCACGCGCTCACCGCCAGCAGCCCGACGCCGCAGCCGATGGCCATGGCACCCAGGAAGACCGCGAGCGCGAGGCGCCTCCATTCGGTCGCGACCCACGGCAGCAACCGGCGGACGGGAGAGACGGTCGCGGTGCTCATGCGCCGACCCCTACCGGCGCGAGCGCGACGACCTCGTCGGCGCCCGCGACGAGCGACGGCCGGTGCGCGACGACGAGGACGGCGCTGCCGGCGTCGGCGAGCCGGCGCACGGTCGCGACGACGTCGGCCTCGGTCGCGTCGTCGAGGCCGGCGGTCGGCTCGTCGAGCAGGACGAGCGACGCGGGTTCGAGCATCACGCGGGCCAGCGCGACGCGGCGCCGCTGCCCCGCCGAGACGTCGGACGCGAGGTCGCCCACGCGCGTGCCCGCGCCGTCGGGCAGCGACGCGGGGTCGATGCCGGCGGAGCGCAGCGCTGCGACGACCTCGTCGTCGCCGGCCGAGGGCCGGCGCAGGCGGACGTCGTCGGCGACCGTCGGTCCGAGGAGGACCGGGTCCTGCGACACCACAGCCACGTGCGATCGCCACGCCTCCGGAGCGAGCGTGGCGAGGTCGGTGCCGCCGATGCGCACCGCTCCCGACGACGGCGCCACGAAGCCCTGCAGCGCGGCGAGCAGCGTCGACTTGCCCACGCCCGAAGGACCGACCACCGCCGTCACGGTCCCGCGGCGCAGCACCAGCGACGTGGGCGCGAGCGCCACGACCTCGGTGCCGGGGTAGGTCACCGACACGTCGTCGATCACGACGTCGCCCTCGGGAACGTCGGTGGCGGTGCCGGTCGCCGCGGGCTCGACGTCGAGCACCGCGAACACCTGCTCCGCGGCGTCGATGCCGTCGGCTGCGGAGTGGAACTGCGCCCCGACCGCGCGGATGGGGAGGTAGACCTCCGGCGCGAGGATGAGGACGGTGAGACCGGTGCGCAGGTCGATGTCGCCGTCGACGAGCCGCAGGCCGATCGCGACAGCGACCACCGCCACCGACAGGGTGGCGAGCACCTCGAGCACGAGCGAGGACAGGAACGACACCCGCAGCACGCCCATCGTCGCGTGGCGGTACTGCCGGTCGATCTCGGCCATCCGCTCGCTCTGCGCGCGCTCGCGGCCGAACGCCTTGAGCGTCGGCAGGCCGGACACGACGTCGAGGAAGTGGCCGGACAGGATGCCCAGCGTCGACCACTGCTTGGCCGTCGCGGCCTCGGTGTAGCGGCCGATGAGGATCATGAAGACCGGGATCAGCGGCGCGGTGACGCCGACGATGACGGCCGCGAGGAAGTCCTGGGTGAGGATCGCGATGCCGACCGTCAACGGCACGATCGCGGCGATCACCAGCTGCGGGAGGTAGCGCGAGACGTAGGGCTCGATCGAGTCGATGCCCCGCGTGGTCAGCGTCGCGATCTGCCCCCGCCGCTCGCCGGAGAGCCACACCGGCCCGAGGCGTACGACGTGGGCGAGCAGCTGCGCGCGCAGCTGGGCCGAGGTCCGGGTGGCCGCGCGCTGCGCCAGGCCCTCGCCGAGGCTGCCGAGCAGCGCACGGGCCCCGACGACGACCGCGAGGATCCCCACGACGGGAGCGACGTCGGAGAGCGTCGCACCGCCGAGGAAGACCCGGGACACGACATCGCCCAGGCAGAACGCCTGGGCGATGACGAGGAGAGCGGTGCCTGCCGCCACGACCACCGACCCGACGAGGAGGTTGCGGACTCCTCGGGCGTAGCGGACGAGCCGGGGATCGAGCGGCTTGGGCACGCGGACAGGTTATGCGGTGGTGCTGGTGCCGACCTCGTGGGGCAGGTCGAGCGAACCCTCCTCCGGGTTCGGGATCTGGCTGGGCGAGAGGCGCTTGCGGAACACCCAGTAGGTCCACGCCTGGTAGACGAGCACGACCGGCGTCAGGATGACGGCGACCCAGGTCATGATCGTCAGCGTGTACTGCGAGTTGGCCGCGTTCTGGACCGTCAGCGTCGCGTCGGGGTTCGTCGAGCTCGGCATCACGTTGGGGTAGAGGCACACGAACAGGAAGACGACGACGAAGACCATCGTGGCGGCCGAGGCGATGAACGCCCAGCCCTCACGACCCATGCGGTTGGCGGCGAGCGCGCCGACCCAGGCGATCACGACGAGCGCGAGCACGACGGCGCTGGCGACCGCGTTGTTGCTGTGCGAGAGCTGCGTCCATACGCCGAACAGCACGGCGAGCACGGCAGTGACGACGCCGATCTGACCGGCCAGCGCGTTCGCACGGGTGCGGATCTCGCCGTCGGTCTTGAGGGCGAGGAAGACCGCGCCGTGCGTGGTGAACAGGCCGAGGGTGACCAGGCCGCCGAGCAGGGCGTAAGGGTTCAGCAGCGTGAACAGGTTGCCCGTGAACTCGCTGTTGCCGTTCTGCAGCTCGAGCGGGACGCCGGCGACGATGTTCGCGAACGCGACGCCCCAGAGCAGCGCCGGGACGAACGACCCGATGAAGATCGCGATGTCCCAGTTGCGGCGCCAGCTCGGGCTGCTCGCCGTACCGCGCTTGCTGCGGAACTCGAAGGCCACGCCGCGGATGATGAGCGCGACCAGGATGAGCAGCAGGGCGAGGTAGAAGCCGCTGAACAGCGTGGCGTACCAGAGCGAGAAGGCCGCGAAGGTCGCGCCGCCCGCCGTGAGCAGCCACACCTCGTTGCCGTCCCACACCGGGCCGAGGGTCGAGACGACCGTACGGCGCTCGGCCTCGTTCTTGCCGATGAAGGGCAGCAGGATGCCGACCCCGAAGTCGAAGCCTTCGAGGACGAAGTAGCCGCACCAGAGCACGGCGATGAGGACGAACCAGATGATCGCGAGGGTCTCGTGACTCATGTCAAAGGCTCCAGGTCCGTCAGTACGAGAAGGTGAGGGGCTTGCCGGAGTTGGCCTCGGAGGCGTCGATGAGCTCGACGGTCTCCGGCGGGCCGATCTTCACGGCGCGGAAGAGCAGGCCGACCTCGACGACCGCGAGCGCGCCGTAGAGCAGCGTGAACACGACCAGCGAGAGGCCCACCTGGAAGGTGGTGAGAGTCGGGGACACACCCGCGGAGGTCTTCATCAGGCCGAAGACGATCCAGGGCTGGCGGCCCATCTCGGTGAAGATCCAGCCGGCGCTGATGCCGATGAGCGGGAAGAGCAGCGCCACCGCGGAGGCGAACGCCACGGTCCTACTCTTCGGCGTACGGCCCTTGCGGACCAGCCAGAGCGCCCAGATCGCGAACAGGACGCCGAGCATGCCCAGGCCGATCATCGCGCGGAAGGCCCAGTAGACCAGCGGGACGTAGGGCGCGTAGTCGCCCTCGCCGTACTTCGCCGACATGGACTTCTGCAGGTCGTTGATGCCCTGCACGGTGCTCTCGGGTCCGGTCCAGCTGCAGGTAGCCATGAAGGACAGCAGCCCGGGGATCTCCAGGATCGGGGTGGCCTGCTGGCCGGAGATGTCGCCGATCGTCAGGATGCTGAACGGCGCGTTCTCCTGCGTCTGGTACAGCGCCTCGGCAGCCGCCATCTTCATCGGCTGCTGCTTCACCATGATCTTGGCCTGCGTGTCACCGGTCCACATCACGAGGAGGCCGGCGACGATCGCGACGATCGCACCCAGCTTGAGCGTGCTGCGCATGGCGGCGACGCTCTTGTCCTTCATGATCAGCCAGAGGGAGACGCCGGTGAGCATGACGCCGGACACGAGGAACGCCGACGCGATGACGTGCGCGAAGGTCGCGACGGTCGTGTTCTGGAAGAGGACGGCACCGAAGTCGGTCAGCTCGGCGCGCTTGGTCGCCGGGTTGATGACGTAGCCGACCGGGTGCTGCATGAAGGAGTTCGCGGCGAGGATGAAGTACGCCGAGATCATCGTGCCGATCGCAGCGGCCCAGATCGTCGCGAGGTGCAGGCCGCGCGAGAGGCGGTCCCAGCCGAAGATCCACAGACCGAGGAACGTGGACTCCAGGAAGAAGGAGGCCAGCGCCTCGACGGCCAGCGGGGCGCCGAAGATGTCGCCGACGAAGCGCGAGTAGTCGCTCCACGCCATGCCGAACTGGAACTCCTGCACGATGCCGGTGACGACACCCATGGCGAAGTTGATGAGGAACAGCTTGCCGAAGAACTTGGTGGCCTTGAGCCACTTCTCGTCACCCGTGCGGTACCAGGCCGTCTGCATGATCGCGACGAGCATGCCGGTGCCGATGGTGAGGGGTACGAACAGGAAGTGGTAGACGGTCGTGATGCCGAACTGCCACCGCGCCAGGTCTAGCGCGTTCATCGAGGCTCCTTGAGTGTCGATCGACCGCCGTCCCCAGGTGCGCCGGTCGTGCGATGGACACTTTGCTCCTCTCGAAACCCTCTGTGCCCGCAGAAGGCTGTGAACTGTGTCGCGCAGCGCAGGCTTGCCTACGCAGACCGCCGGTCCGCTGAGCACGTCGTCCGGTGGGAACGGGTCAGGTCACCCTTGCTCGTCACGCGGAGCGATGGACCGGACGGCACACGGCCCGAGCCGCCGGTCGTGCGGGGCCGAACGGTGGGAGCGCGGATCCGGGCGTCGTCGCGACCCCGCCACGGCCGGGCCGCCGCGGGGGTCCAGGATGTGCCGGTGACCACCGCCGCCGAGACCCGGACCTCCGGACCCCGGACCGGCTCGCCGGCCCAGGTGTGGAGCGCCCTCGGCGTCGTGTACGTCGTCTGGGGCTCGACCTACCTCGGCATCGCCGTCACCGTCCGCACCCTGCCGCCCCTGGTCGCGATGGGGATGCGCTTCTTCGTCGCGGCGGCGATCATCGC
>DASSQW010000159.1:0-4359 GCA_035702165.1 Candidatus Nanopelagicales bacterium
ACGACCGACGCCGGCGCCTGCACCTCGACCTCGATCCGGTACGTCGGGTGCGTCGACCCCAGCCGCTGCTGGAGGAACGTCGGTACGTCGCGAGCCGGGAGCCGACGTGGGCGGAACGTCGCGCCGGTGCCGGACGGCTCGCGCAGCCGGTCGAGGCGGAACGTGCGCCAGTCGTGTCGGCCGAGGTCGTAGGCGACGAGGTACCACCGCTGCCCGTAGCGCGCGAGCTGCACCGGCTCGACCTCGCGCTCGGACTCGGTGCCGTCGCCGGCGACGTACCCGAACGTCGCGCGCTCCTGGTCGCGGCAGAGCTGCGCGACGCGCACGAGCACGTCGGTCGGGATCGGTCCCGACGACATCGGCAGAGGCACGGTGACGGTCGCTGCGCGCACCGCGTCGACCTTGCGGGCCAGGCGTTTCGGCAGCACCTGACCGAGCTTGCCGAGCGCCCGCACCGCGGAGTCGCCGATGCCCTCGACCGCCGCCTGCGACGCGAGCTCGAGCGCCACCGCGAGAGCCACCGCCTC
Organism: Candidatus Nanopelagicales bacterium; assembly: GCA_035702165.1. Lineage (GTDB taxonomy): Bacteria > Actinomycetota > Actinomycetes > S36-B12 > CAIYMF01 > Longivirga. The sequence goes on from DASSQW010000159.1 coordinate 528, forward strand.
CTCGTCGTCGAGGATGAGCGGGGGGAGCGCGGCGCCCGCCGCGAGCTGGTAGCCGCCGTCGACCCCGGGGACGGCGTCGACGGGATATCCCAGCTCGCGCAGGCGGTCGACGTCGCGACGTACCGTCCGCACGGACACGCCGAGCCGCTCCGCGAGCTGGTCGCCGGTCCAGTGCCGGTGGGTCTGCAGCAGCGACAGCAGCCGCAGGGTCCGCTCGCTCGTGGCCATGTCCGAAGAGTCTTCCAGATCGCGGACAGAAACTGACCGCAATTGCTCCTAGCGTCGTCGTCGTACCGATCGACCGACCGAGGAGATCCCATGACCGTCACCGAGATCGCGCTCGACCAGGAGCGCACCGACCTGCTGGCCGCTCTCGGGCGCCACCGCTGGTTCCTCACCTACACGATGCAGGGCCTGACCGACGAGCAGGCTGCCACGCGCACCACCGCGAGCGAGCTCACGCTCAGCGGGATCCTGCACCACCTCACGGAGACCGAGATGCAGTGGACCGACTTCATCGTCCACGGTCCTGGGGCGATGACGGCGGCGATCGCGACCTGGATGGACCCCGCTGCCGACCTCGATCCGCGGAGCCGCTTCCGGCTGCGCGACGGCGAGACGCTGGCCGACGCCCTCGCGGCGTACGCCGAGCTCGGGGCCCGCACCCACGCGCTCATCGCGTCGCTGCCCAGCCTCGACGCCGACCACGCGCTGCCGAGCGCGCCCTGGTTCGAGCCCGGCGCGCGGTGGAGCGCCCGCAGGGTGCTGCTGCACCTGATCGCCGAGATCTCGCAGCACGCCGGCCATGCCGACATCGTCCGAGAGGCGCTCGACGGCCAGCGCACGATGGGCTGACCGCCCCGCTCTGGATGGGTGGGAGGCACGGAAAGGGGCCTCTCGCCCATCCAGAGCGGGCAGATGCGAAGGGCCGCCGGACGCAGCCGCATCGGACCATCGAGCGGGAACCGGGGAGCGGGGGATCGCGTCCAAGCGGCATGACGCTCACCCTCACCCGGCGCTCCGCGCTCGTCCTGGCTCTCGTCGTCGCCGCACTGCTCGCGGCGTACCTGCTCGGCTCGGCCCGGCCGAGCGCTGCGGCCTCGGTGGCGCCGTCCGCGGCCTCGGGCTCGCCCACCACCGGCATCACGGTCACCGGCGTCGGCACCGTCACGGGTACGCCGGACACGCTCACCGTCTCGATGTCGGCGACCGCGACGGCGAAGACGATCGAGGCGGCGCTCGCGCAGGCGAACAAGGCGCAGGCCGCGGTGATCGCGGCGCTCAAGGGCAGCGGTGTCGACGCGAAGGCCCTGCAGACCTCCCAGGTGAACATCCAGCCGAACTACACCACCAAGGGGCTGCCCAGCGGCTATGTCGTCAGCGAGGGCGTCACGGCGAGGATCCACGGCCTGAGCAAGGCGGGCGCGACCCTGTCGGCAGCCGTCGCCGCCGGCGGGGACAACGTGCGCGTCGACGGCGTCTACGTCGCGATCGACGACACCGACCCGCTCAAGGGCGACGCCCGCGCCTCGGCCATCACGGATGCGCGCCAGCGCGCCGAGCAGTACGCCGCAGCGGCCGGCGTGCACGTCGGCGCGGTGCAGACCATCAGCGAGGTCGTCACGGCGCCGGCGTACAGCTACGCGATGCCGACCGCGGCCTTCGCCGACCGCGCGGCGCAGAGCATCCCGATCCAGGCCGGCAGCCAGGACGTGACCGTGACCGTGACGGTGACCTACGTCGTCGCCTGACCCTCGCTCGGGATGGCGGCCCCAGCGCTCGTGCCTCGGGAGCGGGACGTCCCGAAGCCGACCCCGGGCCGGGGACGCGCGTCCTGGCGCGGCGCCCTCGGCCCGGGGTCGCCCACCTGTCGCGGTGGAGCGTGGGTGGCGTCCGGAAGGTGGTCGGATCCCCGGCGCGGGTGGACTCCGGCGCGGGGGCGGGTCGACAGTGGGGACGGAGGGGGAGCACGGACTCCGGCCCCCGGTCGAGGCACCCCGGAGGTGCGCGATGACGACGACGCTGCACGAGCTGCCCCCGTTGCACGTGACCACCGTGGGCATCCCGCCCGACGAGCACATCACCGTCCGCGAGTCGCACCGCCAGGAGCGCGCCCTGTGGTGGAGCACCGACCGGATCGCCTGGCTCGGCCTGTGGGTGCTCGTCCTCATGCTGGTCCTCGTGGCTGCGGCGTACGCCGCGCCGCGGACCGCCACGTCCACGTCGTCAGCCGCGTGGGCGGACTACCGCGCCGGCGAACAGGTGACGACCTCCACCGGCACCCTCGGCTCGCCGCAGCTGGTCTCGCTCTTCACCGGCGAGGCCTACCCCGCGCTGCCGCTGCACTGATCCTCGGACGGGCAGCAGCGCGGTGCCGCGGACGGCCGGGGCCGCGTCCCCCGCGCGGTCCCGGTCCCGCGTCCCCTGCCGTCGATACGTGTCAACACACCGGCATCCCGGCGTGCGGACACCTATCGACGGTGGGTCAGCGGCGGGTCGCCGTGTAGAGCAGGCCGATGAACTCGCTGAGGATGCGCTCGCGCAGGCGCGGCGGCATCGCCTCGAGGAGGTGGTTCACCCCGGCCATCCGCTCGGGCAGGCCGTCGCCGCTGACCGCCGCCGGGTCGAGGCCCGCGAAGGCGAGCAGACCGGCGAACTCCTCGCGCGTGAGGGTGTCGGGATCGAGGTTGCGTGCGACCTCGACGAGCTCGGGAGCCGGTGCGGCCGAAGGGATCTCGCGCGCGGCGGCGACGGCTGCCTCGAGGTCGGCCATCAGCGGGTCGACGTTCGCGAGCGATGCCGCGGTGACCGTCAGGTGCAGGTTGCGCGGCAGGTCGAGGTAGGCGAACTGCGGCTGCAGGTACCAGCCGCGCGCCCGCGTCTCGTCGGCCACCACGAAGACGTCGACCGCGGGATCGTCGGACGCGACCGCCACCAGGGAGGCATCCGGCACGCCGAGCACCCGCAGCCCCGGGAGGGCGCCGATCCGCTCGACCAGCGCCTGCGTCGCGTCGTACGTGCGCTGCGCGAGTGCGGCGTACCCGTCGGCGCCTACGTGCTGGAACGCGGCCCACGCGGCGGCGAGCGGGCCGGCCGACTTCGTCGACTGCATCGTGGTGTTGATCATCGCGTAGCCGGGCCAGTCCGCGGACGCGAAGTACGACGCTCGGCGCAGGGCCGGGTCGCGGAAGAGCAGGGTCGAGGCACCCTTGGAGGTGTAGGCGTACTTGTGCAGGTCGACCGAGATCGAGGTGACACCGTCGACGGTGAAGTCCCACTCCGGCACGTCGATGCCGAGACGGCGGTACCACGAGAGCACCCAGCCTCCGATGCACCCGTCGACATGGCAGGGGATCCCGCGAGCGGCTGCGGCAGAGGCGATCGCGGGGACGGGATCGACGACCCCGTGCGCGTAGGAGACCGCGGAGCAGACGACGAGGACGGTGCTGTCGTCGCACGCCGCGTCCATAGCCGCTGGGTCGGCACGGAACGTCGCGTGGTCGACCGGTACGAAGCGCATGTCGACGCCGAAGTAGTCGCACGCCTTCACGAACGCCGCGTGCACCGTGGTGGGGGCGACGATGTTCGGCCGTTCGACGTCGTGCCGCGCATCGCGCGCAGCCTTGACCGCGAGCATGCACGACTCGGTGCCGCCGGAGGTGAACGTGCCGACCGCGCCCTCGGGTGCGCCCACGAGGTCGAGCACGGTGCCGACGACCTCGTTCTCCAGCCCGACGATCGAGGCGAACACCGTCGGGTCGAGCCCGTTGACGGCGGCGTACATCGACCTCGCGGCGTCCATCACCGGGTCGAGATCGGCCAGGCCCGAGTC
>DASSQW010000160.1:0-3342 GCA_035702165.1 Candidatus Nanopelagicales bacterium
ACCGCTCTCATCAGGGCTGGCCGCCGAGGCCAGATGCACTGAGCCACAAGCGATCTCAGCACCAGACCGAGGCGGGCCTACTCTGAGGCATGCGCGTCTTCCTGGCCGGGGCCACTGGCGTGATCGGCGTGCGGCTGGTGCCGCTGCTCGTCGCGGCCGGTCATCACGTGGTGGGCATGACGCGGACGCCGGCGAAGCTGGACCTGCTGCGGGACCTCGGGGCCGAGCCGGTCGTGTGCGACGTCTTCGACCTGCCGCGCCTGGTCGAAGTCGCCGCCGAGAGAGCGCCGGACGTGGTGCTGCACGAGCTGACCGACCTGCCGGACGATCCGGCCGACCTCGGCACGAGTACGGCGGCGAACGCGCGCATCCGTCGTGAGGGGACGCGCAACCTGCTGGTCGCGGCCGGCGGCGTGCGCGTGGTTGCGCAGAGCGTGGCGTGGGACCTCGGCGGCGACGGTGGCGCCGCCGTGCGGGAGCACGAGGAATCGGTGCTGGCAGCCAGGGGTGTCGTGGTGCGCTACGGACAGTTCTACGGTCCCGGGACCTACCACTGCGTGCCGCCGCCGACGGGTCCGCGGATCCAGATCGACGAGGCCGCGCGGCGTACGGTGCCGCTGCTCACCGCACCGAGCGGAGTCGTCTTGCTCGTCGAGGACCATGGTGACGGCGATGGTCGTGGAACCTGATCGAGCATCGATGTCGCTCCGCGCGCCCGCTCAGCCGCTGCGATCGAGTGCTTCCTCGGCGACTGCGCGGGCCGTGCTCACGACCGCAGCGTCGTGGTCGAGCCGGCTGCCGACGACGGCTCCGTCGTAGAGGAGCATGAAGACGGCCGCGAGCTGCGCGGGGTCGTCGACCCCCGCCTCCCGGGCGAGCGTCTCGAAGAGGGCGAGGCGATCTGCGCGCGCGAGGTCCGAGACCTCCTCGACCGCAGCCCCCCGAGGCGACTCGGCGTTGGCGTTCACGACGTAGCACCCCCGGAACGTGGGCGAGGCGGCCGTCTCGGCGAGGACGTCGAAGACGCCGAGGAGGCGCTCGCGGGGGGTCTCGTAGCGCTCGAGGCCGGCGAGCATGCGCGCCCGCCAGCGCTCGTGCCGGCGCAGCAGGTAGGCCCGCACGAGCTCGTCCTTGCTGCCGAAGGTGGAGTAGAGCGTCGCCTTGGCGACGCCCGCGCGCTCGATGACCCGGTCGATGCCGACGCTGTGGATGCCGTCCTCGTAGAACAGCTCGTCCGCAGCGTCGAGGAGGCGCTCGCGGGCCGAGGCCCGAGCCGGGGCGGCTGACGTCGTCGGAGTCATGGGTTGACATTAACAGACAGGTCTGTCTACCGTGCTCGTCACAGCAGACAGACCTGTCTGTACTCACGAGAGGCGCGACCATGGCTTCGATCCCGGTCGACACCAGAACGATCCCCAGGTCGGCGACCGCCCCGTTCCCGGGGGCGACGTCCCGTCCGGCGCGCCGTCGGCTGCGCCAGGGCGCGGCCTTCGCCCTGCTCGTCTCGATGCTCGTGGTCTTCTTCGCCGCCGCCAGCGCGCCCACGCCGCTGTACGCGTCGTACCGGGCGCAGTGGGGTTTCGGTCCGCTCACGGTCACCGCGATCTTCGGCGTCTACGCCGTGGCGGTGCTCGGTGCGCTCCTCACCGCGGGATCCCTCTCCGACCACGTCGGTCGTCGGCCTGTCCTCCTCGGAGCGCTCGGGGTGCAGGCGGTGGCGATGCTCGTGTTCCTCACGGCCGACGGTGTGACCGCGCTGGTGCTGGCCCGGATCGTCCAGGGGTTGGCGACAGGTGCTGCCATCGGCGCGCTGGGTGCAGCGCTGCTCGATCTCGACCGGGAGCGCGGCGCGGTGGCCAACGCTGTGGCGGCCATGGCCGGGACGGCGAGCGGCGCTCTGGTCGCAGGGATCCTGGTCGCCTATCTGCCGTCGCCCACCCACCTCGTGTACGCCGTGATCCTCGTGCTCCTCGCCGCCCAGGCCCTGGCGGTCGTCCTCATGGCCGAGACGTCCGCCACCCGGCCGGGTGCGGTGCGGTCGCTACGGCCGCAGCTGGGCATTCCGTCGGCCGCCCGCGCGCCGCTGCTCCTCGCGCTGCCCACGATCGTCGCGGTGTGGGCGCTCGCCGGTCTCTACGGTTCCCTCGGCCCGGCCGTCGCGCAGGCCGTCGTCGGTCGCACGTCGCCTCTCCTCGGCGGCCTGACCCTCGGCGTCCTCGCCGGTGCCGCGTCGCTGACCGTGCTCCTCGCGCGCCGCACCGATCCCGCGCGCCTCATGACAGCGGGGGTCGTGGCACTCGTCGTGGGCGTATCGATCACGGAGGCCGCACTGGTCACGTCGTCGCCGGTCCTGTTCTTCCTCGGTGCCGCTGTGGCGGGTACCGGCTTCGGGGGCGCGTTCCAGGGCGCCTTGCGCACGGTCGTCCCGCTGGCGGCTCCGCACGAGCGGGCCGGCCTGCTGTCCGCGGTGTTCGTCGCGAGCTACCTCGCCTTCGGCGTGCCGGCCATGGTCGCCGGCTACCTCGCGGCCCATGGCGGGCTCATCAGCACGACGGAGGCGTACACCGCCGTCGTCCTCGTCCTGAGCGTCACCTCGCTCGCGGGGATGGGCGTGCGCTCGGCGATGTCGCGCCGCGCCGCCGCGGCCGGTGACCTCTCGGGCTGCACAGCCTGCACGGTCTGAGGATCGGGCGCGATCGACGCCGCCGATCGGGCTACGCCTCGTGCCGATCGAGCAGTCGACGCTCCGCCGTCAGCTCGCCGGGGTTGTCGCCGGTGTTCAGGGTGCTGATGGGTTCGAGGAGCAGCCCCGCGGCTCCCTCCGCGGAGTACGGCTGGTGCGCGACGCCGCGGGGGACGACGTACAGGTCGCCCGGGCCCAGCTCGACGTCGCCGTCGTCCATGCGGATCGTGAGCCGACCTTCGAGGACGAGGAACAGTTCGTCGGTGCCGGGATGGGTGTGGCGCGCGAACTCGTCCTGGGCCCGGAAGACCCGGACGTCGTAGTCGTTCACCGTCGCCACGGTGCGCGGTGCCCACGGCTCGTCGAACGTGCCGAGCGCCGCGGTGAGGTTGAGAGGCCGCATGCCGGCCAGCCTAGGTGGGAGTGCCAGAGCTTCGCGGCCGCGACGAGGGTGTCGGCACCCTCGCCGCCGAGACGGCCAATCCGGTGCTCGCCACGATCAGCCGGAACGGGTAGGCCGCCCGGGGATCGAACCCGGAACCCGCGGATTAAAAGTCCGCTGCTCTGCCAGTTGAGCTAACGGCCCTGGCAGGCACAGCCTCTCACCAGCGGACGATCGGCTGGAAGGCGGTCAGTGGCGCGGGCGCGGCTGCTGCTGG
>DASSQW010000161.1:0-11926 GCA_035702165.1 Candidatus Nanopelagicales bacterium
AACTACATCTCGGCCAACAACGTGGACGGCCCCGCCGGGGTCATCACCTACACCCAGTGGCTCAACCAGGGCGGGACGCTGGAGGCGGACCTGACCGTGACCAAGCTCGACGACGAGCGCTACTGGGTGGTGGCCTCCGACACCGCCCACCGCCACGCGCTCACCTGGATGCGCCGGCACTTCCCCGACGACGCCCACGCCTTCGTCACCGACGTGACCAGCGGCCACGCGCAGATCAACGTCCAGGGCCCCCGCTCGCGCGAGCTCCTGGCCAGGGTCACCACGGCGGACCTCTCCAACGAGGCCTTCCCGTTCCGCGCCGCGCGGGAGATCGACGTCGGCTTCGCCCGCGCGCTCTGCGTGCGCATCACCTACCTGGGCGAGCTGGGCTACGAGCTCTACGTGCCCACCGAGCAGGCCACGCACGTCTACGATCGCCTCCTCGCGGAGGGCGAGAGCGTGGGGCTCAAGCACGCCGGGCTGAAGGCGCTCGCCAGCCTGCGCATGGAGAAGGGCTACCGCGACTACGGCCACGACATCGACAACACCGACACCGTGCTCGAGGCCGGTCTCGGGTTCGCGGTCGCGCTGGACAAGCCCGGCGGCTTCCTCGGTCGCGACGCGGCGGCCGCGCAGAAGGCGGCCGGCCCCCTGCGCAAGCGGCTCGTGCAGATCCTGGTCGAGGACCCCGAGCCGATGCTCGTGCACGCCGAGGTGGTCCGGCGGGACGGCGTACCGCTCGGCTACGTCCGTGCGGCGTCGTACGGCCACACGCTCGGGGCTGCCGTGGGCCTGGCGATGCTCGAGGCCGACGTGCCGATCGACGCAGACTTCCTCGCAACCGGCGAGTGGACGGTGGAGATCGCCGACCGGCGCTGGCCGTGCCGCGCGTCGTTGCGCCCGCTCTACGACCCGAGCAATGCCAAGGTGAAGGCGTGAGCCCTACCCCCACCTTCCGCTGGACACCGACCCCGAAGGACTACGAGGCCGCGCTGCGCCTGTGGCGCGACGGTTCGGGCGCGTCCGCGCGCACGCGCATGATCGGCGCGACGCTGCTCGCGCTCGGCTTCATCACGACGTACTTCGCACTGACCCTGGTCCAGCCGGCGTGGCTCGCTCTGATCCCCTTCTTCGGCATCATCGGCGTCGGGCTGGTGTGGTTCCGCGACCTGCCTGCCCGCATCGGCCTGCGCCAGGTGGTGAGCTCGACTCCGGAGATGCTGCAGCCGCTCACGATCGTCGTCGACAAGGACGGGCTCACGGCGTCGAACCCGACCGGCACGGAGACCTTCCCGTGGGCGTCGTTCGCCGCCTGCATCGAGAGCGACTCGATGATGCTGCTCGGCCTGAGCCTCGACTCCCCCGCCGCCATCGGCATCCTCAAGCGCGAGGCAGCGGTCGACGGCCCGTCGTGGGACGCGGCCACGGCCCGGGTGCGTTCGGTGGTCCCGGCGCACCCGCGCATCGCGCACCTGCGCGACAAGAAGGCGCGCTGAGCGATGCCGGTCGAGCGCGAGATCACCGGGCCCGTCGACCTCTGCCTCCCCGACGGCCGGCTCTCGCCGGACGCGGTCGGCTGGAGCCGACGTCCGCTGCACCGGACCGCGCTGCGCGGCTGGGGGCGATCGAAGCGCTGGGAGTACTGGGGCGTGGTGACGCCCGAGCACATCCTCGGCATCACCGTCTCCTCGCTCGACTACGCCGGCGTGCACTCGGTCTACCTGCTCGAGCGGGCGACGGGCAGCGAGACCGTCGCCGACGCCGTCGTACCGCTCGGGCGCGGGGCGATGCTGGCGCCGCGCTGCGGCGTCGGCGGCTCGCGCGTGCGCACGAAAGCGCTGCGCATCGAGATCGACGAGCTTCGCGAGGGCACGCGCATCCGTGTGCGTACGCCGGTCGTCGACCTCGACGTGGTCGCCCTGATCCCCGACGGGCACGAGAGCCTCGCGGTCGTCGTCCCGTGGAGCGAGCGGCTCTTCCAGTACACCGTGAAGGACCTCGGCCGGCCGCTGCGCGGACGGTTGCGGGTGGCGGGCGCGACGTACGACGTCGATCCTGCGTCCTGCTTCGGCGTGCTCGACCACGGCCGTGGCCGCTGGCCGTACGCGGTCACGTGGAACTGGGGTGCCGGCGTGGGCCACGCGGCCGAAAGGGCCGTGGCGCTGCAGGTCGGCGGACGGTGGACCGACGGCACCGGGTCGACCGAGAACGCGCTGTTCGTCGGCGGTGTCGCGCACAAGATCAGCGAGAACCTCGCCTGGGACTACGACACCTCCGACTGGCTCGCTCCGTGGCGCGTGCTCGGCGAGCGCGTGGACGCCGTCTTCACCCCGTTCCACGAGCGAGCCTCGCGCACCGACCTCGGCGTCGTCGCCTCCGAGGTGCACCAGTGCTTCGGCACCTGGTCGGGCTGGGCGAGCACCGGCACCGGCGAGCGGGTCGCGCTGGACGGCCTCACCGGCTGGGCCGAGGAGGCCCGCAACCGCTGGTAGCCCGTCGAGATGTGCTGTGACGCCGGCATACCGGCGCGTGGACACATCTCAACGGTGGTCGTGCGGGGATTCCTGCTCCATCATCGGGCGATGAGCGACCACCGTCCCGTCGAGACGATCTCCTACCCGGCCCCGGGGAGCCGTCCGGTCCGACAGCCGGGCGAGCGGACCTCGCCCCACGTCATCGTTCTCTTCGGCGCCGGGGGCGACCTCGCGCGCCGCAAGCTCCTCCCGGGCCTCGTGCACATCGCGACGTCGGCGCTCGCGCCATCGATGCGCATCGTCGGAACGTCGCTGGAGGACTTCGACGACGAGCAGTTCCGCGCCTTCGCCGCCGAAGCGGTCGACGAGTTCGGCGGCCACCACCGGATCTCGCCGGAGCAGTGGGCCGAGTTCGCGTCCCACCTCACCTACGTCCCCATGAGCGCCGGCGCGCCCGCGCTGCGCACGGCGGTCCGGGCCGCGACCGCGCAGCTCGGCGACGACGCGCGCCTGCTGCACTACATGAGCGTGCCGCCCAAGGCGGCGTTCGACGTCATCGAGACGCTGCGCGACGCCGAGCTCGTCGCGAACTCCCGGGTCATCATGGAGAAGCCCTTCGGCACCGACCTCGACAGCGCCGTCGTCCTCAACGACCGCCTGCACGAGACGTTCGAGGAGGAGCAGATCTTCAGGATCGACCACTTCCTGGGCAAGGAGGCGGCCCAGAACATCCTCGCCTTCCGCTTCGCGAACGGCTTGTTCGAGCCGATCTGGAACCGCAACTTCATCGACCACGTGCAGATCGACATCCCCGAGACATTGGGGCTCGGCCAGCGGTCGGCCTTCTACGAGTCGACCGGCGCCTACAAGGACATGGTCGTCACGCACCTGCTCCAGGTGCTCGCGTTCGTGGCCATGGAGCCGCCGACCGCGCTGGAGCCGCGGGCGATCAGCGAGGAGAAGAACAAGGTCTTCCGCTCCATGCTGCCGGTCGACCCGGCACAGGTGGTGCGCGGCCAGTACGCCGGCTACACCGACGAGCCCGGCGTGGCGGCCGACTCGGACACGGAGACCTTCATCGCCCTGCGCTGCGACATCGACAACTGGCGCTGGGCCGGCGTCCCTTTCTTCCTCCGCACCGGCAAGCGGATGGCCGAGGGCGCCCGCATCATCTCGATCGCGTTCCGCGAGGCGCCGCGCACGATGTTCCCCGCGAACTCGGGGGTCGGATCGGCCGGCCCGGACCACCTCACCTTCGACCTCGCCGACGCGAGCAAGGTGTCGTTGTCCTTCTACGGCAAGCGCCCCGGCCCCGGCATGAGGCTGGAGAAGCTGTCGATGCAGTTCTCGACCTCGGACACCAACCGCGCGCGCGACGTGCTCGAGGCGTACGAGCGGCTGATCCTGGACGCCATGCGCGGCGACCACACGCTGTTCACGACCGCGGAGGGCATCGAGAGCCTCTGGGCGCGATCGCAGCCGCTGCTCGACGACCCGCCGCCGGTGAAGCCCTACGCCGCCGGCACCTGGGGCCCCAATGCCATCCACCAGCTGATCGCGCCGCACGCCTGGCGGCTGCCCTTCGAGCGGGTCTGGCGCGAGTCGCCGCGCCACCCCGACACCTGACGTGCCACGCAGCTGCGCAGACATCGCATCCCCGGAGCTGCGCCTGCATCGCTGATCGCGATCGCGGCCTGTGCGCCCGTCCGCGCGGTCGCCTGCGGCCGTCGGGTCAGTGGTCGGCCAGCGCCGCGCGGATGAGGGTCGCGACGTCGTCCGGCGTCCGGTCGTCGACGTCGACGACGAGGTGGGCGGCAGCGGCGTACAGCGGCTCGCGACCCTCGTTGAGCCGCTTCAGGGTCTCGAGGACGTCGTGCCCGGCGAAGAACGGGCGGCTGGCGCCGTCGCCGACGCGGGCGGCGAGAGTCTCCATCCGGGCACGCAGCCAGACGACGAAGCCCCCCTCGCGCAGCTGCTGGCGCGTCGTGTCCGTGACGACGGCAGAGCCCGGGATCCCGGCCACGACAGGCGGTTCCATGGCCAGGATCTCCTCGACGACGAGTCCCTCGAGCAGGTGCAGGGCGTCGGGGCCGCGCACGGCCGCGACGTCGGGCGTGGCCTGGCCCGCGAGGCGCGCGACGAGCTCGTCGTTGTCGACGTAGGGCCAGCCGGTCTGCGCCGACAGGGCACGACCGACCGTCGACTTGCCGCTCGCCATCATCCCGACGAGCAGCACGCGCACGCTCATGAGCCGCTGAACTCCACGACCACCTTGATGTCGTCCGGCCCGCGGTCGAAGGCGTCCTGGATCCGCTCGGGCGGGACCCGCCGGCTGACCAGGCGCCCCAACCAGTCTCGGTCAGCGCGCTCGAGCGCCTGCGCTGCGCGGTAGAAGTGGCGGCGGTTGGCGTTGACCGAGCCGACGACGACGTTGTTCTGCAGCACCAGCTCCGTGGCGACGTCGGCGGTCGCGAGGCCCGTCGTGCGCCCGCCGGAGCCGACCCCGGTGAGGCAGACGACCCCTCCGGCGCCGACCTTGGTGATGACGTCGCTGATCACCTGGCCGACCCCGGTGCACTCGATGACGATGTCGGGATCGAAGTCCAGGTCGTGCGCGCTGCCGTGGTGGTACGTCGCGCCGAGGTCGCGGACGAGGTCGGGCTTGGTGCCCGCCTCCATGCGGTCGAGGACGTGCACGTCGAGACCGCGCTGCACCCCGAGCAGCGCGGCGAGCTGGCCGATGGGTCCGGCCCCGGTGACGAGCACCGTGCGCGGCTGCCAGAAGGCGCGCGTCTCCATGTGCGCCACCTGCTCCCACGCCTTGGTCACGACGGTAGTCGGCTCGAGCAGCACGCCGAGGATCCCGAGGCTGGGGTCGAGCTTCGTGACGTAGCCGGGCTCGATGCGCCAGCGCTGCGACATGAACCCGTCGATCTCCTTGATGCCGCGCTCGGTGTACTGACCGTTGAGGCACATGTCCCACTCGCCGACGGCGCAGGACGGGCACGGCACCGGGTCGGGCCGGCGGACGATTCCCGCGACGAGGTCGCCCGCTGCGACACCTGAGCCGGCCGGCGCCTCGAGCACGCGACCGAGCGACTCGTGCCCGAGCACCAGCCGCTCGCGCCCCGGAGGCGCCCAGCCGTACTTCCCGGTCGCGATCTCGACGTCGGTGCCGCAGATGCCCACCGCCACGGCCTCGACGAGGATCGATCCGGCCGCCTCGTCGGGCTCGGGCACGTCGCCGTACTCGAGGGAGTTCTCGGTCTTCGGGACGACCGTGATCGCCTTCACACTGGGCTCCGATCCGCGGCGGTAGGACGGGATGCCGACGCTACTCCCGCGGTGGCGCTCAGATCTCGGACGTGACGCGCTCCGCGCTGCGCAGCGCACCCTCCATGAAGCCTTGGAAGTCCCACGCGCACGCGTCGCCCGCGAAGTGGATGCCGCCCTCCTGGACCCCTTCGATGCCCGAGAACCCCGTCACCTGGCCCACCCGCCAGAACGGGTATCCGCCGCGGACCCAGGGGTCGTTGAGGCCGAAGTGGTACCAGGCCTTGCCGTGGTAGGCCTCCTTCACGCCCGGGCCGTAGAAGGTGTTGACCGGTGCCAGGACCTGCGACACGAGCGCAGCCGGCGCGACGCCCTCGTGCTTGGTGCAGCCGTAGGTCGACACGTAGCTCTGGGTCGTGGGGCCGCTCGGGTACTGCAGCAGGATCCCGTACGGCGCGGTGTTGTTCCCCGCCTGGAAGTTCTGCTCCCACATCCAGTTCGTGGGCGAGTCGACGAGCATGTTGCCGTCGAAGCCGTTGGCGTACCAGGGGTGGCCGTCGAACTGCAGGAGGACCTTGCCGTGCGTGCTCATGCCGAGGTTCTTGATGGCGTTCAGCTTGACCGCCGACAGCCCGGCCTTGGAGAGGTCGACGTTGGCGCGCAGGCTGCTGAACGGCGCCGCGAGCACGACGTGGTCGGCGACCACCGACGTGTTCCTCCCGCCGCCGGAGTTGATCGTCAGGGTGTAGGTGCCGTCGCTGTTGCGCTTCACGGCGAGCACCGCCGTGCTCAGCTGGATCGTGCCCGCGGGCAGCTCGCCGACCATCCCGGAGACGAGCTGGTCGTTGCCGCCCGTGACGTGCCAGCGCTCATCGCCACCCGCCGTGGAGAGGAAGCTGTTCGACTGGTAGGAGTGGTTCGAGCGGGCGCTGTTGTTGTACGACCAGAGGTAGACCATCACCAGTGCCGACGTGTCCGACGGCACGCCCTGCTCGCCGCGCAAGGACTCCAGCGCCAGCTGGTACAGGCGCGTCGACGAGCCCCCAGGCAGGTTGTTGGTCAGCCATGTCTGCGCGTCCTGCGCATCGATGGCCGCAGCGGCCGCGTTGTGGTTGGCGTAGGTCTGGGGTGCCTGGACTCCGAGCACAGTGCTGTGGAAGGTGTCGTAGCCGAACGCCTTCCAGTCCTTGGTGATGTCCTCCTCGGTGTAGCGCCCGCCGTTGATCCAGAACGAGTCGACGGTGCCGTTCGGCGTCGCGTACAGGTCGTCGAGGCCGAGGCCGTACCGCGCTGCGAGCGCCTTGACCGACGTGTGCTCGGTGTTGATGAACTCGCCGTGCATCTCGGCGATCTGCCCGCCGTCGAAGAAGCCGCGCAACGTCTCGACGCGGCCTCCGATCTCGGGATTGGCCTCGTAGACCGTCGACCGGATGCCGCGCTCGGTCCACAGCTTCTGCGCCACCCGGAGGCCAGCCAGCCCGCCGCCGACGATGGCCACCCGCGGGGCGGCGGCCGCGGCCGCCGGTCCCGCCGCGGCCAGCACGGTGGCGCCACCGGCCGACGCCGCAGCGACGGCGGCTGCGGCTCGGGCCGCGTTCTTGAGGAACTCGCGCCGGTCGAGGGGTCGGCCCGAGCCGAGGCGGTTCACGTCCTCGAGCGCCGCCCAGGCGCGCAGCCGGTCCTCGGGCGAGCCGTTCTCGCGCACCGCCCGTGCGGCGTCGGCGTACTCCTCCACCACCTCGCGCGAGTCCTCGATGTGCTGCGCCCTCAGGGCGTTGCGCCGCTGCAGCACCTCGTCGACGTCGGCGCCCGTGGCTCGGCTCTCCCTCACCACGTCGTTCGCCTGCCGCAGAGTGCGCGAGATCTTCCGCATGCCCGCCCCCGATCGTCGGGCCGGTGCCGGCCACCGGCTCCCTGGGCTTCTTGTACTCCTGCGCCCGGCGCCGGCGGAAGGGGTCCGCAGGGTCAGGTTCCTACGGTCAGGGCACCGGGACGCCGGCGGAGCCGATCGCGGCCTCGACGCGCCCCTCGGCGATGAACGCGTACGCCGCGGCGAGCTCGGGCGCGAGGTAGCGGTCGGTACCGGGTCCCGGGACGGTCTCCCGGAGCGCCGCCACGACCGCGCCCGTCGCGGGAGCCGGCAGCAGCGGGGCCCGCAGGTCGATGCCGCGCGCCGAGGCGAGCAGCTCCACGGCGAGGATGCGCCGCAGGTTGTCGACGCTGTGACGCAGCTTGCGCGCCGCGGACCAGCCCATCGAGACGTGGTCCTCCTGCATGGCCGAGCTCGGGATGGAGTCGACCGACGCGGGCGACGCGAGGCGCTTGTTCTCCGACACCAGGGCCGCCTGGGTGTACTGCGCGATCATCAGGCCGCTGTCGACGCCGGGGTCGTCGGCGAGGAAGGGCGGGAGCCCGTGCGAGCGCGCGCGGTCGAGCAGCCGGTCGGTGCGGCGCTCGGAGATCGAGCCGAGGTCGGCGGCCACGATCGCGAGGAAGTCGAGCACGTAGGCGACCGGGGCGCCGTGGAAGTTGCCGTTGGACTCGACGCGCCCGTCGGGCAGCACGACCGGGTTGTCGACCGCGGCAGCGAGCTCGCGCTCGGCGACGGTCCGCGCGTGGGAGATCGTGTCCCGGACGCCGCCCGCCACCTGCGGCGCGCAGCGCAGCGAGTAGGCGTCCTGGACCCGGGTGTCCTCCTCGAGATGGCTGGCGACGATGCCCGAGCCGGCGAGCACGGCGAGCATGCGCGCGGCGCTGCGGGCCTGCCCGGGGTGCGGCCGGAGCGGCCCGTGCAGCTCGGGGAGGAAGACCCGGTCGGTGCCGAGCAGGGCCTCGACGCTCATCGCCGCGGTGACGTCGGCGATGTCGCAGAGCCCCTCGAGGTCGGTGATCGCGAGGCAGAGCATGCCGAGCATGCCGTCGGTGCCGTTGATGAGGGCGAGGCCCTCCTTCTCCTCGAGCACGACAGGCGTGATGCCCGCTGCGGCGAGGACCGGTCCCGCCTCGACGATCTCCCCGTCGGCGGACCACACGTGGCCCTCGCCCATGAGCACGAGAGCGCAGTGCGACAGCGGTGCGAGGTCGCCGCTGCAGCCCAGCGAGCCGAACTCGCGGACGATCGGCGTGATGCCGTGGTTGAGCAGCTCGGCCATCGTCTGAGCGACGACCGGCCGGATGCCCGTGCGGCCCGAGGCCAGGGTCTTGAGACGCAGGAACATCAGCGCGCGGACGACCTCGCGCTCCACCGGGTCGCCCATGCCTGCGGCGTGCGAGCGGATGAGCGAGCGCTGCAGCTGCGTGCGGAGGTCGGGCGAGATGTGCCGCGTCGCCAGGGCACCGAAGCCCGTGGAGATGCCGTACTTCGGCTCGCTCGCGTGCGCGAGCTCGTCGATGCGCGCGCGCGTGACTGCCATGCCCTGCAGGGCGCGCGCCGTGATCTCGACGCGAGCCTCACCTCGCGCGACGGCGACGACGTCGTCGATCGTGACGCCATGGTCGTCGAGCGGGACGACGCGGTCGGTCGACGTGACGGTCATGGGTTCTCCTCGGGGAGTCAGCGGACGCGTGCGCCGGCGCGGAAGACGGAGCGGACGAGCGGCACACCGGGACGGTAGGCCAGGTGCAGGTGGGAAGGGGCGCCGAGCACGGCCAGGTCGCCGCGGGCACCGAGGCCGAGGTGCCCGACGTCGGTGCGCCGCAGCGCCCGGGCGCCCCCCGCCGTGGCCGACCAGAGCGCCTCCGAGGGCGTCATGCGCATGTCGCGCACGGCGACCGCGATGCAGAACGGGATGTTCGTCGTGTACGACGAGCCCGGGTTGCAGTCGGCGGCGAGCGCGACGGTCGCCCCACGGTCGAGCAGCCGGCGTGCGTCGGGGTAGGTCGCACGCGTCGAGAACTCCGCGCCCGGCAGCAGGGTCGCCACGACGTCGCTGGCCGCGAGCGCATCGACGTCGTCGTCGGAGAGGTGCGTGCAATGGTCTGCGGACGCGGCACCGACCTCGACGGCGACCTGGACGCCGGGGCCATGCTGCAGCTGGTTGGCGTGCAGGCGGGGGCGCAGGCCCTTCCCGATGCCGGCGCGCAGGATCTCGCGCGCCTCGTCGCCGTCGAACGCGCCGCGGTCGCAGAAGACGTCGATCCAGCCGGCGTGCGGGGCGCAGGCGTCCAGCATCTCGCCCGCGACCAGGGCGACGTAGTCGTCGCGCCGGTCGGCGTACTCCGGCGGTACGACGTGCGCTCCGAGGAACGTCACCTCGTCGACGTGAGGAGCCGCAGCGACGAGCGACCGCGCCTCGTCGTGCACGGTGAGGCCGTAGCCGGACTTGCACTCGTAGGTCGTGGTGCCGCTGGCCGCGGCCTCGGCGACGAGGCGGGCGACGTTCGCCGAGAGCTCGGCGTCGTCCGCCGCGCGCGTGGCCGACACGGTCGAGCGGATGCCGCCCGCGGAGTAGGGCTGGCCCGACATGCGCGCGGCGAACTCCTCGGCCCGCTCGCCCGCGAACGCCAGGTGCGCGTGGCTGTCGACGAAGCCGGGGACCACCGCGGCACCGTCGGCGTCGACGACCTCGACGGCATCGGCCGACGGCGCGGAGCCGCGCGGCCCGACCCACGCGACGCGGCCGTCCAGCACCAGCACGGCGGCATCTCGAACGACGCCCAGCGGCCCGTCGCCGAGCGACGGGTCGTTCGTGACGAGCTCGCCGATGTTGTCGACGAGCACGTTCCGCGTGCGCAACGAGGCCTCCGGTCCGCGGTGTAGGTCGACCACGTCAGCCGTTCTCGCGCATGGGGATGCGGACGCCCCGCTCGTCGGCGACCTCGACCGCCCGGTCGTAGCCGGCGTCGACGTGGCGGATGACGCCCATGCCAGGATCGTTGGTGAGCACCCGGCGCAGCTTCTCGCCGGCCAGCTCGGTGCCGTCGGCGACCGCGACCTGCCCGGCGTGGATCGAGCGGCCGATACCCACGCCACCGCCGTGGTGGATCGAGACCCACGACGCGCCGCTCGCGACATTCACCATCGCGTTGAGCAGCGGCCAGTCCGCGATCGCGTCGGAGCCGTCGGCCATCGCCTCGGTCTCGCGGTACGGCGAGGCGACCGACCCGCAGTCGAGGTGGTCGCGGCCGATGACGATCGGCGCGGAGAGCTCGCCGCTCGCGACCATCTCGTTGAACTTCAGGCCGGCGAGGTGGCGCTCGCCGTAGCCGAGCCAGCAGATGCGCGCCGGGAGCCCCTGGTAGTGCACCCGCTCCTGCGCCATCGGGATCCACCGGTGCAGGTTGGCGTTGTCCGGGAAGAGCTCGAGGATCGCGCGGTCGGTCGCGGCGATGTCGGCCGGGTCGCCGGAGAGCGCGGCCCAGCGGAACGGCCCCTTGCCCTCGCAGAACAGCGGACGGATGTAGGCCGGGACGAAGCCGGGGAAGTCGAACGCACGGGAGTAGCCCGCAAGCTGGGCCTCGCCGCGGATCGAGTTGCCGTAGTCGAAGACCTGGGCACCCTTGTCCATGAAGCCCACCATGGCCTCGACGTGCGCGGCCATCGCCTCGCGCGAGCGCCGGGTGAACTCCTGCGGGTCCTTCTGCGCATACGTCGCCATGTCCTCGAACTCGACGCCGATAGGCAGGTAGGACAGGGGGTCGTGCGCCGAGGTCTGGTCGGTGACGATGTCGAACGGCGCGTCCGTCGCGAGCAGCTGGGGCACGAGCACCGCAGCGTTGCCGAGCAGGCCGATCGACAGGCCCTTGCGCGCGTCGCGCGCCTCGACCGCGAGCTCGAGCGCGTGCTCGAGGGAGTCGGCCTGGACGTCGAGGTAGCGGTGATAGATGCGACGCTCGATGGCGCGCGGGTCGCAGTCGATGCAGATCGCGACGCCGTCGTTCATGGTGACGGCGAGCGGCTGGGCGCCGCCCATGCCGCCGAGGCCGGCGGTGAGGGTGATGGTGCCGGCGAGCGTTCCGCCGAAGTGCTTGTCGGCGACGGCGGCGAACGTCTCGTAGGTGCCCTGCAGGATGCCCTGGGTGCCGATGTAGATCCACGAGCCCGCGGTCATCTGGCCGTACATGGTCAGGCCGAGCTGCTCGAGGCGGCGGAACTCCTCCCAATTGGCCCAGTCGCCGACGAGGTTGGAGTTGGCGATGAGGACGCGCGGCGCCCACTCGTGGGTCGTGAAGACGCCGAC
>DASSQW010000162.1:0-10127 GCA_035702165.1 Candidatus Nanopelagicales bacterium
CATCGAGCCGATGCAGCACGCGGCGCATCGCTGACGCGCCGCACAGCGCGAGAGGGGCGGGACCATGACGGTCCCGCCCCTCTCACCGCTTCTTGCCCACCGTGCGGTTGCTCTCCGGGCGCGACACGCCGCGGGAAGCAACCACACGGTGGGCAGATCGTGGTTAGCGGGTGTCGGTCGCGTCGCTGCTGATCGCGGCGCGCCCCGCCTCCAAGCGCGCCACCGGCACCCGGAACGGGCTGCAGGAGACGTAGTCGAGACCGACCTTGTGGAAGAAGTGCACCGAGTCGGGGTCGCCGCCGTGCTCGCCGCAGACACCGAGCTTGAGGTCGGGGCGCGTGGCGCGGCCCTCGGTCGAGGCGATCTGGACGAGACGGCCCACGCCGTCGACGTCGAGGGACTCGAACGGCGAGACGGTGAAGACGCCCTTGTCGAGGTACTTGCCGAAGAACTCGGCCTCGACATCGTCGCGGCTGAAGCCCCACGTCGTCTGGGTGAGGTCGTTGGTTCCGAAGGAGAAGAACTCCGCGACCTCGGCGATGCGGCGCGCGGTCAGGGCCGCCCGCGGCAGCTCGATCATCGTGCCGATCGGGATGTCGAGGGTGACTCCCTCGCGCTCGGAGATGTCCGCGACGATGATGTCGGACTCGTCGCGGATCAGGTGCAGCTCCATCACCGAACCGACGAGCGGCACCATGATCTCGACCTTCGGGTCCCCGCCGGCCTTCATCCGGTGCGCCGCCGCCTCCGCGATCGCGCGCACCTGCAGCCCGAACAGGCCGGGTACGACGAGGCCGAGGCGCACTCCGCGCAGGCCCAGCATCGGGTTGGACTCGTGCAGGCGCTCGACGGCGGCGAGCAGCGCGAGATCCTTGACGTCGGCGCTGCCGTCGGCGTGGGCCAGGGCCACCCGGACGGACAGCTCGGTGTAGTTGGGCAGGAACTCGTGCAGCGGCGGGTCGAGCAGGCGGATGGTGACGGGCAGGCCGTCCATCGCCTCGAGCAGCTCGACGAAGTCGGCGCGCTGCATGGGCAGCAGGGCGTCGAGGGCCTCCTGGCGCTCGCTGTCGTCGGCCGCGAGGATCACGCGCTCGATGAGCACGCGGCGGTCGCCGAGGAACATGTGCTCGGTGCGCGTCAGGCCGATGCCCTCTGCGCCGAGGTGTCGCGCCCGGGCGGCGTCCTCGGCCGTGTCGGCGTTGGAGCGCACCTTGAGGCGGCGTACGTCGTCGGCGTGGGCGAGGATCCGGTCGACGCTCTTCACGAGCGCCGCCGTCTCGTCGTCGACCTCGGCGATGGCCCGCTCGAGGCCGTGCTCGAGGTACTGCACGACCGGCGAGGCCATCACAGGCACCTCCCCCGCGAAGACCTCGCCGGTGGAGCCGTCGATGGAGATGAGGTCGCCCTCGAGGATGGTGAGGTCGCCGACGCGCACGAGCTTCGCGGCGACGTCGACGTCGAGCTCCTCGGCGCCGCACACGCACGTCTTGCCCATGCCGCGCGCGACGACGGCGGCGTGCGAGGTCTTGCCGCCGCGGCTGGTCAGGATGCCGTTCGCGGCGATCATGCCCTCGAGGTCGTCGGGGTTGGTCTCCTTGCGGACCAGGATGACCGCCTCGCCGCGATCCGCCCACGCGACCGCGGTCGCGGAGTCGAAGACCACCTTGCCGACCGCCGCGCCCGGCGACGCGGCCATCGCCTTGGTGAGCAGCGTCCGCTCGGGCCCGCCGTCGAACTGCGGGAACATCAACTGGGCCAGCTGCGCACCGGTGACGCGCTCGAGCGCCTCGTCCTCGGTGATGAGGTGCTCGTCGACGAGCTGGGTGGCGATGCGGAACGCCGCGGCCGCGGTGCGCTTGCCCACGCGCGTCTGCAGCATCCAGAGCTTGCCGCGCTCGATCGTGAACTCGATGTCGCACAGGTCGCGGTAGTGCGTCTCGAGGCGGCGCATGACCGTCATCAGCTCGCTATGGGCCGCCGTGTCGATGTCGTGCAGATCGTCCAGCGACAGGGTGTTGCGGATGCCGGCGACGACGTCCTCGCCCTGCGCGTTGACCAGGTAGTCGCCGTACGCACCGGGTGCGCCGGTCGAGGGGTCGCGGGTGAACGCGACGCCGGTGCCCGAGGTCTCGCCGAGGTTGCCGAACACCATCGTGCAGATGTTGACCGCCGTGCCGAGGTCGTGCGGGATGCGCTCGCGGCGGCGGTAGAGCCGCGCCCGGTCGGTGTTCCACGAGTCGAACACGGCGCGGATCGCGAGGTCGAGCTGCTCGCGCGGGTGCTGCGGGAAGTCGCGCCCGCTCTCGTCGCGCACGATGTCCTTGTAGCGCTGCACCAGCGCCATCAGGTCGGTGACGTCGAGGTCGACGTCGCTGCTGATGCCCTTGGCCGCCTTGGCCTTGTCGAGCGCCTCGGAGAAGAGCTCGCCCTCGATGTCGAGCACCGTCTTGCCGAACATCTGGATGAGGCGGCGGTAGGAGTCCCACGCGAACCGGTCGCTGCCGCTCGCCTCCGCCAGGCCGATGACCGAGGCGTCGTTGAGGCCGATGTTGAGGACCGTCTCCATCATGCCGGGCATGGAGAACTTCGCGCCCGAGCGCACACTGACGAGCAGCGGGTCGTGGCGGTCTCCCAGGCGGCGGTCGACGGAGTCCTCGAGGAAGCGCAGCGCCTTGGTCACCTGCACGCGCAGGTCGGCCGGCTCCTTGCCGCCCGCGAGGTACGCGCGGCACGCCTCGGTCGTGATGGTGAAGCCCGGCGGCACCGGCAGGCCGAGGCGGGTCATCTCGGCGAGGTTCGCGCCCTTGCCGCCGAGGAGATCCTTCTGGTCCTTATCGCCCTCGGTGAAGTCGAAGACGTACTGCGTGCTGGGCATCGGCCGAACCCTTCGCGTCGCTGGGCGGCCGGTGGCCGTCCGTTCCCCGGTGACGAGGCGCCACCGCACCGTCCGCACAGCGTCCGGCATCAGGGCGAGTGTTCACCCCCGGATCCGTGGAATCCACTCCGTCGTTCCGGCGTACGGAGAGGCGCTCGTCACACCGCGGACGTGCCTGCGATGTGCGTGCCGGTGTAGACGATCGGGGCGCCCTCGCGCAGACTGTGTTCCGTCTTGTGAAACGCCGAGGAGGACCCCGTGCCGGGCACCACCGACACTGCTGAGGGCAGCCTAACCATTGCACGCCAAGCACGAACGCGGAACTCGATGCTGGAGCGCGGCATCCATGTGCTGCAGGCGTTCCGTCCGACGGGCAACCCGATGTCCATGTCGGAGATCGCCCGGCGGACCGGTCTGCCCAAGACCACCGCGCACCGGCTGATCGAGGAGCTCACCGACCTCGGGCTGCTCGAGCGCACCCGCGAGCAGTACGTCCTCGGCCGCCCGCTCTTCGAGCTCGGCGAGCTCGTCCCGGTGAAGCACCGGCTGCGCGAGGCGGCGCTGCCGTTCATGCAGGACCTCTACGAGGCGACGCACGAGACCATCCATCTCGGCGTGCGCGACGACCTCGACGTCCTCTACATCGACAAGATCCGCGGGCACTCCGGCGTCGACGTCCCCTCCCGGGTCGGTGGTCGGCTGCCGCTCTCGAGCACGGGCCTGGGAAAGACGCTGCTCGCGTTCTCGCGCGACGACATCGTGTCGCAGGTGGTCGCCCGGCCGCTGCGCCGCCTCACCGACCACTCGATCACCGACCCGAAGGCGCTCGAGGGCGAGCTCGCGCAGATCCGCGCGGCCGGCATCGGCTACGACCACGAGGAGGCGACACCGGGCGTGTCCTGCGTGGCCGCGCCGGTGCTCGTGAAGGGCGACCCTGTGGCCGCCATCTCGATCACGGTGCCGACGTCGCACCTGCAGCCCGCGCGCCTGGCGCCTGCCGTGAAGACCGCGGCGCTGGGGCTGTCCCGCACCCTCTCCCGCTGACCCCGGCCATCGGCAGCCCGTCGTCCTCCGAAACCTGATCATGTGCGGAGAACGACGTCCGCGGGGCCCCGGCTCGGTCGAGGACTCGGGCTCGGGCTCGGGATCGGGCTCGGGCTCGCGGCCGATCGCTCTGCTCGGCGTAGGTCTCCCAACATGATCATGTTGGGGGAACTCATACGCTGTTCTGCGCTCCCTGGAGTTCTGTCGTCCCTGTAGCGCCGCTAGTCTCCGCGGCGGAAGCAGGACACCGACGACGGGAGCCGCACGTGCCGCCGAGGACGCCGCGACGTCACAAGCAGGGTGCCGAGTCGCGCGAGCGCATCCTCGAGGCCGCTCTCGAGATCGCCGCCGAGCGCGGCTACGACGGCACCACGATGGCGCTCGTCACGGAGCGCAGCGGGCTGCCGGCGTCGTCGGTCTACTGGCACTTCAAGAACAAGGACGCCCTCCTCGCCGAGGTCCTCGAGCACTCCTACACGCAGTGGCGCGACGGCGAGGACGCCTGGGAGGACTCCGACGCGGGCGACCTGCGCCAGCGCTTCCGCGGCCGCTTCGAGCGGGTCCGGATCGGCCTGGCCAGCCAGCCGGAGTTCTGGCGGTTCGGCCTCATGCTCGCCCTGCTCAGCGGGTCGGAGGGCATCGCCGCTCGCGAGCGGTTCCTCGAGGTCCGCGCCGACACCCTCGGCAGCACCGTGGCGTGGTGCCGCGCGGTCCTCGGCGCCGACGCCGTCGCCCGCCGCCCCGAGCTGCCGGTGCTGCTCACCCAGTTCGTCATGGCGAGCGCCGACGGGTTGTTCCTCTCCACCCAGATCGACCCGAAGTGGTCCTACGCCCGGATCACCGACGCGCTCGGTCGCGCCACGGGCGAGGTGGCGCTCGAGATCGCCGCCGCGCCGGCGAGCAGGCGCCGGCGCAAGCCCGCTCCGCTCCCGCGCCCGACGGTCAGGCAAGCTCCGCAGGAGTCCCGCGAGCGGCTGCTGTGGGCGGCGTCGCGAGTGGCGGCCGAGCGCGGCTACGTCGGCACGACGATCTCGCGCGTGTGCACGGAGTCCGGGCTGCCGGTGAGCTCGGTCTACTGGTACTTCGAGGACAAGGACGCCCTGCTCGGCGCCGTGGTGCAGAGCTCGTGGGAGACGTGGCTGCAGCGCCAGCCGCGGTGGACGCCCGCCGTCGGCGCCGAGCAGCGCGACGCCACGTTGCGCGCGGTCCTGCTCGAGGGCACCCGCTCGTTCCTCGACACCCCCGACTTCCTCCGTGTCGGGCACGGTGTGACGCTCGCCCGGCAGGACGAGGAGACGTCGGCGCACGCCCTGTTCCGCCAGCTGCGGCGCGACACCGAGCGGATGCTGTCGGACTGGTTCCTCGCCACCTTCGAACGCTCGGCGCACCAGGGCGACAAGCCGCTCTCCCGGGTGCTCGCCCGCACCGTCATCGCCGTCACCGACGGGCTGTTCCTCGCCGAGCAGATCGACGACTGGGAGTGGGACCTCGAGGCCTTCGTCGACCTGCTCGTGGCAGTGCTCGAGGCAGTGATCGACGACGCGCGCCCGGTCGCACAGACGCGGCGCGCCCGGCGTACCGCCTCGTGAGGGCGTCCGTCACGGCATCGTGGTGGCGGACGCGCGGTGGTGTGCGCCGAATCTCGCAGTAACGCACCCCGACCCGGACGCTGAGTGCGCCGCGTCGGCGCGGCACCTGGCTCACCTGCAGCGACGTCGCTCGCACGTGCCGCGGCGTCAGAAGACGAAGCAGCTGTCGCCGCAGCGCGAGAGCGTGACGAGCAGCCACACCAGCGCCGCCACGGACAGCAGCAGGAGCAGCAGGGCGACGGCGTCGACGACGGCCACGACGCCGGCCCACGTCGACGCCGGGCTGCCGGACCCCCGTCCCTGCCACGCGCGCCGCACCGCCAGGAGCGCCAGGACCACGAAGGCGATGACGACCAGCGGCGCCACAACACGTGCCGCCGTCGCGAGCTGGTCGTGCGGAGCTGCGACGTAGGCCGCGACGGTCCCGAGCACGAGCACGGCCCAGGCGACAGCGCTCAGCCGCAACGACTCCCGTGCCCGCAGTGCGCGCGTCTCGACGTCGACGTCCACCGGCCCCGCCCTCCCCGTCACCGATCCCCGAGGGTGGCAGTCCGGACCGCCGCGCGTCGCCTGGTTTCCCGATGCAGCACCGCTCGCGAGCTGTCGTGGTCGTCGTCGTGGTGGCGGACCGGGTCGGTCGGGCCGACGAGGGCGCGCACGTCATCGGACGCCACGACATCCTCAGGCTCCTGCGGGCCCCGCGTGCCGCGCGAGGTGGTCGTGACACGAGTCGACCATGGACGCGCCGGGAGGCGGGCGGTCCTGGGATCAGTCCAGCAGGAACCTGGCCCCGCCCCGTCCTGACGTGACGGCGGGAGGTCCCGCGAGGCGGACCCGACGTCCGACGCCGACGTCGGCCGGGTCGTCGGCGAGCACGTTCGCGAGGATCGTCGGACCGCCGTCGAGGGCGACCAGCGCGACGACGTACGGCGTGCTCGCCGCGAACGCGCCCTCGCCGCGGTGCACGACGGAGAACGAGTAGATCTCCCCGGTTCCCGCGAGGCTGCGCCACTCGTGCACCTCGCGATAGCAGGCGACGCAGCGCGTGCGCGGCGGCCACACGTGGTCGTCGCAGTGCGTGCACCACGGGACGCAGAGCTCACCGCGGTCGAGCCCGTCGAAGAACGGCAGGTCCTCGGGGTTCAGCGCCAGCTCGACGCCCGGCAGGTCGGTCATGACTCCCTCACCAGGACGCTCGTCGCCGACATCGAGCGCGACCCCAGCGAGAATCCGGACCCGTGCACCACGGCCAGCTCGCAGGACGGCACCTGCAGCGCGGGGTGCGCCTCGCCTCGGAGCTGACGCACAGCTTCGATCGAGCGAATCATCCCGCCGCGCATGTCGGGGTGGTTGTTGGACAGGCCGCCACCGTCGGTGTTGAGCGGCAGCACGCCGTTCGGGGACAGCAGCGCTCCGTCGCGGACGAACCGCCCGCCCTGGCCCTTGGGGCAGAAGCCGAGGTCCTCCAGCGAGAGGAGCACGGTGATCGTGAACGAGTCGTAGACCGACGCGTAGTCGACGTCCTCCGGCGTGACTCCCGCCTCGGCGAAGGCGCGCGCACCCGTCTCCGCAGCTCCGGTGGTGGTGAGGTCAGGGCGGCCGTTGCTCCAGTTCCGCGTCGTCTCTCCGTGGCCGATGACGCCGACGAGAGGCTTCCCGAGACTGCGCGCCACTTCTTCCCGGACGACGAGGAGCGCACCGCCGCCGTCGCTCACCACGCAGCAGTCCATCTTGTGCAGCGGTTCCGCGATAGGTGGCTGCTCGAGCACCTCCTCGAGCGTGACGCGCTGCCGCAGCATGGCGTGCGGGTTGAACGACGCGTGATAGCTCGATGCCACCTTGATGTGCGCCAGATCCTCGCGCGTGGTTCCGTACATCGCCATGTGCCGCTGCGCCGCGAGGGCGTACTGCGCGACGAGCGTGGAACCGTGCGCCTGCTCGTAGACCGCGTGCGGGCCGGGAGCCGCGCGGTTGAACATGCCGCGACGCGGCAGCCCGGCCATGACGACGAGCACGACATCCGCGTCGCCGGCCTCGATGGCCCGGGCGGCGGTGGCCATGGACGACACGTACGTCGCGCCGCCGAGGTCGGTGCCGTCGAAGTGCCTCGCGTGGCGCAGTCCGAGGGTGTCGGCCAGCGACACCATCCCCCCGGGCGTGAGCGACGTGTGGAACCCATCCACCTGGTCGATCGTGAGGCCTGCGTCGGCCAGGACTCCCGCGACGATGTCGACGTACACCGTCGCCAGCGACGCGGTCTCGATCGATCGCTCGGGGTGCTCGTAGATGCCTGCGATGTACGCCGAGGGCCTGCGCGCCGCCATCAGGCGGCCCCGGCCCCGGTGCCCGCTCGAACGAGCTGAGGCCCGCACCCGCGCCACGGTGCCGCTCTGCGCATGTGGCTCACCTCGTGATCGCTCGGCGTCCCTCGACGTGGCGACCACCGTACCGGCGCCGCTGCGCCGAGACGCAGAACGTCGTGAGACCTACGTCGCGCTCGGTCCCACTGCTCCGCTGCGCCTCACGAGACGGCGCGCCGCACCAGGTCGGTGATGCGCTTCTCGTCGGCCCTCGTGATGCCCGTGATGGCGAACGAGGTGGCCCACATGCTGCCCTCGTCGAGGTTGGCCGGATCCTGGAAGCCGAGCGTGCAGTAGCGCGCCTTGAACTTGGCGGCGTCCTGGAAGAAGCAGACGACCTTGCCGTTCATGGCATACGCCGGCATGCCGTACCACGTGCGCACCTGGAGGTCGGGCGCCGCCGCGAGCACCAGGGCGTGGACCTTCTCGGCGATCTCGCGGTCGTCGTCGTCCATGGCCGCGATCTTGGCCAGCACGTCGGCGAGCCCGTCGGTCGTCCCGGACTTCTGCGCGCGGCGCTCCTTCGCCGCTTCCTTCATGGCCGCGCGCTCCTCGGCGTTGAACGTGTCGTCGCCTGCCGTCGCTGCTGCCTTCTTCGCGGGGCGCTTCTTGGCGACCGCTGCGGTTGCTGCGCTGGTCTTCGTCGTGGCTGCCATCGTGGTCTCCTCGTGGTCGGTGTGGAGCCATCGTGGCTCGCCGCGTGGGCCGTTGCTTCTCCGATCCTGCTCCGCCCGGGCCGATGCGCCTAGCGTTCGCAGCCGCTGGTCTCCGTCGGAGACCGGCGCGAGGATGCACCCATGCCGTTCCGCGTCGCACCCTTCCGGATCGATGTCGGCTCCCGGGTGCTCGACGACCTGCACGAGCGTCTTCGCCGCACCCGGTGGCCCGATCCGGCGCCGGGACCTGCCTGGAGCCAGGGCACGGACCTGTCCTACCTGCGCGCGCTCGTGGACCACTGGACCGACGGCTTCGACTGGCGGTCGCAGGAGGAGCGGCTCAACCGCTACGAGCACTTCGTCGCCGACATCGACGACGTACGCATCCACTTCGTGCACCAGCGGTCGGGCAAGCCGCCCCTCGTCCTCAGCCACGGCTGGCCGAGCACGTTCGCCGAGATGCTGCCCCTCGTCGACCGGCTCGCAGACCGCTTCGACCTCGTCGTCCCCTCGCTGCCGGGCTACTGCTTCTCATCGAGGCCACCACGCGTCGGCCTCGACCGCGACCACGTCGCCGGGCTGTGGCACCGGCTGATGCAGGGCCTGGGGTACGACAGGTACGGCGCGACCGGCGGCGACTTCGGTGCCGGCGTGGCCACCGCCATGGCGCTGACCGATCCCGACAGGATGATCGGCATCTACCTGAGCACGACGGAGGTGCTGCCCTTCCTCGGGGCAGGCTCCGCACCGCTGACCCACGAGGAGCGGACCTACCTCGACCACCTCGCTCGGTGGGACGAGACCGAGCGCGGCTACAGCGCGATCCAGTCGACCCGGCCGCAGACCCTGGGCTACGCGCTGAACGACTCCCCCGTGGGCCTCGCGGCCTGGCTGGTCGAGAAGTGGCGCTCGTGGAGCGACTGCGGCGGCGACCTCGACGCGCACATCGAGCGGGACGACCTGCTCACCACGATCACCCTCTACTGGGCGACCGGCTCGATCACGTCGTCCATGCGCGACTACTTCGACAACCGGTGGCACGGCAGCGCTCTCGGCCCGCAGGACCGGGTCGCCGTGCCCACCGGCATCGGGGTGTTCGCGAACGAGTTCGTCCCCGAGGGCCTTCCGCCGCGGTCCCTCCTCGAGCGCCTCTACGACGTACGGCGCTGGACCGTCCACCCGCGCGGCGGGCACTTCGCAGCGGCCGAGGTCCCCGACCTGCTGGCTGCCGACATCGCGGCGCACTTCGACGCCCTCGAACCGGCGCGCTGAACCCCGATCGAGGATGGGCCGGCATCGCCCTGCACGTCCGAGCAGGTCGGGAGGTCCGAGCGACCGATCGGACCGCTGCTCACGTCCCGATCGGCGCCATCAGGCGGTGGCGCGCTTGCGGGCCTCGGCGAAGACCTGGGCGAGGACCTCCTCGGGCTGTGCACCCTGCACGGCCACTGCCGCGGCCGAGAGCCCGTACGCCGGGTCGATGTCGTCGCCGGCGTCGGCGACGAAGGTGGGCACGGCGCTCACGCCCAGCTCGCGGCCGAGCTGGAAGGAGGCGTCGAGCCGGGCGGTGTCGAACTCCGCCACCCGGGCCTCGACCTCGGCG
>DASSQW010000163.1:0-7435 GCA_035702165.1 Candidatus Nanopelagicales bacterium
CGGCAGCGCGTCCGAGCGGAGGAACGCGGTCGAGGTCAGACCGGCCGGCTGGCAGACGCGACCGTGCACGAGGTCGTAGAACGACGCGCCCGCCGCACGCTCTGCGAGCAGTGCGAGGACGACGTAACCGCCGTTGTTGTAGGCGAACTTCTCACCCGGCTCGCTCACCATCGGATATCCGTCGAGCACCTCGAGGTAGGCGCCCGTGGCTGACAGACGCTGCGCGGGGACCGGCAGCTCGAAGGAGGCGATATCGTCGAACAGCGACTCGTCGAGATAGTCGCCGATGCCCGACCGGTGGCGCAGCAGATGCTCGACGCTGACGCGGTCGTCGATGAGGGGCAGGTCCGCGCCGAGCAAGTCCCGGGCCGGCGTGCCGAGAGCGAGCAGGCCGTCCTGGACGAGGCTGAGGACCACGAGTGCCGTGACCGTCTTGGTGCCGCTCGCGATTCCGAGCTGGGTCGTGGCCTCGTTCGGCGCGCCGCTGCGCCGGTCCGCCGCACCGTAGCCCTCGACCACGCGCAGGTCGCCCTGCTCCACGAGCACGACTCCGCTGAACGGCCGTCCGCGCGTGGCGCCGTCGAGCCGGCTGCGTACCTCGTCGGCGTCCATGCCGGCATCCTGCTCCGGCCCGGGCGCGGCGTCATCGGGGTTTGCGCGGTCCGCATGCTGGAACGGGTGTCCGGCACGTGGAAGCCGCCCGCTACGCTCCTCGGCATGAGCACGCAGTGGTTCTATGGCAACCGGCCCGGGTCGTCCCGGGTGGGCTGCTAGCACCGCGCGCCCGCCCCACCGAAGCCCCGAGCCGCACCGGCCCGGGGCTTCATCCATCCCTGGGCCCGGAGCCCAGAGCCCGCAGGAGACACACCGTGGTCGTCGTCATGAGCCCCGGAGCCACCGACACCGAGATCGACGCCGTCGTGCGCCGCGTCACGGACGCCGGTGGAGACGCGTTCGTCAGCCGCGGGGACACCCGCACCATCATCGGCCTGGTCGGCGACGTCGACCGGTTCCACGGCCTGAACCTGCGGGCGCTCCCGGGTGTCAGCGACGTCGTGCGCATCTCCACGCCGTTCAAGCTCGTGAGCCGTCAGCACCATCCCGAGATGTCGACCGTCTACGTCGGCGACACGCGCGTGCCGATCGGCCCGGAGACGTTCACGCTGATCGCGGGCCCGTGCGCCGTCGAGACACCGGAGCAGACCCTCGCCGCCGCCCAGATGGCCGCCGCCGCCGGTGCCACGCTGCTGCGCGGCGGCGCGTTCAAGCCGCGCTCCTCGCCGTACGCGTTCCAGGGTCTCGGCGAGGCCGGCCTCCGCATCCTCGCCGACGTCCGCGAGGAGACCGGGCTCCCGGTGGTGACCGAGGTCGTCGACGTGCACGACGTCGCCGTGGTGGCGGAGTACGCCGACATGCTGCAGATCGGGACGCGCAACGCGCAGAACTTCACCCTGCTCCAAGCGGTCGGCGAGGCCGGGAAGCCGGTGATGCTCAAGCGAGGCATGAGCTCGACCATCGAGGAGTGGCTGATGGCGGCGGAGTACATCGCGCAGCGGGGCAACCTCGACGTCGTGCTGTGCGAGCGCGGGATCCGCACGTTCGAGAAGGCGACCCGCAACACCCTCGACATCTCCGCCGTGCCGGTCGCGCACGGACTGGCGCATCTTCCGGTCGTGGTCGACCCGTCGCACTCCGGCGGCCGTCGCGACCTCGTCGTACCGCTCTCGCGCGCTGCCATCGCGGTGGGTGCCGACGGCATCATCGTCGACGTCCACCCGCACCCCGACACAGCGCTGTGCGACGGCCCGCAGGCCCTCGTCGACGGCGACCTGCGGGCCCTGGCGGCGGCGGTACGCCAGCTCCCGCCGCTGGTCGACCGCCGTCCGGCCGCGCCGCTGAACCCGCGCCCCGCCTAGACGTCGTACCGCGCGTAACACGCGCAACGGCACAGGAGTCACCGTGCTCGTGCGCAGTTGAGCCTGTTGCGCGAGCCCGGGTCTGCGTCAGGAGCCGCCCTCGGGGGTGATGCCGCGCAGGATGCGGGCGAGCACGTCGGCCTCCGCCCGCAGGCGCGCGGCGCGCTCGTGCTGACCGTGCTCGTCGTACGTCGTGGCGTCGGCCTCGCGCGACCATCGCTCGGCCTCGACGATGGCGCGGGCGTCGCCGTCGGAGAGCCTGCGGCGCTCGACCTCGGCCGCGCCCACCCCGACGACGGCCCCGGCGACGTGCTCGCTGCCGGCACCGCGCAGGTCGACGTCGCGGACGTCGACCGCCTGGCCGTTGCCGATCGCGGAGAGCGCCGAGCGCAGCGCCGACACGGCGGCCTCGTCCTTCGCACGCATGGCGGGGACGAGGGCTGATCGCAGGGCCTGCTCGAGGGCGGTCATGCTCGTCACGCTACGCGCGATGTCCAGGCCCGCCGACGCGGTTTCGAGGCGGCTCACGCCATGAGGACGCCCTCGTGGACGAGGAGGGCCTCCTTCACCGGCAGGCCGTAGGCGTAGCCGCCCAGCGAGCCGTCGGTGCGCAGGATGCGGTGGCACGGGACGAACGGCGCGACCTTGTTGCGGGCGCACGCCTGCCCCGCGGCGCGCACGGCCGTCGGTGACCCGGCGCGGGCCGCGAGGCCGGCGTAGGTGTCGGTCTCCCCCGCGTGCACCGTGCGCAGCTCGTCCCACGCGCGCTCGAGGAAGGGGCCGCCGGGCTGCTTCACGCGCACGCGGTCGAGAGCGTCGAGATCGCCTGCGGCGTAAGCAGTCAGCGCCGCGACGGCCTCCCGCACGGACGGCGCGTCGGGAGACACGGCGACGTGGCCGCGGGCCCGCTCGGCGGGTGTGAGGAAGGCGAAGGTGTAGGCGAGATCGCCGTAGCCGGAGGCGACGACGGCGCCGTCGTCCGGGTCGGCGATCACGACGACCGTGCCGCCGGGGACGTCGACGGAGGTGGTCTCGTAGGGCTTCATGACGGCTCCTCGGGTGCGGGGGTCCATAGGTGCTGGGCGGCGTAGGAGCGCCATGGGCTCCACGCGAGGGCATGCTCGGCGAGGGGGCGCGGCTGCTCGGGAAGGCCGGCGTCGCGCGCCCCGTGACGGATGCCGAGGTCGGTGACGGGCAGGACGTCGGGATCGCCGAGCGCGCGCAGGCGCACGTACGCCGACGTCCACGGCCCGACGCCGGGCAGCGCCTCGAGCTGCGCGCCGACCTCCGCCGGGTCGCCGCCGCGCAGGTCGACCTCGCCGTCGGCAACCGCCGCAGCGATCGTCACGATCGTGCGGGCGCGCGCCCCCGGCATGCCGAGCGCGGCGATCGCGCCTGGATCGGCGCTCGCGAGGACCTCTGCAGGCGGGAACGCGACGAGTTCCGCCGCCGGGGCGCCGTACGCCGCGACGATGCGACCGAGGATCGTTCGAGCGCCGGCGACCGATACCTGCTGCCCGACCACGGCGCGGACGACGGTCTCCCACGGGTCGACCGTGGTCGGCACTCTCAGACCCGGCCGGGCGGTGACCAGCGGCGCGAGCGCCGGGTCGCAGGACAGGGCCGCTGCGACGATCGAGGGCTCGGCATCGAGGTCGAGCCAGCGCCGCACGCGCGCCACGAGCACCGAGGTGTCGCGCACGTCGGCGTCGGCGCGCACCACGACGTGGTCGTCGACCACGCGCACCTCGGCGACCGCGACGCGCGTCGGCAGCGGGACCGCCCGCCGGTGCGACCAGCCGTGCGCGTCGGCAGAGTGCACCTCGAGCCCGGGGATCGCGCGCGCCGCCAGGAAGTCGCCGAGCGCGTCGGCGTCGTACGGCGGGCGCAAGCGCAGGCGCAGCACGAGCCGCGGATCCGCAGCGGCCACGGGCGTCTCCGGCGCTCGACGCAGCTGCGACGGCGGTACGCCGAACTCCTTGCGCATCACGTCGTTGAACTGACGCACGCTCGAGAAGCCCGCAGCGAACGCGACCTCCGTGAGCGGCAGCGCCGTCTGCTCGACGAGCAGCTTCGCCGTCTGCGCCCGGCGGCTCGTCGCGAGCTGCAGCGGGCCTGCGCCGACCTCGGCGACCAGGGTGCGGTGCACGTGCCGCTCGCTCACGTGCAGCGTGCGCGCCAGGCCGGCGACACCGCCGTCGTCGACGGCCCCCTCGGCGATGAGGCGCAGGGCGCGCGCCGCGAGGTCGCCGCGGTGGTCCCAGTGGCGCGAGCCGGGAGCCGAGTCCGGGCGGCACCGCTTGCACGCCCGGAAGCCGCTGCTCACGGCCGCCGCCGGCGATGCGAAGAAGCGCACGTTCGCGGCCTTCGGCGTCTGCGCCGGGCACACCGGGCGGCAGTAGACACCCGTGCTCGTGACGCCGAACCAGAGGCGACCATCGAAGCGGCGGTCACGCGCGGCGAGCGCCTGGTAGGCGGCATCGACGTCGAGCCCGGCCGGAGCCACCAGTGCGCCGCGTGCCTCGGTCCGCGCGGCCTGCGTCGTCGTCATGGGGACGATCCTGCCCCACCCCTCCGACGTCCGGCTGGCGGTATTCGGACCTGTCGGTCAGTCCGCGTACGACGCCAGGGCAGCGACCACGGGTGCCAGCTCGGGCCACCACGCGAGCTCGCAGGCCGCGCGTGCGAACGTCCAGCGGCGGACCGCACCCACCGGTGTCCCCGTGAGCCGCGACAGCCGGCCCGTGAGCGCGATCGGGTCCTCGACGAGCCGGCCCCGGCAGTTGAGCAGGTGCTGCACCACGTCGTACGCCGCGTCGCCGACGAACGGCTTCGGGTCCACCAGCAGCCACGGCTCACGCGACGCTGCGAGCACGTTCTCGGCGTGCACGTCCGTGCCCAGGAGCACGTCGTCGGCGCGTGCGGGGCATTCGCGCAGCAGACCGATCGCGGTGCGGACCAGCCCGGGGTCGCCGGGATAGCCGCCCGAGGCGAGGCGCTCCTCGGTCTCGTCGGCCCAGGTGCGGCAGAGCACCGACAGCGGATCGAAGCGGTGGGCCTCGTCCCACGGGGTGGCCCAGATTCGTCGCAGGACCGCGGCGATCACCGTGTCCTGCTCCGGTTCCGGGAGAGCGGCCAGGGCGGTCCCGGGCTCGCAGCGCTCGAGCAGCAGGGCCATGCTCCGCTCGTCGTAGTCGTCCTCGATCAGGCGCACCGCGCCCTCTCCCGACCAGGTGCGCAGTGCCGCGGCCTCGCGGTCGGCCTCCGGGTGCCGCATCCCGACCTTGAGGACCACCTGCTCGCCGTCAGGGGTCACGGCCGGTGCGACCCACGCGGTGTTGCCGCCCGGCTCGTACGGTGCGCCGAGGTGGAGGTCCCACTTCTCGGCGTAGCCGCGCACCGCCGCCGGCATGACGTCGAGCCAGTCGCGAACCTGGTCGTCGATGGCGGCGCACTCGAGCAGACGGCTCGTCGGCACGGGCTCACGCACGGCCACGGCCTCGTCGCTGCGATCAGACGTGGCGCGGGCGGTCGAGCAGCCAGTCGGCGACGTCGAAGGCCAGCTCGAGGGACTGCACGCGGTTCAGCCGCGGGTCGCACGCGGTCTCGTAGCGATCGCCGAGACGGTCCTCCGCGACGCCGC
Source organism: Candidatus Nanopelagicales bacterium (assembly GCA_035702165.1). Classification (GTDB taxonomy): domain Bacteria; phylum Actinomycetota; class Actinomycetes; order S36-B12; family CAIYMF01; genus Longivirga. Next base: position 5,560 of record DASSQW010000163.1, read on the forward strand.
CCGTGCCACCGACGCACTCGGTGACGTCGTCGCCCGTGAGCTCCACGTGGATGCCCCCGGGCACCGTGCCCAGCGCCTTGTGCACCTGGAAGAAGCCGAGCACCTCGTCGGCGACGTCGTCGTACGACCTCGTCTTGTGGCCGGTGCTCGCCTCGCGCGTGTTGCCGTGCATCGGGTCGCACACCCACAGGACCGGGTGCCCGCTCGCCGTGACCTTCTCGACGATGGGCGGCAGGGTGTCGCGGACGGCGCGTGCTCCCATCCGCGTGATGAGCGTGAGACGGCCCGGTGTGTGGTCGGGGTCGAGCCGCTCGGCGAGCTCCACGGCCTGCTCGGGGGTCGTCGTCGGGCCCAGCTTCACGCCGATCGGGTTCTTGATGCGCGACACGAAGTCGACGTGCGCTCCGTCGAGCTGGCGGGTCCGCTCGCCCACCCAGACCATGTGGCCCGAGACGTCGTAGAGGTTGCCCGTGCGCGAGTCGATGCGCGTCAGCGCCTTCTCGTAGTCGAGGACGAGCGCCTCGTGGCTCGCGTAGAAGTCGACGCGGCGGAACTCCTCCGGGTCGGCGCCGCACGCCGCCATGAAGTTGAGCGCCCGGTCGATCTCGCCCGCGACCTGCTCGTAGCGGTTGCCGGCCGCCGTCTCCGCGACGAAGTCCTGGTTCCACGCGTGCACCTGGCGCAGGTCGGCGTACCCGCCCTGGGTGAAGGCGCGCACGAGGTTCAGCGTCGCGCTCGCGGTGTGGTAGCTCTTCACCAGCCGCTGCGGGTCCGGCGTACGTCGCAGGGCGTCCCACTCGACCCCGTTCACGCCGTCGCCGAAGTACGACGACAGCTCGACGCCGTCGCGCACCTCGGTCGGCTTGCTGCGCGGCTTGAAGTACTGCCCCGCCATCCGGCCGATCTTCACGACGGGCAGGCTCGCACCGTAGGTGAGCACGATCGCCATCTGCAGGACGGTCTTGAGCTTCGCTCGGATCGCGTCGGCCGAGGCCTGGTCGAACGTCTCCGCGCAGTCGCCTCCCATGAGGACGAACGCGCGGCCCTGCGCGGCGTCGGCGAGGCGGGCCGTGAGGTTGTCGCACTCGCCCGCGAACACCAACGGGGGCAGCGCGCGCAGCTCCTCGAGAGCCGCGTCGAGCGCCGCCTGGTCCGGCCACACCGGCTGCTGGGCAGCCGTCAGCGCGGGCCACGAGATCCGATCCACCATGCCAGAAGCGTAGACGCACCCACGTCGGGCCACGAACCCGCGTAGTTCCCCGAACATGATCATGTTTGGGGAACTACGTCGGACTCACATGCCGTGAGGCTGGATCAGCCGAAGAAGGTGCGGACCTCCTCGTACCGCGAGAGCGGCACGGTCTTGAGCTCGCCGGTCGCGTCGATGAGCGGTACGCGCACGATGTCGGTGCCGCGCAGGGCGACCATCTTCCCGTAGTCCTTGTCGTGCACGGCGTCGATGGCCTGCAGGCCGAAGCGGGTGGCGAGCACCCGGTCGAACGCGGTCGGCGTGCCGCCACGCTGGATGTGGCCGAGCACCGATGCGCGAGCCTCCTGGCCGGTGCGGTCCTCGAGCGCCGAGGCCAGCCAGTCACCGATGCCGGTGAGGCGCACGTGGCCGAACGCGTCGAGGCTCTGGTCCTTGGTGATGAGGTCGCCGTCGGTGGGCAGCGCGCCCTCGCTGACGACGATGATCGGCGAGTAGTTGGTCTGGAACCGCGACTCGACCCAGCCGGCGACCTCGTCGAGGTCGAAGGGCACCTCGGGGATGAGGATGCCGTTGGCGCCGCCGGACAGGCCTGCGTGCAGCGCGATCCAGCCCGCGTGCCTGCCCATCACCTCGACGACGAGCACGCGGTGGTGCGACTCGGCGGTC
>DASSQW010000164.1:0-5003 GCA_035702165.1 Candidatus Nanopelagicales bacterium
AGCTCGACGAGCCTGTCCCCCTGGTGCGTGCGGAGATCGACGTCACGCAGGCTGACGCCGAGAGTCGTTGCGGCCCAGTGGATCTTCGCGGTCGACGTCGTCACCGCGGGGGTGCTCAGTGGCAGGGCGCCGCCGAGGTCGCTGAGCATCGGGGCTCGTGGCAGCGGGCGCGCGGCGGCCGCGAGGGAGCCGGGGTCGACTCCGATGCGCACCGCGTAGGCCTCGCGCGCGCGGGCGAGCAGGGTGGTCCAGATGACCTCGGGCTTGGTCGGTCGCACCACCGTGGGCGCGTCGTAGGACACCGTCAACGACAGCCGCTGCGACCCGATGCTCTGCCAGAGGAGGCGGTCCCGCGCGTCGGACGCGACGGTCATCCGGGTGGTCGACGCGGCCGGACTTGGGCCGTGCATCTGGATCGACCACACGCGCACGCCGTCCGGTCGCGTGGTGAGGGTGGCGGAGTCGATGACGGTCGCGCCCCGGTCCGCGGTCACCGTGCCGTCGGCGACGAAGCGGTCGCTCAGCCAGCCGGAGAGCGCGGGCGTGTAGAGAGCGTTGCCCGGGTCGTAGGTGTAGCTCCACGACGCGCGCGACTTGCCGACGCCCGCGACGATCGTGCGCGTCGTGGCCGCGCGGTCCAGCGGCGTGAACTCGGCGTCCGGGGTGTCGATCACGATGCGGCCGTCGTCGGTCGACGTGAGCAGCGTGCGGCGTTGCGGGTCGTAGAGCTGGTTCCACGTGCGCATGCCCTGCTGCGTGCGCAGCGCGTAGCCCCGTCCGGCGGCGTCGTGCGTGGCCGCGGCGACCGCGTTCAGCGCGGCGGCAGCCTGCGCGGGGGACTCGGTACGGGTGACCGTCGCGTGCGCCGTCTCCGGGGCGACGAGCACCACGGCCGCGAGCACCAGCGACGTCAGAGCGCCGCCGATGGTGCGAGCGTTCACGTCACCCCCCAGCGACCCGTGCCGCACCGGGTGCGGCAGCCGTGGCGAACGGAGCCTGAGCACCCGTCCGCGGCCACTCTGCCACGGTCCGGGGGCCCATCGCCGGTTTCCGCCTCGGGACGGCTCCGGGGCGGGGACGGTCAGGCCGCCAGCGCGTGCACGTCGTCACGCCTGCGGGAGGGGCTCCGCGGCGCCGGCATGTCCGACGCGCACGAATCCGACGCGCTCGTAGACGCGCGCGACGTCGTCGTCGGCGGCGCTCAGCAGCGCCAGCGTGCAGCCGCGCGCCATCGCGTCGTCGAGGAGCCGTACGACGACCGACGCCGCGAGACCGCGCCGACGGTAGGCGGGGAGCGTGGCCACGCCCATCACCTCGGTGACGCCATCGACCGGGACGTGGCTGCCCGACGCCACGACGCCGCGCGTCGTGTCGACGACCACGGCGAGCGCGACGGAGCCGTCGGCGATGCGCCCGCCGATGTGCTCGACATTCCCCGCACGCACCTCGACCGCGTCGCGCGCGTCGGTGCCCTGAGCGCCGATGGCCGTGCCCTCGGCGGAGAACGCGACCTCGGCGACGGCCAGCGCCTGGTGCAGCAGCGGCGATCCCGCCTCGAGGAGCTGCGCGTCGCTGCTGGGCAGTTGCGCAGGGAGCTCGAGCGCCAGGAGCGGGTGCAGCGTCACGGCGTAGCCGTGCGAGCCGAGGGTGCCGGCGAACGACGGCAGGAGCTCGTGGACCCACTCGAACGACACGGCCGAGCCGTGCTCGGTCAGCGCGCGGGCCGCGGCGTCGACGTCGTCAGCGGTCGGCGCGGGAAGACCTGCATCGGGACGCGGCCGCGCGTAGTACGGCCAGGGCGCGCGCGAGAGGAACGCGCGCAGCGGACCGACGTCGACGGCGTCGGCAGCGGCGCGCGGGACGGCGTCGAGGTAGCGGTCGATCCGGTGCAGCAGATGCTCGTCCATCGCTCGGGTCAAGCGTCCTCTTCGGCGTCGGCGATCGCGTCGGCGCGCTCGAGCGCCTCGAGGTGCTCCTCCTCGACCTGCGAGAGCTTGGTCCCGGCCGGCAGCTCGACGTGCTCGTCGACGAGCGGATCGTTCTCCGCGCTCTTCTCGCCCTTGCTGCGTGCACGCAGCTCGGGGACAAGGTCGTAGCGCTGGCCGTAGGTCTCGATGACGGCGATGATCGCCGCGGCGAGCGGGATGCCGATGATCGCTCCGATCGGCCCGAACAGCGCGACGCCGATGAAGACCGACGCGAGGGCGATCGCGGGATGCACGTCCATCGTCGCGCGGCTCACGCGCGGGGTGAACACGTAGCTCTCGATCTGCTGGTAGACCGTCGCGAAAGCGATGATCCACACGACATCCCACGGGTCGTTGAAGGCGGCGAACACCGCGGGGAGCGCGACCCCGATGTAGGTGCCGATCGTGGGGATGAACTGGCTGACCACGCCGGCGAAGATGCCCATGGGCAGCCAGTACGGGATGTCGATGAAGTAGAAGAACAGCGAGTGGAAGAAGGCCGACAGCGTGGCCAGGACGACCTTCGACACCACGAACCCGCCGGTCTTCACCACGGCGATGTCCCACACGACCAGGAACACCTTCTGGTGGCGCTGCGGCAGCCACGACCCGACCACGCGACGGACGCGGGGCGCGTCGGCCGAGAAGTAGAAGGCGAAGACCAGCATCGTGATCACGTCGAACAGGCCGCCGAAGACGATGCCGAGGATGCCGAGCACCCCGCCCGCGAGATCGCTCCCGATGGTGGCGATCGTCCCGGCGGACAGGTTGAAGTAGTCGAGGATGTGCGTCGGGTCGAAGTTCGTGCCGAACCGCTGGTTGGCCCAGTCCGCGATGTTCACGAGCAGGTCCGGCACCGACTTCACGAGGTCGGCCGTCTGGGTCGCGAACAGGCTCCCGAAGACGGCGACGAACGCCGCACCGGCGACGAAGATCCCGAGCAGCACGACACCGGTGCCGAGGCCACGGCGCCAGCCGTGGTCGGCCAGCCACGCGACCGCGGGCTCCATCGCGATCGAGAGCAGCCAGGCGAGCAGCAGGATGAAGACGAAGCCGGCCGTGGAGTCCCAGATCCAGGAGGCGATCCGGTACCCGACGAAGATCAGGAAGACCCACACCACGGCGTTGCGGAAGGCGCGGGGCTCGAAGGCGACCGTGAGCGGCCGGCGTCCGTCGATCTGCTCGTCGGCCTCCGGCTCCGGAGTGGCGGTGCTGGGCTGGTCCACGTGGTCTCCTCCTGCGCTCGACGGTACCCGGCGTACCGCTGCTCACCCGTCTGCCACGACGGTAGGCGGGTGTCGCAGGTGGGCCGGGGTCGGTGCTCCGGGTGAGAATGGGCCGGTGAGCCTTTACCGCGACGAGGGCGTGGTCCTGCGCGCCCAGAAGCTGGGCGAGGCGGACCGCATCGTCACCCTGCTCACACGCGACCACGGCCGGGTGCGCGCCGTGGCCAAGGGCGTGCGCCGTACCTCGTCACGGATCGGCGCGCGGCTCGAGCCGTTCGGCCACGTCGACGTGCAGTTCTACACCGGGCGCACGCTCGACGGCGTCACGCAGGTGGAGACCATCGCGTCCTACGGCGCCCGCCTCGTGCACGACTACGCGCGCTACACCGCGGGCCAGGCGATGCTCGAGACGGCGGAGCGGCTCACGCCCGAGGAGGGGCAGCCCTCCGTGCAGCAGTACCTCCTGCTGGTCGGCGGCCTGCGCGCGCTGGTCGAGGGGGAGCACGACTCCTCGCTCGTCCTCGACTCCTACCTCGTGCGGTCGCTGTCGGTCGCCGGCTGGGCGCCGTCGTTCGACGCGTGCGCGCGCTGCGGCGCCGCCGGCCCGCACCGCGCCTTCAGCGTCCCCTCGGGCGGGGCACTGTGCTCGGCCGACCGACAGCCCGGGTCGGCCGCTCCGGCACCCGAGACGATGGCGCTGCTCGGTGCGCTGCTCGCCGGCGACTGGTCGGTCGCCGACGCGAGCGAGACCCGCCACCGCCGCGAGGCCTCGGGCCTGGTCGCGGCGTACCTCTCCTGGCAGCTCGAGCGCGGCCTGCGCAGCCTCCCGCTCGTCGAGCGCACCTAGCGGCGGCTGCAGCAGTCGGTCGGCGAACGGCGCGGCTCGGCAGCAGGTGGGCGAGCACGGCCGCGCTGGGTGGGAGCATGGGCGCGTGGCGGTACGTCGAGGGCGCGCGGGACGCGGCGCGGGCAGTGCAACGGCGACCCCTCGGACGGCTCCGGTCGTCCCGCCGACCCCGCACCCGAGCGGGGCTACGGCGCCGGTCCTCCCGCGCGAGCTGGTGCCCCGGCACGTCGCTCTCGTCATGGACGGCAACGGGCGCTGGGCCAAGGAGCGCGGGCTCCCGCGCACCGCGGGGCACGAGGCCGGTGAGGCGTCGCTGCTCGACTGCGTGCACGGCGCGATCGAGCTCGGGGTCGGTGCGATCTCGGCGTACGCGTTCTCGACCGAGAACTGGAAGCGCTCGCCCGACGAGGTGAAGTTCCTCATGGGCTTCAACCGCGACGTCATCCGTCGGCGCCGCGACGAGATGCACGACCTGGGCGTGCGCGTGCGCTGGGCGGGCCGGCGGCCCAAGCTCTGGAAGAGCGTCATCGACGAGCTCGAGCAGGCCGAGCGACTCACCGCCGGCAACTCCACGCTCACCCTCACGATGTGCGTCAACTACGGCGGTCGCGCCGAGATCGCCGACGCCGCGCGCGCGATCGCGGAGGAGGTGGCGTCCGGTCGGCTCGACCCGGCGAAGGTCGACGAGAAGGCGATCGCTCGGCATCTCGACGAGCCCGACATGCCCGACGTCGACCTGTTCGTGCGGTCGTCGGGCGAGCAGCGCACCAGCAACTTCCTGCTGTGGCAGTCGGCGTACGCCGAGCTCGTGTTCGTGCCGACCCTCTGGCCCGACTTCGACCGCCGCCACCTGTGGTGGGCGTGCGAGCAGTACGCCTCGCGCGATCGTCGCTACGGCGGCGCCGTCCCGAACGAGCTCCCCGGCACCTGATCGCGAACGATCCCTCGTCCTCCAGGCAACAC
>DASSQW010000165.1:0-5591 GCA_035702165.1 Candidatus Nanopelagicales bacterium
CTGATCGCCGCGGTGATCTTCATCGTCGTGATGGTCAGCTGCCAGAACGGCACCGTCCCCTCGGCGACGTCGCCCCAGCAGCAGACCGGGGCGCTGTCGGCGTCGGACCTCAAGGCCGAGTGCCGCACCGGCGCCGACGCCGACACCAAGGTCGAGTGCCGCGCGGTCGCCACGGTGAACAGCGTGCAGGCGTACTGGGCCGCCGCGCTGTCGGGGAACCGGACGTCGTACCGCAAGGCGCAGACCGTGCTGTTCACCGGCCGCACCTCGAGCGGCTGCGGTACGGCGAGCGCTGCGACCGGGCCGTTCTACTGCCCGCCGGACGAGACGGTCTACCTCGACCTCGGCTTCTTCGACCAGCTGCGCAACGACTTCGGCGCGCAGGGCGGGCCGTTCGCCGAGGCCTACGTGCTCGCCCACGAGTACGGACACCACGTGCAGCACATCCTGGGCTACGACCAGCTCGTCGGACGCGACCGGCAGGGACCGCAGAGCGGCTCGGTGAAGCTGGAGCTGCAGGCGGACTGCTTCGCCGGCGTCTGGGCGCGCAACGCGGTGCGGACGGGCTACCTCACGTCGATCTCGCAGGCCGACATCGCCGACGGCCTCAACGCCGCCAGCGTGATCGGCGACGACCGGATCCAGCAGGCTGCGGGGCAGCGGGTGAACCCGGAGAGCTTCACCCACGGCACGTCCGCCCAGCGCCAGCGCTGGTTCACCACCGGCTACCAGTCCGGCGACCCCACGAGGTGCGACACCTGGCGCGCCGCCACCCTCTGACCACCTCCCTCCCCAGCGACGTCACTGCCGCACTGCAGGCACACCACGCGACTCTGCCTGCGTTGCGGCAGTGACGTGGGGGTTCACGTCCGCGAGCGGGGGTGCGGCGTCCGGTCGTCGGTACGTCGGTGACTCTCTGAGAACAGGCTGAGCCGCCTTGGACGGATCTTGGACGAACCATGCCGTTTCCGGGACATCGCGGGCACCAGGTCGGGATCGCTCCTGTCGAAGATGACGACGCATCCGATCCCCCCGGAGGAGCTGACATGTCCCGCACCGCACGCACGATCGCGACCGGTGTCGCAGCCGGCGGCGTCCTGGTCGCCGGCGGCGCCGCCGTCGCTCTCGGCCTCGGCACCGCCGCCGCGAGTCCCACGTCGTCCGACACCTCCGTCTCCGCGCTGCAGGCCGAGCTGGCCCAGCTGCAGAGCGACACCGAGTCGCTGCAGGCCGAGGCGGTCGCCGCGCAGAAGGCGCTCGACCAGGCGAAGGCGGCGAAGGCCGCCCGCGACGCCGCGGCCGCCCGTGCCACCGCGAGGGCCGCCCAGCGGGCCGCTGCCCAGCGGACAGCGGCCACCCACCGGACCACCGTGGTCAAGCCCAAGCCCGCGCCGAGCCCTCACACCTCGACCGGCGCGTCGGGCGCGACCGGCTCCGACGACGGCGTCGAGCACGAGGGCGGCGGCGATGACTGACCGCGGCACCCGTGTGCGCTGGACCACCGCGGCGCTTGTCGCCCCGACCGCGGCGGCGCTCTTCGCCGGCACCACGGCGTGGGCCTCGGGCCACCAGCCCGGCACGGCCACCACCGCGAAGCCCGCCCCCGTCCCCTCCGCCACGACCGACCCTGCGGTCGCCGAGCTGCAGGCGGCCGTCGCCCGCAACACCGCGCAGGTCGCGGCGCTGCGCGCCTCGGTCGCGAAGCTCAAGGCGCAGGCGGCCGCGATCGCGAAGGGCACCCCCGTCCGGTCGACGACCAGGTCGTCGTCGTCGCGCTCGACCTCCTCGTCCCGCTCGACGTCCTCGTCGGGCTCGTCGTCGAGCCGCACCATCGTCAGCAAGCCGGCGCCGGCTCCGGCGACGCAGACCAGCACCGGCGCCTCGGGAGCGAGGTGACGTCCGTGGCCGCCGACCTGCAGGTGACGTTCCGGTCGATGGCGTCCGACGTGCGGTTCTGGGTGGTGGCACCCGGAGCCGGTGCCGCGGCTCAGGCCCGCGCTGCCCGCGAGGTCGTCGAGACGGTGGCGCGCACGTGCACCCGCTTCGAGCCGACCAGCGACCTGATGCGCGCGAACGGCGCGGGCCGTCGTCGCGCCGTGGTGGCGCGCGAGTGCTTCGACGCCCTGCGCGCGGCGTACGACGCCTACGTCGCCACCGACGGGCTGTTCGACCCGCGCGTGCTGCGCACGCTGGCGGCGTACGGCTACGACACGTCGCTGCCGTTCGAGCAGCGCTCCATCGATCTGCCCACCGCCGAGGCCTCCCCGCGGCGCCGGACCCGACGCCGGTGGAAGCCGGCGTTCGACGAGCGGACCCTCGAGGTCGCGGTCGGTCCGGAGCCGGTCGACCTCGGTGGCATCGGCAAGGGTCTCGCCCTGTCCTGGGCGTCGTCGCTGTTGCGCGACGCGGGCGAGGCCGTGCTGGTGGAAGCGGGGGGCGACCTCGTCGCCCTCGGCGGTGGGCCGCACGGCGAGGGATGGATGGTCGGCGTCGAGAACCCCACGGGCGCAGGCGATCCCGCAGCCGTGCTGCGGCTCGTCGACCGCGCGTGCGCGACCTCGTCCGTGCGGTTGCGGAGCTGGACCGCAGGCGGCGAGCAGGTGCACCACCTCATCGACCCCCGCACCGGACGCAGCGCCGAGTCGGACCTCGTGTCGGTCACGGTGGTCGGCCCCGACCCGGCGCGCTGCGAGGTGTGGAGCAAGTCGCTCTTCGTCGTGGGCAGGTCGGGCGTCCGGGCGGCGGCCGACGAGCGCGGGCTCGCGGCCCTGTGGGTCGACGCCCGCGGCTACGTCGGCGTCAGCCGCGCCATGCGGCCCTACGTCGACTGGCAGGTGTCGCGTGTCGCGTGACCAGCTGCGCGCCGTCGCCTCCGGGAGCGGCCTCGTCGTCCTCGTGACAGCCAGCGCCGCCGCGACCGCGTTCCTCGTCGGCCGCGCGGTCGCCGGCATCGCGGGCGACCGGATGGCGCCGTGGATCCTCGGCCGGGCCGCGGGCATCACGTCCTACCTGCTGCTGGTCGGGCTCTGCCTGCTCGGCCTCGTGCTCTCGCACCCCAGGCGCGCGCAGTGGCGGCGGCCGAGCTCGGCCGTGCGCATCCGCGCGCACGTGAGCCTCGCGGTGTTCACGCTCGTGTTCACGGTGCTCCACATCGTGGTCCTCGCCACCGACCGCTACGCCGGCGTCGGCTGGTGGGGCACGTTCGTCCCGATGGGCGCGACGTACCGGCCGCTGCCGGTGACCCTCGGCGTGATCGGGCTGTACGCCGGTCTCGCGGCCGGCATCACGGCGGCGCTGGCCGGGCGCGTGTCGCGCCGCGTGTGGTGGCCGGTGCACAAGGTCTCGATCGGCGCGCTCGTGCTCGTGTGGTTGCACGGCATGCTCGCCGGCATCGACACGCCCGCGATCGTCGCGATGTACGTCGTCACCGGCGGCGCGGTCGTCGGGCTCGCGGTGAGCCGCTACCTCGCGACCACGCACCGCGAGGAGGCCGCGGAGCTCGGCGCGGTGACAGCGCTCGAGCTGCGGGGCGTGCACCGCCCACTGGTAGGAGGCCGCCGCGCGGCACGGGCGGCGCGATGAGCGCCCACCTCCGGGTCGCCCCGGACACCACGCGCGTGCGCCTGCTCGACGGCGCCGCGGTCCTGCCCGCGCACGGGACGGAGTCGCTCACCGGGGTCGCGCGCCAGGACCTCGCGGCGCACGTCGCCGAGCACGGGAGTTCCGTGCACAGCGGTGCCGCCCTCATCGCCGAGCTCGCGGCAGTCTCGCTCACGGGCCGGGGCGGCGGGCACTTCCCGACCGCGACGAAGTGGCGCGCGGTGCCTCCCGGCGGCACGGTCGTGGTCAACGGTGCCGAGGGCGAGCCGGGTTGCGCCAAGGACGCCGTGCTGCTGCAGACCCGGCCGCACCTCGTCCTCGACGGACTGGTCGCGGCGATCGAGGCCGTCGGCGCGCGCGACGGCGTGGTGTGGCTGCACGACGGCGCCCACGCGACGGCACGCTCGGTCTCGGCCGCGCTCGCGGAGCGTGCGGCCGCCGGGCTCGGCGATCCGCCGATCCGCATCGTGCTCGCCCCCGACCGCTACCTGTCGGGCGAGGGCACCGCGATCATCCGCACGCTCGAGGGCGGTCCCACGCTGCCGCGGTGGGTCGCGGACCCCGCGCGTCCGTGGAGCGAGGGTGCGCGCCCCGTGCTCGTGAACAACACCGAGACCCTCGCTCGCGCCGCGCTCGTGGCGCTGCACGGCAGCGAGGCGTACGAACCGACCTCGCTCGTCACCGTGGTGTCGATGAACCATCGCGCGGTGCTCGAGATCGAGCCGGGCACCACGCTCGGCGGGCTCGTAGCGCAGGCGTGGCAGTCGCCCGACGGCCACGCGCCCCAGGCCGTGCTGCTCGGCGGCTACGGCGGCTCCTGGATCGCCTGGCGGGACGCCGCGCATCTCGTGCTGGACCCGGAACCCCTTCGCGCGCACGGGCTCTCGCTCGGGGCCGGTCTGGTCGCGCCGCTACCGGCGTCGGCCTGCGGCATCGAGGAGTCGGCACGGCTGCTGCGCTACCTGGCCTCGCAGTCGGCCAAGCAGTGCGGACCGTGCGTGTTCGGCCTGCCGGCGATCGCCGAGCTCGCGGCCGACCTCACCGCCGGCCGCCTCGGCCGCAGCGGGCGGGCGCGCCTGGACCGCTACGTGCGCGAGGTGTCGGGCAGGGGCGCCTGCCGACACCCCGACGGCGCGCTGCGGATGTGGACCTCCGCGCTCACCGCGCTGCACGACGACGTGCGCCGGCACAGGCGAGGCCGCACCTGCGGGGCTCCGCTCTACGACGTGCTCCCACTGCCCGAGGGGGCCCCGTGAGCGTCGTACCGCTGCGCTCCGCGCGCGACCAGGCCCCGACGCAGCCGCGTCTGCGCATCGACCCCGGCGTGTGCGACGGCGTCGGCATCTGCGCGCACCTCGCGCCGGACCTCGTCGCGCTGGACAGCTGGGGCTACCCCGTCGTCAGCAGCACCCCGCTCGAGCGGGGCGGCCTGCGCCGTCAGGCCGAGGCCGCCGTGGCCGCCTGCCCCCGCAAGGCCCTGCACCTCGCCCGCTGACCTACCGACCCGCACGTCACTGCCGCAACGCAGGCAGACGAGCCGACTTTGCCTGCACTGCGGCAGTGACGTGCGGGTGGTCAGGTGCGGAGGACGACGTCGGCGCCTTCGCGCGTGCGGTCGTGGGCGTGCCAGCGACGCTCGTCGTCGAGCCAGCGCACCATCTCCGCGCGCAGCGCCTCGCCGTCGCGCGCGAGCACGCGGTCGAGGCGAACGTCGTCGTCGACCGCCTCGACCCACACCGTGAGCACTGCCTGCGCGCGCAGCGGGCGAGAGGCGAGGCCGACCCCCTCGAGGATCACGACCGGCGCCGCGGGTACGTCGACCGGCTCGCCCCAGGAGCCGGCGTACCAGTCCCAGCGGGGATGCCGACCGGCCTCGCCCGTGCGCCACGGAGCGAGGAGCCAGCCCTCGACCCGCGAGGCCAGCGCGTCGAACGCCGAGACCCTGTCGTCGATGCCGGCCACGACGGCCCAGCCCTCGTAGAGCTCGTCGG
>DASSQW010000166.1:0-5677 GCA_035702165.1 Candidatus Nanopelagicales bacterium
CACCCGGCGGCGATCGAGCTGGCCGAGCGCCTCACGCACTACACGCCCGGCGACCTCAACCGCGTCTTCTTCACCACCGGCGGCGGCGAGGCGGTCGAGTCGGCCTGGAAGATGGCCAAGCAGTACTACAAGCTCACCGGCAAGCCCATGAAGCACAAGGTGATCAGCCGCTCGGTCGCCTACCACGGCACCCCGCAGGGCGCGCTGTCGATCACCGGCATCCCGGATGCCAAGAAGTACTTCGAGCCCCTGGTGCCCGGCACGCACAAGGTGCCCAACACGAACTTCTACCGCGCCACCGAGCACGCCGACGACCTCGAGGCCTTCGGCCGCTGGGCCGCCGACCGCATCGCCGAGGCGATCGAGTTCGAGGGCCCCGACACCGTCGCCGCCGTCTTCCTCGAGCCGGTGCAGAACTCCGGCGGCTGCTTCCCGCCGCCGCCCGGCTACCTCGAGCGCGTGCGCGAGATCTGCGACGAGTACGACGTCCTGTTCGTCGCCGACGAGACGATCTGCGCGTTCGGCCGCATCGGCGAGATGTTCGCGATGTCGCGCTTCGGCGTGACCCCCGACGTCATCACCACCGCGAAGGGCATGACCTCGGGCTACGCCCCCATCGGCGCGATGATCGTGAGCGACCGGCTGTTCGAGCCGTTCAAGCAGGGCCACAACTACTTCGCCCACGGCTACACCTTCGGCGGGCACCCCGTGTCCGCGGCGGTCGCGCTGGCCAACCTCGACATCTTCGAGCGCGAAGGCCTCAACCAGCACGTCCGCGACAACGAGCAGGCGTTCCTGCGCACCCTGCAGAAGCTGTCCGACCTCGACATCGTCGGCGACGTCCGCGGAGCGGGGTACTTCTACGGCATCGAGCTCGTGAAGGACAAGGCGACCAAGGAGACCTTCGACCACGACGAGTCCGAGCGCCTGCTGCGCGGCTTCCTGTCCAAGGCGCTCTTCGACGCCGGCCTCTACTGCCGCGCCGACGACCGCGGCGACCCGGTGATCCAGCTCGCGCCGCCGCTGATCCTGGAGCAGCCGCAGTTCGACGAGATCGAGCAGATCCTCCGCTCGGTGCTCACCGAGGGCATGAAGATCCTCTAGTGGCTCACGACGAACTGCCCGCACCCGGGTCCTCGGAGAGGACCCGGGTGCGGCGTCTTGCGGAGAAGGCGGTCACCGACCGCGCCGTCCTGCACGCGGTGCTCGACGCAGGGCTGCTCGCGCAGGTCGCCGTCGTCGACTCCGACGGCCAGCCCTACGTCGTCCCCGTCGCCTACGCGCGCGACGGCGAGCGCGTGATCTTCCACGGCTCCACGGGATCGCGGCTCTTCCGCGGGCTCTCGACGGGTGCCCGCACCTGCCTCACGGTGACGCTGCTCGACGGCATGGTGCTCGCCCGGTCGGCGAACGAGAGCTCGATGAACTACCGCAGCGCCATGGTGCTCGGGTCGTGCACCGTCCTCGAGGGCGAGGACAAGGAGCGCGCCCTGCGCGTCGTGTCCGACCACCTGCTCCCCGGCCGGTGGGACGACATCCGCCCGCCGTCGCGCAAGGAGCTCGCCGCGACGCTCGTCCTCGCGCTGCCGCTCGACGAGGCCAGCGTGAAGATCAGCGAGGGCCCGCCGGACGACCTCGAGGAGGACCGCGACCGGCCGGTGTGGGGCGGCGTGGTCCCGATCGTCGAGAGCTTCGGGGTACCCGTTCCCGACGAGCTCGGTACGGCGTACCCGGCCCCGCCCTATCTGGAGGGATGGCGGCGATGACGAACCGGCGACGGCTGTCGTTCTGGTGGGACTCGCTGCCCGACGAGCTCGTCGGCCCGCAGCGGCCGGCGCTGCCGGGTTCCGCGTCGGTCGACGTCGCGATCGTGGGCGCCGGCTACACCGGCCTCTGGACCGCGTTCTACCTCGCGAAGGCCGATCCCTCGCTGCGCATCCTCGTGCTCGAGTCGGAGACGGCCGGGTTCGGCGCGAGCGGGCGCAATGGCGGCTGGGCGTCCGCCCTGTTCCCGACCTCGCTCGACACCGTCGCCGCGTCGTCGAGCCGCCAGGCCGCGATCGCGCTGCAGCAGGAGATGTTCCGCACCGTCGACGAGCTCGGCGCCGCCGCGTCCGAGGCCGGCATCGACTGCCACTTCACCAAGGGCGGCACCATCGCCGCCGCGCGGACACCCGTGCAGCTCGAGCGCGCGAAGCAGGAGATCGAGCACCTGCGCTCCTGGGGGTTCGGGCCGGAGGACCACGCGCTCCTCGACGCCGGCGAGGCGCGGGAGCGCCTCGGCGCCACCGACGTGCTGGGCGCGACGTACACACCGCACTGCGCGGCCATCCACCCGGCCCGGCTGGTGCGCGGTCTCGCTCTCGCGGTCGAGCGCCTCGGCGTCACGATCCACGAAGGCACCCGCGTGACGCGCATCGACCCCGGTGTCGTGCGCACCGAGCACGGCGACGTCCGCGCGCGGCGCATCGTGCGCGCCACCGAGGCGTGGACCTCCCAGCTGCCCGGCTACGCGCGCGACGTCGCGCCCGTCTACTCCCTGGTCCTCGCGACCGAGCCGCTGGCCGCCGACGTGTGGGCCCAGATCGGCCTGAGAGCGCGCGAGACCTTCAACGACCACCGGCACCTCATCATCTACGGCCAGCGCACGGCCGACGGCCGCCTCGTGTTCGGCGGACGCGGGGCGCCGTACCACCTCGGGTCGAGCATCCGCCCGGAGTTCGACCGCGAGCCGGCGGTCTTCGCCGAGCTGTGGCGCGTGCTGCGCGAGCTGTTCCCCGTGCTCGAGGGCCGTCAGGTCACCCACACGTGGGGCGGACCGCTCGGCATCCCGCGCGACTGGTTCCCGTCGGTCGGGCTCGACCCCGCGACCGGGATCGGCTGGGGCGGCGGCTACGTCGGAGACGGCGTCGCGTCGTCGAACCTCGCCGGCCGCACGCTCGCCGACCTCGTCCGCGGCGCGCAGACGCCGCTCACCGCGCTGCCGTGGGTGAACCGGCGCTCGCGCCGCTGGGAGCCCGAGCCGCTGCGCTGGCTCGGCGTCAACGTCGGCCTGCGCACCATGGGCTCCGCCGACGGCGCGGAGGAGCGCACGGGGAAGCCGGCCCGGCGAGCCGAGCTGCTCGCCCCGTTCCTCGGCGGCCACTGACCGCGCGACCCGTCGTTCCCCGAACATGATCATGTTCGGAGAACTACGGTCGACCGACACGACGACGCTGGAGAACCGATGACCGCCGACCTGTCCCCCGACGAGACCCTGCGCACGATGGTGGTCGCGTACGCCGACGTCCTCGACGGCGCGCTCGAGCCGCTCGGCCCGCGGGCCGGGTCCGACAGCGGCGACCCGCAGACCAGCGGCATCACCTTCTTCTCCGGCCACGGTGTCGAGGTGGGTGTGTGGGAGTGCACGCCCGGCGGCTGGGCCATCGTCGACCGGGCGACCACCGAGACGATGATGCTGCTGGCCGGCACGACCACCATCACGCCCGCGGGCGGCGAGCCCGTCGAGCTCGGCGAGGGCGACGTCTTCGTCCTGCCGAAGGGCTGGTCGGGTCGCTGGGACGTCACCGAGACCGTCCGCAAGCTCTACGTCCTCGTCGGCTGACCTGCGTCGGGCGGTCGCAGCGCACGGCCGCCCGCTGCTCCTGGACACGGCACGGCACCGGGCGCGTTCCCTCTCGCGCCACATGGGACCGCCGGTTGAGCACGGCGAGATGGCGCGTTGAGGAAGCCGAGAGGCTACGTCCCAGGTCAGGACATGTCTGTGCGCTGAACGGGTGAGCCGCTACAGACGCTTTCCGCGCCGGTCCGACACCTCCGTCGGGGTTTTCTCAAGGAGGCCGGACATGGCACGCACGAGGTCGCACGCCGGGAGCGAGACAGGCCCGCCGCGCGTCCGCACCGTTCCTCGTCGCGCCCGGGCCTCAGGACGACTCGTCCTGGGAGCGGCCCTCGCCGTCACGGCGACGGCGTTGGCCCTGGGCGCCCCAGCGGTCGACGCGGCTCCTGCACCCGCATCGACCCGCACGTTGCTCTCCATCACCGACCCGACCGTCTCGACGGCCGAGGTCGCTGCGACCGTCGCGAAGCGCGGCGGCCGCGTGCTCGACGTCTACGCCGTCGCGGACGCGCTCCTCGTGTCCCTGCCCGCCGGAACCTCGGCACCCGCAGGAACGGTCGCCGTCTCCGACGTCGCCCTCCACGTCACGTCCCTCGGCGCCGCGGCCTCGGCCGCCGACGTCACGGGCGCGACGTACCGCACCACGATCGACGCTCCCGCCGGGCAGACCGGTACGGGCGTGACCGTGGCCGTCGTGGACACCGGTGTGGCCGACGTCGCGGACCTCGCGGGCCGCCTCGACCACGTCAACGTCAGCGGCGACGACGCCGGTGACGGGCTCGGCCACGGCACCTTCATGGCCGGTCTCATCGCGGGCGACGGCTCGAGCTCGGGCGGGCAGTACACCGGCGTCGCGCCGGGCGCGAGCATCCTCGACGTCCAGGTCGCGACGGCCGACGGCACCACGTCGCTGTCGCGCGTCCTCGCCGGCCTGCAGGCCGTCGCG
Source organism: Candidatus Nanopelagicales bacterium (assembly GCA_035702165.1). GTDB lineage: Bacteria > Actinomycetota > Actinomycetes > S36-B12 > CAIYMF01 > Longivirga. Next base: position 4,566 of record DASSQW010000166.1, read on the forward strand.
AACCGCGCAGCCACCGACCCGACGCTGAAGGTCGTCAGCCTCGCGCTGTCGACGGGCAGCCCGCTGCCGCCGAGGTCCGACCCGCTCGCGCGGGCGCTGGACCGGCTGTGGTCGCGCGGCATGACCGTCGTCGTCGCCGCCGGCAACGACGGCCCCGACGCCGGAACCGTCACCTCGCCGGGCGCCGACCCCACCCTCATCACGGTGGGCAGCATCGACGAGCACTCCACCTCGGCGCGCACCGACGACTCGGTGAGCGCCTTCTCCTCCCGCGGCACGCAGTTCGGCACCCAGAAGCCGGACCTCGTGGCCCCGGGCACCTCGCTGATCTCCACCCGCGCCCCGGGCAGCTCGGCCGACACCGAGAACCCGCAGTCGCGCGTGGGCGAGGCGTACTTCACCGGCACCGGCACCTCGATGTCCGAGGCCGTCACCGCCGGAGCCGCCGCCGTCCTGCTCGGGACGCGGTCGGCCCTCACGCCGGACGCCGTCAAGCGGCTGCTCGTGTCGGACGCCTACCGCGCCGCCGGCCTCACCAGGGCCCAGGGCGCGGGTGCCGGCGGTCTCGACCTCGGTGCCGCCGTCGCCGACGCTCCGACCGTCCCACTGCGCCGCTCCGCCCGTTCGGCCGCGGTCAAGGCCGACGACGTGCTGGGTCCCGACCCGGCCGACGCCGACAGCTGGGCCGCGTTCCAGCAGGCATGGAGCGACGGCGACCTGCAGGCCGTGAGCGACGCCTGGGTGCAGCTCTCGCCCCAGACCCGCAAGTGGGCCGCCACGGCGTTCGCGCTCGCGCTCCTCTCGAGCAACCCGGGCATGGACCCCGAGGAGTACGCCGCCGTCACGGCGATGGCCCGCAGCTGGGCCACGCAGGCGTGGGACGCTCGCTCCTGGGCCACCGACGAGTTCGTCGCCCGTTCGTGGGCCGCGCGCTCGTGGGCCGCACGGTCCTGGGCCATCGACGACTGGGCAGCCCGCTCGTGGGCCGACAGCTCCTTCACCGCCCGCTCGTGGGCGCAGCAGGACTGGTCGGCACGCTCGTGGGCCGACGCGCAGTTCGTCGCGCGCTCGTGGGCGGCTCGTTCCTGGGCCGCGCGCAGCTGGGCCGAGGA
>DASSQW010000167.1:0-23736 GCA_035702165.1 Candidatus Nanopelagicales bacterium
CGTCACCGGCTGCTCCAGCGGTATCGGTCGAGCGACGGCGCTGGCCCTCGACTCGCGCGGCCTCGCCGTCTACGCCACCGCACGCCGGCCGGAGACCCTGGCCGAGCTGGAGTCGCGCGGGATCCGAACCCTCGCGCTCGACGTCACGGAAGAGGCGTCGATGGTCGCGGCCGTCGCGGAGGTCGAGGCGGCGCACGGTCACGTGGCCGTCCTCGTGAACAACGCGGGTTACGGGCTCCAGGGCGCGATCGAGGACACGCCGATGGACGCGGTGCGGGCCCAGTTCGAGACGAACGTCTTCGGCCTGGTGCGGCTCACGCAGCTCGTGCTCCCCGCCATGCGCGCCGCGCACGACGGGCGCGTCATCAACGTGGGGTCGATGGGCGGCCGCTTCACCTTCCCCGGGGGCGGCTACTACCACGCGTCGAAGCACGCGGTCGAGGCGATCAGCGACGCGCTGCGCCTCGAGATCGCGCCGTTCGGCGTGCACGTGTCGCTGGTGCAGCCCGGCCCGGTCCGCACCGCCTGGGCCGAGACGGCCGTCGACTCGATCGAGGACGAGCCCGACGGCCCCTACGCCGGCTTCCGGCGCGCGCTCTCCGAGCAGATGCGCCAGGCCTATGGCGGCAGCCGCACCAACCTCGTGGTCGCGCCCGAGAAGGTGGCCGAGGTCATCGTGTCCGCCGCAACCAGCGCGCGGCCGCGAGCCCGCTACGCCGTCGGTGCGATGGCCCGGGCGCTGATCACCTCGCGACGCCTCCTGCCCGACGTGGCCTGGGACCCGATGATGCGGTCGATCTGGCCGACCCCGCGCGGCGACTGATCGCAGCTAGTCGAGGCGTTTGAGCTCGGCGCGGTACCAGTGGCCGTTGTGCACGTACCTCTCGACGGCGTACCGGAACGCGTCCTCGGCCACGGCGTCCTCGCGGATCCGTGCCGGCACGCCGAGCGCCATCGCGCGCGGCGGGACCTCGGTGTCGTTGGGCACCAGCGCCGCTGCCCCGACGAGGGCGCCACGGCGTACGACGGCCCGGTGCAGCACCACGGAGCCCGACCCGATGAGGCAGTCGTCCTCGACCGTGCAGCCCTCGAGGTGGGCGTTGTGGCCGACCACGCACCGGTCGCCGATCACGGTCGGCAGGCTCTCGGTGCAGTGGACCACCGTGCCGTCCTGGATCGACGTCTGCGCTCCCACGACGACGGTGCCGTGGTCACCGCGGAGCACCGCCGTCGGCCAGATGGTCGACTCGGGCCCGATCCGCACGTCGCCGATGACGACGGCGTCGGGGTGGACGAAGGCCGTGGCGTCGATCTGCGGCATCCGGTCGCCGAGGGCGTAGACAGGCACCGGTCCTCCTGAGAGCGTGTGACCCCCGCCTCGGCGGGGTAGGCGGGTGTGACCCATCCCACCTCGTGGTTCACCGACTGTACGGGGGGTCGTCTCGCGGCTGTCACAGTCGTCGGGCACAATCCCCGCACGTCGTCAGGTCGCGGGGGAATATCTGCGGGTGCCTGACGTTGGACGGGCGGCAAGGGGCCTCCAGCGACGCAGGCCGCGAGCAGACCGGCACGAGAGACGAGACGCGAGGACGAGATGGCGACCGACTACGACGCACCGCGCAAGACCGACGACGAGCTCGCCGAGGACTCCCTCGAGGAGCTGAAGGCGCAGCGCGCCACCAAGGCCGCGTCCAGCGTCGACGTCGACGAGGTCGAGCTGGCCGAGAACCTCGAGCTGCCGGGCGCCGACCTGTCCGACGAGTCGCTGACCGTCCGCGTCATCCCGCGCCAGGCCGACGAGTTCACCTGCTCCAAGTGCTTCCTGGTCCACCACCGCAGCCAGCTCGCCCGCGAGACCAAGTCCGGCGAGCCGATCTGCCGCGACTGCGCCTGAGGCAGGATGCAGGCATGACCGGCCCGGGCGACGCCGCACCGGGCGGCCCCACGCCCGAGGAGGACGCGCTCGCCGGGCTCAGCGCGCCCTCGGACCTGACCGAGGCCGAGTCGCGCGAGGTCGGCGAGATCGTCGGCCGGCTCGGTGACGAGAACATCAGCAAGTCCGAGCGCGCGCAGCAGATGGTGCGCCTGGCCGGCATCGTCGGCGCCCGCACCCGTCGGGCCGGCGGCCGAGCGGTCGCCAGCGGCAAGGTCCTGGCGGACCTCCTCATCGACTCCCTCCCGCACATCCCCGTCCGCGACCTCGCCACCCTCACCGAGCACCACAAGGGCCTGACCGGCGAGGCGCTCGCCGACGCCCTGGTCCGCAACGCCGCCCGCACCACCGGAGGCATCGGGGCCGCCGGCGGCGCCGTCGCTGCCGCCGAGTGGGCGACCCTCCCGCTGCTCGTCACCGTGCCGCTCGAGGTCGTCGTGGAGACGGTCGCGGTCGCGGCGGTCGAGGTGAAGATGGTGGCCGAGCTGCACGCGGTCTACGGCGTCGACATCCCCGGCACCGGCACGCAGCGCGCCACCGCCTTCGCGGGATCGTGGGCCACCCGCCGCGGCCTGGACCCGATGAAGCCGTGGACGATCCCGAACGTCCTGGGCATCGCCGGGCGCCAGCAGCTCGGCAAGCGCATGATCGGCCGCTTCGCGCGCAACCTGGGCACCATCATCCCGTTCCTCGTGGGCGCGGTCGTCGGCGCCACGGTGAACTCCAGCGAGACCAAGAAGCTCGCCGTCGAGCTGCGCACCGATCTCCGGCGAGTCGAGGCCGAACGGATCTATCCGGCCACGTAGAGCGCAACTGCACGACAACGGGCCGCGGACGGGGGTCAGCCACCCATCGAGGTCGGGCCATCGAGGTTCGTGCCACAGACGCTGGAAGCGGCCCGACCTCGTCGCGTTCCTCGGGCTCGATGCCCGGGGAACGCAGGGTGGGTCACGTGCGGGCGGCCTTGGATGCCCACGATCGAGAAGCCTGCGCCGAGCGGGGTACCCCGCCCCACCGACGAGCGCAGCGAGGAGGCGTCGGGGCGCGAGGCGGCCCGGAGGGTCGCCGAGCGGCCCGGTCGGGGCGGGGCGCGGCGACGCGACCGAGCGGAGCGAGGGAGCTTGGAGCCGCCTTCAGTCCGCGACGTGCGGTGCGGAGATGCGGTCGATGACGACGTTCACCACGGCGATCGCGGCCGCGGTGGTGGCGGCCCAGAGGATGATCTTGGTCATCGACTGGCCGGGATCGCTGGCGTGCGGCGGCTGCTTGCCGGTCGCGGCCCGGTAGCCGCTGTCGAGGACCTTGCGCACGAGCCAGGTGGCGCCGATCGCCGCCACGGGCGCGATGATCTTCACCAACGTCGAGGGGTCCTCGGTGTCGAGGGCCTCGGACACGCTGGACATGACGTCGTCGGCCACGCTGCTGCTCCTTCGATCGGCGGGTGCCCCAGCCTGCCACGAGCCGCGCGACCTTGTGCGGCTCGGCCGGCATCACCGGGCGTCGTCAGCCGTCGACCGCCGGGTCCTCGCTCGGCTGCGCGCCCGCCTTCGCGGCGTCGCGGGCCGGGGCGAGAGCCTGGGCGAGGGCGTGCCCGTGGCGGCTGGAGACCAGCCAGTAGGGGTGCGGGTCGCGCTCGTCGTCGACCTCCACGAGCACCGACCGCGAGATCCAGCCGCGGGTGCACAGATACGCCGCCGGGTCGGCGAGGCGGCCGCGCGCGTCGCGGGACTGCGCGACGTCGAGGGGTGCGATGCGGCCGACGTACCGCAGCGGAAGGCGTGCGCGGCCGGCCCGCAGGACGCGATCGTCGACCACCACGACGGCTGCCGTGGCGACGAGCCACCACGCGACGAGCGCCTCGGAGACAGCGAAGGTCAGCAGGCCCGCGGTGTCGCCGAGGTAGAAGCCGTAGGCCACCGCGAGCGACGCGGTCAGGAAGGTCGCCAGCCCCCAGACGTACCAGGGCGCGTGCAACCGCTCGCGGTAGGCGACGACCGTGCCGTCGACCCCCTCGTCGGTGGCTGCGCCCTCGGTCATGGGACCGAGCCTGCCACGCGGCGGCCCGCGGCCCGACGGGTAGGGTCGGGCACCGTGACGAGCGAAGGTCCGGGTCGCGGTGGCCTGCTGCCCACCACCCCGCCGCACGACGCCGTCCTCCCCGAGCGCAACCCGAACGCACCCGCTCCCGGCGAACCGATCCCGAGCCACTACACCCGCTGCTTCGTCTGCGGCAGCGAGCACGAGGCGGGGCTGCGGCTCTCTGTCGTCGCGGGTGAGGGGCTCACCCTGACCGGCCGCTTCACGGTGACCGACACCCACCAGGGCGCACCCGGTCTGGCGCACGGCGGCCTGCTCACCGCCGCGTTCGACGACGCCCTCGGTTCGCTGAACTGGCTGCTGACCGCGCCCGCCGTCACCGGTCGCCTCGAGACCGACTTCCGACGGCCCGTCCCCGTCGGGTCGACCCTGTTCATCCGCGCCGAGGTCGTGGGCGTGAAGGGGCGCAAGGTGTTCACCCGCGCGGTCGGCCGCCTCGACTCCGAGGACGGACCCGTCGCGCTCACCGCCGCGGCCCTGTTCATCCAGGTGCCCCTCGAGCACTTCACGACGCACGGTCGTCCCGAGGACGTCGAGCGCGCCCGCGAGGACCGGGCCGTGCGCCGCAGCGTCGACAACCTCGAGGTGAACCCGTGACCCGTCCGCCCCACGCGGTCGACGTCCTCGTCCGTCGGCTCGATCCGGACGTCCCGCTGCCGACCTACGCCCACCCCGGAGACGCCGGGCTCGATCTGGTCACCACGGTCGACGTCGTGATCGAGCCGGGCGAGCGCGCGCTGGTCCCGACCGGGATCGCGATCGCGCTGCCGGAGGGCTACGCCGCCTTCGTGCACCCGAGGTCCGGTCTGGCCCTCAAGCACGGTGTGTCGATCGTCAACGCGCCCGGCACGGTCGACGCCGCCTATCGCGGCGAGCTCGCCGTCACGCTGATCAACCTCGACCGGCGGGAGCCCGTCTCGTTCCGCCGGGGCGACCGCATCGCCCAGCTCGTCGTGCAGCGGGTGGAGCACGCGGTGCTGCACGAGGTCGAGACGCTGCCCGGGTCGGACCGCGGCGAGGGCGGCTTCGGCTCGTCCGGGCGCTAGGTTCGTCCTGAGACGTACTACCGAGGAGTCAGCAGTGTTCCGTCGTCGCCGTTCGCAGGACGAGCCGGTCGAGCCCGAGGTCGACGAGTCCGTCGTCGACGACGAGCTCGAGGAGGACGAGCCGGAGCGCCGCGTCCCGGGTCCCTACGACGAGACCGAGGTGCCCGACGACGAGGTCGTGCGCCTCGACCTCGGTGGTCTGCGCGTGCCGGGCAGCGAGGGGATGGAGCTGCGCCTCGACCTCGACGAGGAGACGCAGTCGATCATCGCCGTGAGCGTCGTGAACGGCGACTCCGCGATCCAGCTCATGGCGTTCGCGGCCCCGCGCACCGAGGGCATCTGGGACGACGTGCGCGAGGAGATCCGCGTCGCGCTCGCGTCGCAGGGCCCGGTCGAGGAGGCGCAGGGCGTCTTCGGCAAGGAGCTCCTCGCGACGCTGCCCGTCGCGGGACCGCAGGGTCAGAGCGGCATGCAGCCGGTGCGGTTCGTCGGTGTCGACGGACCCCGCTGGTTCGTCCGCGGCCTGCTCAGCGGCCCGGCCGCGCGCAACGCCGAGGCCGCGGCGCCGCTCGAGGAGGTGCTCCGCGCGACCGTCGTCGTGCGCGGCTCCGACCCGATGGCCCCGGGCGACCCGTTGCCGCTGCAGGTGCCTGGCGAGCTGCCCGAGGGCATGCACCGCGGTGGGGACGACGCGCCCGACCGGCGTACGCCGCTGCCCCCGCCGGAGCGCGGCCCGGAGATCACCGAGATCCGCTGAGCTCGCGCAGGGCGTCCGCCGCGGCCGACCCCAGCGCACCGCGCTCGCCCCACGGCGCGTGACGTCCGACGACGCGCAGCGCCGTGCGCGGGATCGCCACGTCCCAGACCTCGGCGACCGTCCGTGGATGCAGCGGGTCGCCGTCGAGCGCGACCAGCGCGGTCGGGCCCTGGATCCGACCGAGCTCCTCGGGCGCCGGTCCTCGCGACGACGCGGCAGCTGAGAGGGTCTCGGCCAGCGCGTCGTCGTCGTACGCCGCCCAGCCGGCCGTGAGCTCCTCCAGGACCCAGTCCTCGGCGGTCGCGGGGTCGGCACGGAGCCGAGCGAGCACCTCGGCGCGACCGAGGCGGGCCACCTCGTCGGCAGCGGCGGCCGTAGCGGCGGCGACCGGGCCGGGAGCGCCGGTCCAGGCCGGCATCGCCAGCACGAGCGGCCATGGCGCACCGGTGCTCGCAGCGAGGATCGCGAGCGCGTGCGCGCCGAGCGAGATGCCGCCGGCCAGCACCACCTGGTGCTCGGCGGCGATCCGCTCGAGCAGGGCGGTCGAGCTCTCGACGTCGCCGCGCAGCGCGGGCGCGAGGACGGTGGCCCCCGCGGGCACGCACGGGCCGAGCAGCCGGGCGACGACGTCGGGGCTCGACCCCGCTCCGTGCGCCAGCAGCGCGACCCGCTCCACGTCCGCATCGTGGCAGTCGGGATAGCCTGGTCGCATGAGCACCGACACGGGGCGCCGCGGCCTGTTCTCGCGCTGGGCGCGCACCCAGTCCGAGCTCGATGCCGACACCCTCGAGGAGCGCGCGTCGGTCCAGGGCGCGACCCTCGTGCGCGACTGCAACCGCGGCCAGGCGACCACGATCGCCGGCCGGCTGCGCTCGGTCACCCTCCGCCCGGTCGCCAGCGCCCCGGCCGTCGAGGCCGAGCTCTGGGACGGCACCGGCCGGCTGACCCTCCTGTTCCTGGGCCGTCGTCGTATCCCGGGCATCACCCCGGGACGCAGCCTGGTCGTCACCGGCCGCCCGATCATCCGCGACGGCGAGTGGTGCATGGTCAACCCGCGCTACGTGCTCAAGCCGGCGTCGGCGGAGTGAGCGTGACGCCCGACGTCCCCGGCGGCGCCGAGACGCACGAGGATCGTCCCGACGGGCACGAGCACCACGAGGTCGCAGACGCGCTGCGCGGGGGCGTCGACGAGGGCAGCGGAGCGCCCGGCGACGCCACGATGGACCAGCTCGTCGCGGACGCGATCGGCGGCTGGCGGGGGATGCTCGACTCGAGCCTGCCCTCGCTCGTGTTCGTCATCGCCTACCTCGTGCTCGCGAGCTCGGACAAGCGGCTCTCGTACTCGCTCTGGGCGGCGCTCGCGGCGGGCGCGGTCGTGGCTGTTCTGCGACTCGCGCGCAAGCAGTCGATGCGGCAGGTGCTCGCGGGCATCCCCTTGCTGCTCCTCTCGGCGTGGCTGACGTCGCGCACCGGCAGGGCCGAGGACTTCTACCTGCCTGGGCTCCTGCTCAACATCGGCTCGGCCGTCGTCTTCCTCGTGTCGATCCTCGTGGGGCACCCGGTGATCGGCTACTTCGTCGGGGCGCTCACCGGCGACATCACCGGGTGGCGCGCGGTGCCCGAGCAGCGGCGGGCCTACACCCTGGCGACGTGGTTCTTCTTCGCCACCTACGTCATCCGGGTCCTGGTGAAGCTGCCGCTCTACTGGTCGGCGAACGTCGCGGCGCTCGGCACGATCGGGCTGATCGTCGGCTGGCCGCTCACCGCCCTGGCGGCGTACTTCTCCTACCTCGTGATCGTGAAGGCGCGGCGCGAGGCGCCGGTGCCCGCGCGCGTCGAGGAGCCCGAGCAGCTCTAGGCGAGCAGGGTCTCGAGCGCCGGCTCCTGGTCGGGCGCAGAGACGAACAGCAGCTCGTCGCCGGCCTCGAGCGAGTCGTCGGGGCTCGGCGAGATGACGCGGGTGTCGCGCACGATCGCGACGAGCGCGGTGTCGACGGGCCACTGCACGTCGCCGACCCGCGAGCCGACGACCGACGACGCGGGTGCCAGCGTGAGCTCGACGAGGTTCGCGTTCCCCTCGCGGAAGGTGAACAGGCGCACGAGGTCGCCGACCGTGACGGCCTCCTCGACGAGGGCCGACAGCATGCGCGGGGTGGACACCGCGACGTCGACGCCCCAGGCCTCGTCGAACATCCACTCGTTCTTCGGATGGTTCACGCGCGCGACGACGCGGGGTACGCCGTACTCGGTCTTCGCGAGGAGCGACACGACGAGGTTGACCTTGTCGTCGCCGGTCGCAGCGATCATCACCTGGCAGCCGGGGAGGTCGGCCTGGTCGAGGACGGCGATCTCGCAGGTGTCGCCCTGCAGGACGCCGGCACCCTCGACGACGCCGGGGCGCGCCTTCTCCGGGTCGCGGTCGATGAGCAGGATCTGGTGGCCGTTGGAGATCAGCTCGCGTGCGATGGCGCGGCCGACCTTGCCGGCGCCGGCGATGGCGACGCGCATCAGTGGGCCTCCGGTCCGCGGGAGAAGACCTCGAGGTGCTCGTCGCGCCGGCTCGGGTCGATGAGGACGTGGACGAGGTCGTCGGCCTGGACCACCGTGTCGGCGTCGGGGATCATGCCTTCGCCGTAGCGCGTGACGAAGGCGACGCGAGCGCCGGACTCGCGCTCGAGCAGGGCGTAGCGCTCGCCCACCCAGGCATCGGCGGCGGGCAGCGGCGTGAGCGCCACCTTCCCCGATCCGTCGCGCCACTCGTCGCGCGCGGCCTCGGGCTGCATGCGGCGCAGGATCTGGTCGGTCTGCCAGGCGACGCTCGCCACCGTCGGGATGCCGAGGCGCTGGTAGACCTCAGCGCGACGGGGGTCGTAGATGCGGGCGACGACGTTCTCGACACCGAAGGTCTCGCGGGCGACGCGCGCGGCGAGGATGTTGGAGTTGTCGCCGCTGCTGACCGCCGCGAAGGCGTCGGCGCGCTCGATGCCGGCGGCACGCAGCGTGTCGCGGTCGAAGCCGATTCCCTTCACGGTCTGCCCGCCGAACGTGGCGGGGAGCTTGGCGAAGCTGGCCTGGTCCTGGTCGACCACGGCGACCGAGTGGCCGCCGCTGTCGAGGGTGACGGCGAGCGCGGAGCCCACGCGACCGCACCCCATGATCACCACATGCACGGCCGGAACGTTACACGGCAGCCCTCCCGCATCGCCCCCGGTCTGGGCCGTAGGCTTCCGGCTGTGTCCCAGCTAGGCGATTTCGGCAAGCGCATCCTCGTCGGCCGCGCGCTCTCCAGCGAGCAGCTGCACGAGACCCTGCTGCCCAAGCGCATCGCGCTGCCCGTGTTCGCCTCCGACGCCCTGTCGTCCAACGCCTACGCGACGCAGGAGATCCTGCTCACCCTCGCGGTCGGTGGCGCTGCGCTGTACCGGTACGCGCCGTGGGTGGCCGGGCTCGTCGTCCTCGTCTTCTTCGTCGTCGTCGCCTCCTACCGCCAGAACGTGCACGCCTACCCGTCCGGAGGCGGCGACTACGAGGTGGTCGGCACCAACCTCGGGGCCAAGGCCGGCGTCTTCGTCGCCTCGGCGCTGCTCGTCGACTACATCCTGACGGTCGCAGTCTCGATCTCCTCGGCCGTCGCGAACATCAGGTCGGCGCTGCCCGGTCTCATCGGCGAGCACCAGGTCTTCTGGGCCGTCGGCCTGATCGTCCTCATCGTCGTGATGAACCTCCGAGGCGTCCGGGAGAGCGGGTCGGCCTTCGCGATCCCGGTCTACGGCTTCATCCTCAGCATCTACGGCATGGTCGCCTATGCGCTGTGGCGCATCGCGCACGGCGATGCCCTCACCGCGGAGAGCGCGAACTGGACGATCGTCGCCGAGGGCACGTTCACAGGGCTTGCGCTCGCCTACCTCGTCGCCCGCGCCTTCTCCTCCGGTACGACGGCGCTCACCGGCATCGAGGCGATCAGCAACGGCGTCCCCGCGTTCCAGAAGCCGAAGAGCAAGAACGCCGCGACCACGCTGCTCCTGCTCGGGATCATCGCGACGTCGATGTTCAGCCTGATCACGTGGCTGGCGATCTACACGGGCGTGAAGTACACCGAGTTCAACAAGGACCTGCTGCTCCCCGACGGCACGCAGGCCTACACCGATCCGCAGCAGCAGAAGACCGTCATGGTGCAGATCGCCCAGGCGGTCTTCGGCGACTTCCACCTCGGCACGTTCGTCGTCACGGCCACCACCGCGCTCATCCTCGCGCTGGCGGCGAACACGGCGTTCAACGGCTTCCCGGTGCTCGGGTCGATCCTGGCGCGAGACGGCTACCTGCCCCGCCAGCTCCACACCCGTGGCGACCGGCTCGCGTTCAGCAACGGCATCCTCGTGCTCGCCGGCCTGGCGATCTTCCTCGTCGTGATCTACAAGGCCGACGTCACCTCGCTCATCCAGCTCTACATCGTCGGCGTCTTCGTCTCGTTCACGCTGAGCCAGTTCGGGATGATCCGGCACTGGACCAGGCTGCTCAAGGACACGACCGACCCGAAGGACCGCGGTCGGATGGTCCGCAGCCGCATGGTGAACGCCGTCGGCTTCGTGATGACCGGCTCCGTGCTCGTCATCGTCCTCGCGACCAAGTTCACCCGCGGCGCATGGATCGTCTGCATCGCGATGCCGCTGCTGTACCTCCTGATGCAGTCCATCCGCAAGCACTACGACCACGTGAAGATCGAGCTCGCGGCCGACCAGTCGGAGAGCGTCACGCTGCCCTCGCGCGTCCACGCGATCGTCCTGGTCTCGAAGGTGCACAAGCCCACGCTGAGGGCGCTCGCGTTCGCCCGCGCGACCCGCCCGTCGTCGCTCGAGGCGCTCACGGTCGACGTGGAGGAGGCCGAGACCGCGGCGCTGGCCGAGGAGTGGGAGCGGCGCTGCATCCCGGTGCCGCTCAAGGTCCTCGACTCGCCCTACCGCGAGGTCACCCGGCCGATCGTCGACTACGTGAAGGGCCTGCGGCGCGCGAGCCCGCGCGACCTGGTCATCGTCTACGTCCCCGAGTACGTCGTCGGCCGCTGGTGGGAGCAGGTGCTCCACAACCAGAGCGCGCTGCGGCTCAAGACTCGTCTCCTGTTCCTCCCCGGCGTCATGGTGTGCGCGGTGCCGTGGCAGCTGGCGTCGTCCGAGCTCGTCGCCGACCGGCCCGACCCGGTCGCGGTCGGGGCCGTGCGTCGCGGCGAGCCCGACGCCGCAGTGCAGGACGCCGTCGTGGCGGCGGAGTACGCGAGCACCGACGACGAGAAGCCGTGAGCCGCGGCGCCGCTGGGGCGCCCCCTCCGCTGCCGCCCGGTACGCGCATCGAGGTGGTCGCCGAGCGCGTGGCGCACGGCGGTCACGTCGTGGCGCGTCACGAGGGTCGCGTCGTGTTCGTCCGCCACGCGCTTCCGGGCGAGACCGTCGAGGTCGAGATCACCGGCGAGGGCAAGGGCGGCCGGTTCCTCCGCGGCGACGCCGTCCGGGTGGTCGAGGCGTCGCCGGACCGCGTCGAGCCGCCGTGCCCGCATGCGCGGCCTGGCGGGTGCGGTGGCTGCGACTGGCAGCACGCGGCGCCCGCGGCCCAGCGGCGGCTCAAGGCCGAGGTGCTGCGCGAGCAGCTCGCCCGCCTCGGCGGCATCGACGAGATCGACGGGCTGCCCCTCGCAGAAGCGGTCGACGTCGTCGCCGTGCCGGGGGACCGCGACGGACTGGCCTGGCGCACCCGGGTCCGGTACGCCGTCGACGCCGGCGGCGCCGTCGGCTTCCACCGCCACCGGTCCGGTCGTGTCGAGCCGGTCGAACGGTGCCCGATCGTCACCGACGAGCTCGACGCGATCGGTGTCACCCGGACGACGTGGGAGGGCACCGACGCCGTCACCACGGTCGCGTCGTCGACCGGCGACCGGGCGGTCGTGGTCGACCCCGCGTCGCTCGGCTCGCGGCTCGCCCGCGACGTCGCCGTACCCGGCCTGCGCGGCCGCGGCTGGGTGCGCGAGCACGCCGGCGGGCGCGACTGGCGCGTCGCCGTCGACGGCTTCTGGCAGGTGCATCCCGGCGCCGCGGACACGCTCGTGGCCGCGGTTCGCGACGCGCTGGACCCGCAGCCGGGGGAGCACCTGCTCGACCTCTACTCCGGCGTGGGCCTGTTCGCCGGTTGCCTGGCTCCGGCGCTCGGAGAGCAGGGACGGGTCGACGCGGTCGAGTCCTCGCCACGGGCCTGCGCCGACGCGCGCCGCAACCTGCACGACCTCCCCGACGTGCGGATCCACGAGCGGGCAGTCTCCTCGTGGCTGCGCTGGACCGAGCTCGACTCCGTCGACCTGGTCGTCCTCGACCCGCCGCGCAGCGGTGCGGGGGCCGAGGTGCTCGACCGCGTCCTGGACCTCGCGCCCCGCGCGATCGCCTACGTCGCCTGCGACCCCGCGGCGCTCGGGCGCGACCTCGGGCTCGTGCGCCGGGCCGGGTGGCGGGTCGCGTCGGTGCGCGGCTTCGACCTGTTCCCGATGACCCACCACCTCGAGGCCGTCGCCCTCGTGCTCCCGCCGCACTGACGACGTCGTCCGGCGACCGGGACGCCGTACGGCGCGGAGGGCGTACCGCCGGCCGGGGACGACGAGAGGGATGCACGCGCAGGTCCGGGCACGGGCGGACATCCAGGGGCGGCCGACCCGGTGCCGGCCGGTCCCGTGCGCCTGCCGAAACGGCGCCGCGCTCACCTGCCCGAGCCTGGCGCCGACCGCTAGGATGAAGTATCTTGACGTCAAGATAAATCTGCAGGGCACGCGGAAGGACGACACGCACATGGCGAGCAAGGACAGCTTCGGCGCCCGCGCCGACCTCGAGGTCGGCGCCAGCACGTACGAGATCTTCCGCGTCGGCGCGGTCGAGGGGGCCGACCGGCTGCCCTACACCCACAAGGTGCTGCTCGAGAACCTGCTGCGCACCGAGGACGGCGCCAACGTCACGGCGGAGCAGATCCGCGCGCTCGGCTCGTGGGACCCGACCTCGGAGCCGTCGGAGGAGATCCAGTTCACGCCGGCGCGCGTGATCATGCAGGACTTCACCGGCGTGCCCTGCGTGGTCGACCTCGCCACGATGCGCGAGGCGATGAAGGACCTCGGCGGCGACCCGGCGAAGATCAACCCGCTCGCTCCCGCCGAGCTCGTCATCGACCACTCCGTCATCGCCGACTTCTTCGCCACGCCGCAGGCCGCCGACCTCAACGTCGGTCTCGAGTACGAGCGCAACTTCGAGCGCTACCAGTTCCTGCGCTGGGGCCAGTCCGCGTTCGACGAGTTCAAGGTTGTGCCTCCGGGCACCGGCATCGTGCACCAGGTCAACATCGAGGCGCTCGCGCGCGTGGTCATGGCGCGCAACGGCCAGGCCTACCCCGACACCTGCGTCGGCACCGACTCGCACACCACGATGGTCAACGGCCTCGGCGTCCTGGGCTGGGGCGTCGGGGGCATCGAGGCCGAGGCCGCGATGCTCGGCCAGCCGGTGTCCATGCTCATCCCGCGCGTGGTCGGCTTCAAGCTCAGCGGCACGCTGCCCGAGGGCGCGACCGCCACCGACCTCGTCCTCACGATCACCGAGAAGCTGCGCCAGCACGGCGTCGTCGGCAAGTTCGTCGAGTTCTACGGCGACGGCGTGTCGGCCGTGCCGCTGGCCAACCGCGCGACCATCGGCAACATGAGCCCGGAGTACGGCTCGACGGTCGCGATCTTCCCGGTCGACGACGAGACGCTGCGCTACCTCCAGCTCACCGGGCGCAGCGCCGAGCAGGTGGCCCTCGTCGAGACCTACAGCAAGGCCCAGGGGCTCTGGCACGACCCGTCGCACGAGCCCGTCTACTCCGAGTACCTCGAGCTCGACCTGGGCAGCGTCGTGCCGTCGCTCGCCGGTCCGAAGCGCCCGCAGGACCGCGTGATCCTCTCCGAGGCCAAGCAGCGCTTCGCCGACGCGCTGCCGACGTACACCTCGGAGCCGGCGCGGACCGCGACGTTCACCATCGACGGCGAGGAGGTCACCATCGGGCACGGCGCCGTGACGATCGCCGCGATCACGTCGTGCACCAACACCTCGAACCCGTCGGTGATGGTCGGTGCCGCGCTGCTGGCCAAGAAGGCGGTCGAGAAGGGCCTGACCCGCAAGCCGTGGGTGAAGACCACCCTGGCGCCAGGCTCGAAGGTCGTCACCGACTACTACGACAAATCCGGCCTCACGCCCTACCTCGAGAAGATGGGCTTCGACCTCGTCGGCTACGGCTGCACGACCTGCATCGGCAACTCGGGCCCGCTGCCCGAGGAGGTCTCCGCCGCGGTGAACGCCGAGGACCTCGCGGTGGTGTCCGTGCTCTCGGGCAACCGCAACTTCGAGGGCCGCATCAACCCCGACATCAAGATGAACTACCTCGCGTCGCCGCCGCTCGTCGTGGCGTACGCGATCGCGGGAACGATGGACCTCGACATCACGACCGACCCGCTCGGCACCGACCAGGACGGCAACCCCGTCTTCCTGCGCGACATCTGGCCCTCTCCGGCCGAGGTGCAGGCGACCGTCGACTCCGCGATCGATGCCGACATGTACACCTCGCGCTACGCCGACGTCTTCGCCGGCGACCAGAAGTGGCAGTCGCTCCCGACGCCCACGGGCGACACGTTCGACTGGCAGGACTCGTCGACCTACATCCGCAAGGCGCCGTACTTCGACGGCATGAGCCCGACGCCGGAGCCGGTCTCCGACATCGCGGCAGCCCGTGTGCTCGCGAAGCTCGGCGACTCGGTCACCACCGACCACATCAGCCCGGCGAGCTCCATCAAGCCGGACAGCCCTGCGGGCCAGTACCTCACGGCGAACGGCGTGGAGCGCAAGGACTTCAACTCCTACGGCTCGCGCCGCGGCAACCACGAGGTCATGATCCGCGGCACCTTCGCCAACATCCGGCTGCGCAACCAGCTGCTCGACGGGGTGGAGGGCGGCTACACGCGCGACTTCACCCGCCCCGACGCGCCGCAGGCCTTCATCTACGACGCCGCGCAGTCCTACGCGGCGGCCGGCATCCCGCTCGTCGTGCTGGCCGGCAAGGAGTACGGCTCCGGCTCCTCGCGCGACTGGGCGGCCAAGGGCACGGCCCTGCTCGGCGTCAAGGCCGTCATCGCCGAGTCCTACGAGCGGATCCACCGGTCGAACCTGATCGGCATGGGCGTCCTGCCGCTGCAGTTCCCCGAGGGCCAGAACGCCGACTCCCTGGGCCTCGACGGCATCGAGACCTTCGGCGTCACCGGCGTCACCGAGCTCAACGAGGGGCGCACCCCGCGCACGGTCCGCGTCGAGGCGACCAGGGCCGACGGCGGCGTCGTCGCCTTCGACGCCCCGCTGCGCATCGACACCCCCGGCGAGGCCGACTACTACCGCAACGGCGGGATCCTGCAGTACGTCCTGCGCCAGCTCGCCGGCTGACGCTCCCGATCGACGGCGGCCCCGCACCTCTCGCCAGGTGCAGGGGCCGTCGTCCTGTCCGGCCCCGGTGCGGTGCCGTCGCTAGGGTCCAGCCATGAGCGAGGTCCAGGGCCCCCCGGGGTGGCCGCGCGGCGTGCTGCCGCCGGGTGCGCCCGGGTGGGAGGACTCCGCCGCGGGCTGGCTGCTCGACCAGTGCCCCGCCGACTACCGCGGGCACGAGGTGCTGCGGCGTCACCCGGTGGTGCTGGCCCGGTTCGCCTCGCACCACGTCGAGGCGGCGCTCGGGGGAGCGCGGACGGCGTACGCCGGAGCACGACGGGAGCTGCGCGACCGGGTCGACCCCGAGGTGCTCGAGGCGGCCCTCCGCGCGCTCGAGGCGGAAGGGGCGCGCCTGGCGCGGGCCTCGCGCGAGGTGGCCCTCGTCGAGGACGCGCTCCACGGCGCTCGCTGGCGACCGCGCCTCTGACCTGCGGCGGCGCCGGCGTACCTGCGCGGGAGCGGTTGCGGCGCCGGCTTTCCCGGACGGAACCGGACATACCGCGTGCGGGTTACGGTGGCGTGACTCAATTGTTACCGGACACAACGAATTCGTGACCTCAAGCGGTGGCGTCCGTCACAACGGCGGGAATATGTTCGGGCTGGCAACATTCCACCGGGTCGTTCACCGACGGTCCCGGTTGCTCCCGGCCCGGGCGCTCGCCCGGGTTGCCCGTGCACGGATCTCCGTGCGAGAGAGGACGAGAATGAGCAAGCGTTCCCTGGCCGCGGCTGGCGCCGTGGCCCTGTCCCTCCTGCTGGCTGCCTGTGGCAGCAGCTCCGGCGGTACCTCCACCGCCTCGTCCAGCGGCGGCTCCGGCGGAGCGACGACCGGCAAGGTCGGCGTGATCCTCCCCGACGCCACCACGTCTCCTCGTTGGGAGAGCTCCGACCGTCCGAGCCTGCAGAAGGCCTTCGACGCCGCGGGGATCACCTACGACATCCAGAACGCGACCAAGGACGCGACGAAGTTCGGCTCCATCTGCGACGCCATGATCGCGGAGAAGGTCAACGTCCTCATGATCGTGAACATCGACTCGGCCAGCGGCGCGGCCTGCGAGAGCAAGGCCAAGGCTGCCGGTATCCCGAGCATCGACTACGACCGCCTGACCCTCAACGGCGACGCGACCTACTACGTCTCCTTCGACAACGTCCAGGTCGGCAAGCTCATGGGCCAGGGCCTCGTCGACTGCCTCACGGCTCTGAACAAGCCCAAGGCCAACGTGGTCTACATCAACGGCGACCCGACCGACAACAACGCGAAGCTCTTCAAGGAGGGCTACGACTCGGTCATCAAGCCCAAGATCGACGCGGGCGACTACAAGCTCGTCGGCGACCAGACCGGCAAGTGGGACGCCACGGTCGCGCAGACCACCTTCGAGCAGATGTACGCCCAGAACAAGGGCGCCATCGACGGCGCTGTCGTCGCCAACGACACCATGGCCGGCGGCGTGAACGTCGTCCTCACCAAGAACGGCCTCGCGGGCAAGGTCCCGATCACGGGCCAGGACGCCTCGGACGAGGGTCTGCAGCGCGTGCTCGCCGGCACCCAGTGCGGCACCGTCTTCAAGGACACCAACCTCGAGGCGAACCTCGCCGCGAAGCTGGCGATCGGCATGATCAAGAACGACGGCAGCGACAAGGCCGCCGCGACCCAGACGATCGACAACCAGAAGGCCACGATCGGCGCTGCCTACGCGGTCCCGGTCTGGATCACCAAGGAGAACATCAAGGTTCCCTTCGACGCCGGTTACACCACGGCCGCCAAGGTCTGCACCGGCGACTACGCCGCCATGTGCACGGCCGCAGGCATCAAGTAGGGATCACGGCGGGGGTCCGGCCTTCGGGTCGGACCCCCGTCCTGTCCCGACACCGCTCGCACGAGGTGACGCTCCTCCCTCGTCTCGAACTGCTGCCGACCTCCCGCCGGCGTGCCACGCTGACCTCGTCCGTTCCCGCCTGACTCCATCCACCTGCGAGGGACCATGACCATGACCACGCCCGCTCCGGCGAGCGGATCGTCCACGGGTGACACGCCGCTGCTGAGCCTGCGCGGTGTCACCAAGAGCTTCGGTGCCGTCGAGGTGCTCCGCGAGGTCGACCTCGATGTGCGCCTCGGCCGCGTCACCGCGCTGGTCGGCGACAACGGCGCCGGCAAGAGCACCCTCATCAAGGGGCTCGCGGGCATCCACTCCTTCGACGGCGGCGAGTACCTGTGGCAGGGGCAGCAGGTCCACGTGACCGGCCCGAAGCAGGCCAACGCCATGGGGATCGAGGTCGTCTACCAGGACCTCGCGCTCTGCGACAACCTCGACATCGTCGAGAACATGTTCCTCGGGCGTGAGATCACCTCCGCCAGCTTCATCAACGATGCCGAGATGGAACGGCGGGCCAACGAGACCCTCGCCGGGTTGTCGGTCCGCACCGTCAAGTCGATCCGGCAGAAGGTCGCGAGCCTGTCCGGCGGACAGCGCCAGACCGTGGCCATCGCGCGCGCGGTCCTCTGGAACTCCAAGCTCGTCGTCCTCGACGAGCCGACCGCGGCCCTGGGTGTGGCGCAGACCGAGCAGGTGCTGAAGCTGGTGCGTCGGCTCGCCGACAAGGGCCTCGCCGTCATCCTGATCAGCCACAACATGAACGACGTGCTCGAGGTGGCCGACGACATCGCCGTGCTCTACCTCGGTCGCATGGCCGCACAGGTCGACGCGCACGAGGTCAGTCGCGGCCAGATCGTCGAGCTCATCACCACCGGCGGCCTGTCGAGCACACCGCCTCCCGCCGCCGCCGTCCTCGACCAGCCGTCCGCATCGTCCGAGGGGACCCAGTCATGACGATCATGGACAAGGAGCTCGAGAACGCCGCCGAGGTTCCGGACAACCGGTTGTCCACCGCGCTCTCGGAGTACGTCGCGAAGGTGCGCGGCGGCGACGTGGGTGCACTGCCGGCGGTACTGGGACTGCTGGTCCTCGCCATCGTGTTCTCCGCGGTCCGTGCCGAGACGTTCCCCACCGCGTTCAACTTCGGGAACCTGCTCAACCAGGGCGCCGGCGTCATCGTGATCGCCATGGGCCTGGTGTTCGTCCTGCTCCTCGGCGAGATCGACCTGTCGGCGGGCTACACCGCCGGCACGGCCGCAGCCGTGCTCGGCATCGTGGTCACGAACCATGGCGCCCCGTGGTGGGTGGGCCTGATCGCGTGCCTGGCCACCGGTGCGGTGGTGGGTCTTGTGATCGGCCTGCTGGTCGCCCGCCTGGGCATCCCCTCGTTCGTCGTCACGCTGGCGCTGTTCCTGGCCCTGCAGGGCGTGCTGCTGCAGATCATCGGTGAGGGCGGCCAGATCGCGCTCACCGACCCCACGCTGCTGTCGATCATGAACAACAACCTCCCGGGATGGGCGGGCTGGGCCCTGTACCTGCTCATCGTGCTCGTCTACGGCGGGCTCACGTTCCGGCGGATGACCAAGCGCCGCGCAGACGGGCTGCACGCCGAACGCACGTCGGTGTGGGCGTTCAAGATGGTGGCGCTCGTCGTCCTGCTCGGCCTCGTCACCTATCTGCTCAGCATCGAGCGCAGCGTCAACCCGGCGGTGACCTCCATCAAGGGCGTTCCCGTGGTCGTGCCCGTGCTCCTGTTCCTGCTCGTCGTCACCACGGTGGTGCTCAACCGGACGTCGTTCGGGCGACACATCTACGCCGTCGGCGGGAACGCGGAGGCGGCACGTCGTTCGGGAATCAACGTCGCCAACATCAGGCTCGCCTGCTTCGTCATCTGCTCCACGATGGCAGCGGTCGCGGGCATCCTCATCATGAGCCGCGACAACGGCGTCACCCCGAACACCGGTGGTGGGCAGACCCTGCTGTACGCCGTGGGCGCGGCGGTCATCGGCGGTACGTCGCTGTTCGGCGGCAAGGGCCGTCCGATCGACGCGATCATCGGTGGTCTCGTGGTGGCGATCATCGCCAACGGCATGGCGCTGCTGAACCAGCCCGCGGGTGTCGTCTACTTCGTCACCGGACTGGTCCTGCTGGTCGCCGCCTCCGTCGACGCGCTCTCCCGTCGGCGCGCCGCGGCCACGGGCCGATAGCTCGGGCGGAGGTCGACCCGTGTCCCTCGCAGGGGCCACCCAGGACGAGGTGCGCCGCCACAACCTGGCGGCCCTCGCCCGGTTCCTGCACGACCACGGGTCGACCTCCCGCTCCGAGCTGGTCAGCCACACCGGGCTGAACCGCAGCACCGTCGGCGGTCTGATCGCCGACCTCGTCGCGGTCGGCCTCGTGCGCGAGACCGAGCCGGTGGGCAAGGGCGTCGGGCGGCCGTCGTACGGCGTCGAGCCGGTCCACGAGCGCGCCTACGTCCTGGCCATCGACCTGCGGGTCGACCGGGCGATCGTCGCGCTCGTCGGGTTCGGGGGAGCCGTGCTCGCCCGGCGCGAGCACAAGTTCCGCAAAGGGCAGCAGCGCGAGGAGCGGATCCTCGCCCACCTCGCCGCCGTGTGCCGCGACGTGCTGCTCGAGGCGCCGAAGCGTGCGGTGCAGGTCGGCGTCGGCATCGGCGTACCCGGACTGGTGCGCCAGCCCGACGGGCTGGTGCGCTTCGCGCCCAACCTCGGGTGGGTCGACGTGCCGCTGGCCGACCACCTGCGCGACGAGCTCGCGGTGACCACCCCGGTGGTGGTCGGCAACGACTCGGACCTCGGTGCGATCGCCGAGCGACTCAGGGGCAGCGCGATGGGCGCGGCCAACGTGGTCTACCTCTCCGGCCAGGTCGGCGTGGGTGGCGGCATCGTCATCGACGGCACGCTGCTCAAGGGCGCGCAGGGCTACGGCGGCGAGGTCGGCCACATGCGGGTCAACCCCCAGGGCCGTGAGTGCCGCTGCGGGGCGACCGGATGCTGGGAGACCGAGATCGGGGAGCCCGCGGTCCGTGCCGCCGTGGGCGCCGCCGACGCGGAGTCGATGGCCTCGATCGCCGCCCGTGCCCAGGACGGCGATCCCGCGGCCGTGGCGGGCGTGGCGGACGTCGGACGCTGGATCGCGGTGGGTGTCGCCAACCTCGTGCACATCTTCAACCCCGACGTCGTCGTGTTCGGTGGGGCGCTGCGCGACCTGCTGCCCCTCGTGCGCGCCGAGGTCGAGGAAACCCTCACCGGGTCGCTGCCCGCTCCGGGCGAGCACGTCCTGCTGGCCGCCCCCGCTCTCGGTGACGACTCGACGCTCCTCGGCGCCGCCGAGGCCGCCTTCGCGCCCCTGCTGGACGACCCGTTGGGGGTCCTGACCTCGGGTGCCCGCGGCCGTCCGGGACGCTCCGCCGCCGTCACGGCCTGAGCCCGGCCGACCGGTGGACCTCCGATCACGGGACGCGTCCGCGAGGTGCGTCGCGGCCTGCGGACCCTAGACTCGGGGCCATGACGTTGCTGCGGGGCATCCGCTCGCCGCGCGACCTGCGCGCCCTCCCTGCCGACCAGCTGCCTGCCCTCGCTGCGGAGATCCGTGCGGAGCTCATCGACAAGGTCACGCGCACCGGCGGCCACCTCGGCCCGAACCTCGGCGTCGTCGAGCTCACCATCGCGCTGCACCGGGTGTTCCAGTCGCCCGAGGACGTCATCGTCTTCGACACCGGCCACCAGTCCTACGTGCACAAGATGCTCACCGGCCGTCTCGAGGGCTTCGACCGGTTGAAGCAGGAGGGCGGCCTGTCGGGCTACCCCAGCCGTGACGAGTCGCCGCACGACGTCGTCGAGAACTCGCACGCGTCGACCGCGCTGTCGTGGGCCGACGGCGTGGCCAAGGGCCTCGAGCGCACCGGCCAGCTCGGGACGCGCCACGTCGTCGGCGTCATCGGCGACGGTGCGCTCACCGGCGGGATGGCCTGGGAGGCTCTCAACAACATCGCCGCCTCGGACCGCCCGCTCGTCATGGTGGTCAACGACAACGAGCGCTCGTACTCGCCGACCATCGGCGGCCTCGCCTCGCACCTCGCGACACTGCGCACCACGCGCGGCTACGAGAAGTTCCTCGACTGGGGCAAGGGCCTGCTCGGGCGCACCCCGGTCATCGGAGCTCCGCTCTACGACACGCTGCACGGCGTCAAGAAGGGGCTCAAGGACGTCGTCGCGCCGCAGGGGATGTTCGAGGACCTCGGTCTCAAGTACGTCGGGCCGATCGACGGGCACGACATCGAGGCGCTCGAGCACGCGCTCGAGCGGGCGAAGGACTTCCCCGGCCCCGTCCTCGTCCACGTCATCACGGAGAAGGGTCGCGGCTACCTCCCTGCCGAGCTCGACGATGCCGAGCGGTTCCACGCGGTCGGAGTGCTCGACCCCGAGACCGGTCAGCCGCTCACGAAGTCGGGGCGCACGTGGACCTCGGTCTTCTCCGACGAGCTGGTGGCGCTGGGGCGCCGGCGCGGCGATCTCGTCGCGATCACGGCGGCGATGATGGGGCCGACGGGGCTCGAGCCGTTCCGCGCCGAGTTCCCCGAGCGCACCTACGACGTCGGTATCGCCGAGCAGCACGCGGCCACGAGCGCCGCGGGGATGGCCTACGCCGGTCTGCACCCGGTCGTGGCGGTCTACGCCACGTTCATCAACCGCGCCTTCGACCAGGTGCTCATGGACTGCGCGCTGCACCGCGCCGGCGTGACGTTCGTGCTGGACCGCGCGGGCGTGACGGGCGACGACGGCGCGAGCCACAACGGCATGTGGGACATGTCGATCCTGCAGGTCGTGCCCGGGCTGCGGATTGCGGCGCCCCGCGACGCACGCACGCTGCGCGAGGAGCTCGCCGAGGCCGTCGACGTCGCCGACGCGCCCACCGTCGTGCGGTTCCCCAAGGGCGCGGTCGGCGCGGACGTGCCCGCCCTGCACCGCCACGGCGGTGTCGACGTGCTCCGGCAGGACGCCGATGCCAGCGTGCTGGTGGTCTCGGTCGGCGCGTTCGCCGACCTGTGCCTCGACGTCGCGGACCGCCTCGCGCAGCAGGGGATCGCCGTGACGGTCGTCGACCCGCGGTGGGTCTGCCCGGTGCCCGAGGCCGTGGTCGACCTCGCGCGCGAGCACCGGCTCGTCGTCACGGTCGAGGACAACTCGCGCACCGGCGGCATCGGCTCCGCCGTCGCGGCCGCATTGCGCGACGCCGCGGTCGACGTACCGCTGCGCGACTTCGGCATCGAGCGCCGCTTCCTGCACCACGCCAGCCGCTCGTCCGTGCTCTCGGCGATCGGGCTCACCGCGCAGGACGTGTCGCGGGCCGTCGTGGAGACCGTCGCGCGGCTCGAGCACACCGTGGACCCCGAGCCCGCGCGCAGCGCGGACCCGGAGGACGCCGAGCCCACCGGCTGAGGCGGGTCAGGCCAGGCGCGGCTCGGCCGGGCGGGCCGGTTCCTGCGGAGCCGGGTCGGCCAGCACCTGGCGCACGATCTCGCCGCCGGGACGCACCTGGGTCACCTCGTCGACCGTGACGAGCACCGGGCGGGTGAAGCCGCGCTCGTCGGGGTCGGTGAGCTCCGCGGCCGTGACGGCGAACGCGGGGTCGAGGCGGCCGAGGTCGAGCCAGCCGCGATGGCGGCTCGGGATGGCGGCCGACCGCATGCCCTGCCCGTCGACGAGCGCGGTGCGGAACTCCGGCGAGGCCAGCAGGGTCACGACGTCGGCGTCGCCGAGCGGGCGCAGCACGGCGGTCGGGTCGCGGCGCATCCGGTCGGCGGCCAGCGCGGCCATGTCGGAGAGGTAGCGGCGGGCGCGCTCGTCGGCGTCGCGCAGCGGCACGCAGGCGGCCACGAGGACGCCGGCTGGGAGGAGACCGACCGCGTCGGGGTCCGGGCGAGCGTCGTCGTCGTAGCCGCGCAGGGCCAGGCCCAGGTCGAGGGCGCCCCCCATCACCTGGCGCAGCGGCCAGGCCTCGCCGGGGTGCAGGGCGTGCTCGACGGGCAGGCACCGGGGACGCACGCGGGAGAGCACCCAGGCGCGCCCCGCCTCCGGGCCGTCGGGGCAGCCCTCGCCGAGATGGGCGTGCAGCAGGATCCGCAGCCGGATCCAGCGGGCCAGCCGGCGGCGTACGGCGGCGTCCTCGCGGCCGGGGTGCAGCCCGGCGTCGCCGGCGGCGAGCACGAGCTCGCCCCAGGGCAGGCGCAAGGGTTCGAGGCCCTCGGCCTCGTGCACGACGGCGTCGTCGCGGACCTCGACGTCGGCGAGGGAGTCCGAGGCGGTGAGCACGGCTGCGAGCAGGGCGCGGCGCAGTGCGGCGGCTCGGGCGTCGGGGCTCACGTCTCGACGGTAGACCGGATCAGCCTCCGGAGGCAGGACCCGGTGAGTGATCAGCGTGACGCACCGTGGTCGTCAGGCTGCGCGAGGTCACTGCGGGTGACAGACGTCGGGACCCCCCCCCC
>DASSQW010000168.1:0-3547 GCA_035702165.1 Candidatus Nanopelagicales bacterium
CAAGCAGCCGATCAGCTTCCTGGTGATCCTGCCGATCGCGCTGCCCGGCATCGTCACGGGTATCGCGCTGAACTCGTCGTTCAACACCGTGCTCGTGCCGCTGGGCATCAGCTTCGGCCTGCTCACAGTGATCCTCGGCCACGCCACGTTCTGCATCGTCGTGGTGTTCAACAACATCCTCGCTCGCCTACGACGTACGGGCTCCTCCCTGGAGGAGGCCGCGATGGACCTCGGCGCCGGTCCGTGGCAGACCTTCCGCGACGTCACGTTCCCCGCGGTGCGCTCCGCGCTCGTCGCCGGAGCGCTGCTCGCGTTCGCCCTCTCCTTCGACGAGATCGTGGTCACGACGTTCACGTCCGGCCCAGGCATCGAGACCCTGCCGCAGTGGATCTTCAACAACCTGTTCCGCCCCAACCAGGGACCGATCATCAACGCGGTGGCCGCGGCGCTGCTCGTCGCCTTCGTGCTCCCCGTCTACCTCGCCCTCCGGATGAGCGAGTCCGGCGGCAGCCGCATGCACCAGGTCGGCGCCGAGCCCTGATCGCGCCCGGGCGACTCTGTCTCAGCCGGTGCCATCCTGGGGCACGGGGAGTCGGGAGGGCGCGATGCACGACGTGAGGACCGCGATCCGGGCGGAGCTGGCGGAAGCAGCGTCGGTGGACAGCCGGGTCGCGCTGATGCCGGACGACCTCCGAGCTGTCCTGGGCGTGCGGACGGGCCGGGTGGCGGGCGGCCTCGCCATCCGCATGTCCACGGCTCCCGACGTCGGCTACTTCAACCGCACCTTCGCGATCGGCCTCGAGTCGCCAGTGACCGAGGGGCAGCTGCGCGAGGTGATCGCGTTCCAGGCGGCCGCGGGCGGCGCCGTGGCGTGCGTCCAGATCCCGCCGTTCGCCGAGGTGCCGGCAGCCGTCGAGGCGCTCGAGCACGTCGGGTTCCGCCGGGCGGAGCGCTGGGCGAAGCTGCTGCGCCCCACGAGCGAGCCGGAGGCGGCGGTCGTGACGGATCTCGTCGTCGCCCGGGTCTCGCCGGAGGAGGCCGACGAGTTCGGCCGGGTGCAGTCCGCAGCGATGGACCTGCCCCGAGGGATGGTCCCGTGGTGCGCCGCACAGGTCACGGCGGAGGGATGGACCGGCTACGCAGCCTTCGACGGGGATCGCATGGTGGCCGTGGCATGCCTGTTCGCCACCGGCGACGTGGCGCAGCTGGCCGGAGCAGCGACCCTTCCCGAGGCCCGAGGACGTGGAGCGCAGTCGGCGCTGCTGGCCAGGCGGATCGCGGACGCCCGCGATGCCGGCCTGCGGTGGATCGCCGCTGAGACCGACGCGGCGAGCGCGGACGGCCCCAGCACCTCGCTCCGCAATCTGCACCGCGCCGGGTTCGAGCTGCTCTACGAACGCCAGAACTGGGTGGTGGACCTGCCGCCGGTCGCATGATGCGGCGGTGGCTCGCTCCGCGACCGTGGCCGACCGACATGGCGCGAAGTCCTGCCCGTCGGCGTCGCGTCGGTGAAGATGCTCAGGTGGTGAACGAGGATGTCCTGACTCGTCCGGCGCCGGAGCCCGACGTCGTCGTGTCGTGGGGGCCAGGCCCGGACGACGTGGCCGAGGTGCAGCTCGGGGGCGACGACCGTCCGCTGGTGCTGCTGATCCACGGCGGCTTCTGGCGGCCGGCGTACGACCGCAGGCACGTCCGCTCGATGGCGCACGCGCTCGCCGCGGAGGGGTGGACCGCGGCGGCCATCGAGTACCGGCGCGTCCCGGGGGACCCCGACGCGACGCTGGCAGACGTGCGCGTCGCGCTGCGCGTGGTGCCGGTGGAGCTCCGCGGGCGCCATGACGGGCGGGTCGTCGTCGTGGGCCACTCCGCAGGCGGGCACCTCGCGCTGTGGGCGGCGGCCGTCGCCCCGGCGTCGGGGCTCGCGGCGACCGTGGCCCTCGCTCCCGTGGCCGACCTCGCCGGCGCGGACCGCGAGCTGCTCGGCTCCGGCGCCGTGCGCGACTTCCTGGGCGACGCCGCCTCCTCGCGGGTCGATCTGGACCCGGTGCGGATGGTCTCGGCGATGCAGCCGGTGACCCTCGTGCACGGGGGCCTGGACGAGACCGTCCCGGCCCGCCAGTCCCAGACGTACGTCGACGCCCACCCGAGCGCCCGCCTGCACGTGCTCGACGACGCCGACCACCTCGACCTCATCGATCCCCTGAGCCCCTCCTGGCCCGCGGTCGTGGCCGCCATCGCCGAGGCGCTCGAGCCGGCGGCGGAGGCCGCGTCGTAACGCGCGGCACGGGCGAGCCGCGCGGTCCGGGCCGGCCTCGGGGCCACGTAGACTCTCCCCGTGCCCCGCGGTGACGGCCTGCTCAGCCACGACCTCCTCCCTGGCGAGAAGGGCCCGCAGGACGCCTGTGGCGTCTTCGGCGTCTGGGCGCCTGGTGAGGAGGTCGCGAAGCTCACCTACTTCGGCCTCTACGCGCTCCAGCACCGCGGCCAGGAGTCGGCCGGCATCGCGGTGAGCGACGGTGCCCACACGGTGGTCTACAAGGACATGGGCCTGGTCTCGCAGGTCTTCACCGAGTCGGCGCTCGAGAGCCTGCACGGCCACGTCGCCATCGGCCATGCGCGGTACTCCACCACCGGCTCGAGCGTCTGGGAGAACGCGCAGCCCACCTTCCGGGCCACGGCCACCGGCCACCTCGCGCTCGGCCACAACGGCAACCTGACGCACACCCATGAGCTCGCCCGCCGGGTGCGCGAGCGCGCGGAGGCGAGCGGCGAGCTGCCGCTCGGCACCCAGGCCAACGCCTCGAGCGACACCGACCTGCTGACCGCACTGCTCGCGTCGCACCCGGACATCTCGCTGGAGGAGGCGGCGCGCGAGGAGCTGCCCCTGCTCAAGGGCGCCTACTCCCTCGTCTTCATGGACGACACCACGCTCTACGCCGCGCGTGACCCGCAGGGCATCCGGCCGCTGGTCCTCGGCCGCCTCGAGCGCGGCTGGGTGGTGGCGAGCGAGACCGCGGCGCTCGACATCGTCGGCGCGAGCTTCGTGCGCGAGATCGAGCCCGGCGAGCTGATCGCGATCGACGAGCACGGCCTGCGCACGTCGCGCTTCGCCGAGGCCGATCCCAAGGGCTGCCTGTTCGAGTTCGTCTACCTCGCCCGTCCCGACACCACGATCAGCGGCCACTCGATCCACGCCGTACGTGTCGAGGTCGGCCGCCAGCTCGCGCGCGAGCACGCCGTCGACGCCGACCTCGTGATCCCGGTGCCCGAGAGCGGCACCCCCGCTGCCGTCGGCTACGCGCAGGAGTCGGGAATCCCGTTCGCGCAGGGCCTGGTGAAGAACGCCTACGTCGGCCGCACGTTCATCCAGCCGTCGCAGACGATCCGCCAGCTCGGCATCAGGCTCAAGCTCAACCCGCTGCGCGAGATCGTGGCCGGCAAGAAGCTCGTCGTGGTCGACGACTCGATCGTGCGCGGCAACACCCAGCGCGCCATCGTCCGCATGATGCGCGAGGCCGGCGCGCTCGAGGTGCACGTGCGCATCTCG
>DASSQW010000169.1:0-6026 GCA_035702165.1 Candidatus Nanopelagicales bacterium
TTCCGGGGCCAAATCCGGGCCGCCGCCGCCGATGGTGGCGTCGCCGCAGGTCAGCGGCTCGGGGCTGTGCTGTGGTCCGGCTCACGGTCCGGGCGCGCCGCCCGGCCGTACCCGGTCGGGCCTCACCTGCGGGCGTGGGACGATGGACCCGCACGCGCCGCCCCCGGGCGGCCGCGGCCACCAGCACCGCAGCCCGCTCGCCCGACCGAGCCCCGACCCGACGTCAGGACCCCCGACCGCCGTGGCCAACGCGCACGCCCCGAAGCCCGGATCGACCGACCCCTCGGTCATCCGGAACTTCTGCATCATCGCCCACATCGACCACGGCAAGTCGACGCTGGCCGACCGCATGCTCCAGATCACCGGCGTGGTCGACGCTCGGGCGATGAGGGCGCAGTACCTCGACCGGATGGACATCGAGCGCGAGCGCGGCATCACGATCAAGAGCCAGGCCGTCCGGCTGCCCTACACCGCCTCGGACGGCGTCACGTACGCCCTGAACCTCATCGACACCCCGGGCCACGTCGACTTCACCTACGAGGTCTCCCGCTCACTCGCCGCGTGCGAGGGCGCGGTCCTCCTCGTCGACGCCGCTCAGGGCATCGAGGCGCAGACGCTGGCCAACCTCTACCTCGCGCTCGAGAACGACCTGCAGATCATCCCGGTGCTCAACAAGATCGACCTGCCGGCCGCGCAGCCCGAGAAGTACGCCGCGGAGATCGCGCACATCATCGGCTGCGACGCCTCGGACGTCCTGCAGGTGAGCGCCAAGACCGGCCAGGGCGTGCAGCAGCTGCTCGACGAGGTCGTGCGTCTCGTGCCGGCGCCGGTGGGGGACCCCGACGCCCCGGCCCGCGCGATGATCTTCGACTCCGTCTACGACACCTACCGCGGCGTCGTGACCTACGTCCGCGTCATCGACGGCCACCTGTCGACCCGCGAGCGCATCCAGATGATGAGCACCGGCGCGGTGCACGAGATGCTCGAGGTCGGCGTGATCTCGCCCGAGCCCGTGCCCTCGACCGGCATCGGTGTCGGCGAGGTCGGCTATCTCATCACCGGCGTGAAGGACGTCCGCCAGTCGCGCGTCGGCGACACCGTCACGACCCAGCGGCACGGAGCCACCGAGGCGCTCGGCGGCTACCGCGACCCCAAGCCCATGGTGTTCTCGGGCCTCTATCCGATCGACGGCTCCGACTACCCGCTGCTGCGCGACGCCCTCGACAAGCTGCAGCTCAACGACGCAGCCCTCGTCTACGAGCCGGAGACGTCGGTCGCGCTCGGCTTCGGCTACCGCTGCGGCTTCCTCGGCCTGCTGCACCTCGAGATCGTGCGGGAGCGCCTCGAGCGCGAGTTCGACCTCGATCTCATCAGCACGGCGCCCAACGTCGTCTACCGCGTCGTGATGGAGGACGGCAAGGAGATCGTCGTCACCAACCCGAGCGAGTTCC
Source organism: Candidatus Nanopelagicales bacterium (assembly GCA_035702165.1). Lineage (GTDB taxonomy): Bacteria > Actinomycetota > Actinomycetes > S36-B12 > CAIYMF01 > Longivirga. Next base: position 1,452 of record DASSQW010000169.1, read on the forward strand.
CGTCGGGCAAGATCGCCGAGGTCCACGAGCCCGTCGTGCGCGCCACCGTCCTCGCCCCGAGCGAGTACATCGGCGCGATCATGGAGCTCTGCCAGACGCGACGCGGCGTCATGCTCGGCATGGACTACCTCTCCGAGGACCGCGTCGAGCTGCGCTACACGCTGCCGCTCGCCGAGATCGTGTTCGACTTCTTCGACGCTCTGAAGTCCAAGACCCGCGGCTACGCCTCGCTCGACTACGAGCCCACCGGCGAGCAGGAGGCCGACCTGGTCAAGGTCGACATCCTCCTGCACGGCGACCCGGTCGATGCGTTCTCGGCGATCGTGCACAAGGACAAGGCGTACGCGTACGGCGTCCAGATGGCCTCCAAGCTCAAGGAGCTCATCCCGAGGCAGCAGTTCGAGGTTCCGATCCAGGCCGCCATCGGTGCGCGGATCATCGCGCGCGAGACGATCCGCGCGATCCGCAAGGACGTGCTCGCCAAGTGCTACGGCGGCGACATCACCCGCAAGCGCAAGCTGCTCGAGAAGCAGAAGGAGGGCAAGAAGCGGATGAAGATGGTCGGCCGCGTCGAGGTCCCCCAGGAGGCATTCATCGCGGCGCTGTCGACGGAGGATTCCGCGGCGAAGCCCAAGTAGTCCGGGGAAGCACAGCCGCGCTCTGGTCCGTCGGCAGCGCCGCGAAGCCGGAGCGGGGAGCGTCGCGACTCGCAGGCGAAGGCGTCCTACCACCGAGTAGCCTCGCGAACGGACCCGGTGACCACCCCGGGCACGACCGCACCGCAGAGGAGCTCCCGTGGCCGACGACGCCGCCGTCCCCAGCGCCGGACGCACCACCACCGGCCTCGAGACCCTTCCCGCGCTCGCCCCCTCCGTCGGGGCTCTGTTCTTCTCCCGCGTGGAGACCGACCCCGCCCGCGAGGCGTTCCGCTCGCCCAAGCCGAGCGGGGGCTGGGAGTCGTGGACGTGGGGCCGCAGCGCCGACCGCGTCGTCGAGCTCGCGGCCGGCCTGCTGGCCCTGGGCCTGCAGCCCGAGGACCGCGTCGCCATCGCGATGAACACGCGCATCGAGTGGATCTTCGTCGACCTCGCGATCATGGCGTCGGGCGGCGCCACGACCACCGTCTACCCCTCGACGCAGGCCGACGACGTCGCCTACATCATCAGCGACTCCGGATCCAGGTACGTCGTCGTCGAGGACGCCGCCCAGCTCGCGAAGCTCGTCGACCAGCGCGAGGCCGTGCCCGCCGTGGAGCGCGTGATCATCCTCGACACCTCGAAGGCCGACCTGTCCACGCGGACCGACGAGTGGGTCATCACGCTCGACGACCTCGCCGCGCGCGGCAGGACGCTGCTGGCCGCGGACCCCGACGCCGTGAAGCGCGCGAACGACGCCGTCACCTCGGACAAGCTCGCGACCCTCATCTACACCTCGGGCACGACCGGTCGCCCCAAGGGCGTGGAGCTCACGCACGGCAACTGGACCTACGAGGGTGCTGGTGCCGAGGCGATCGAGCTCGTGCACAAGGACCAGCTGCACTTCCTGTGGCTGCCGCTGTCGCACTCGTTCGGCAAGGTCCTGCTCGCCGCGCAGATGCAGATCGGCTTCACGACCGCGGTCGACGGCCGGGTCGACAAGATCGTCGACAACCTCGGCGAGATCAAGCCGCACCTCATGGCCGGCGCCCCGCGCATCTTCGAGAAGGTCTACGCCAGCGTCGTCTCGCGGACCGAGGCCGAAGGCGGCGCGAAGGCGAAGATCTTCCACTGGGCCATCGGCGTCGGCAAGCAGGTCGCGGCGCTCGAGGAGCAGGGAACGAACGTCCCGATGACGCTGTCGGTGCAGCACTCGCTCGCCGAGCGGCTCGTGTTCTCCAAGGTCAAGGAGCGCATGGGCGGCCGCATCGAGACCTTCATCTCCGGCTCAGCGGCGCTGTCCAAGGACGTCGCCTCCTGGTTCGAGGCGATCGGCCTGCCGATCCTCGAGGGCTACGGCTTGACCGAGACCTCGGCCGGCTCGTGCGTGAACCGCAACGGCAAGGTGAAGGTCGGCACCGTCGGGCGCCCGTTCCCGGGCACCGAGGTGAAGATCGCCTCCGACGGCGAGATCCTCGTCCGCGGCGGCGGCGTCATGCGCGGCTACTACCACCTGCCCGAGCAGACCGCCGAGGTCCTCGTCGGCGACGGCTGGTTCGCCACGGGCGACATCGGCGAGATCGACGACGACGGCAACCTGAAGATCACCGATCGCAAGAAGGACCTGATCAAGACCTCGGGCGGCAAGTACATCGCGCCGAGCCTGATCGAGGCGCGGTTCAAGGCGCTGTGCCCGCTGCTCGGGAACGTCCTCGTGCACGCCAACGGCCGCAACTACGCCACCGCGATCGTCACCCTCGACCCCGACGTCACGAAGGCCTTCGCCGAGCACCACCACATCGCCGGCGGTCCCGAGAGCTGGGCGAGCGACCCGCACATCGACAAGGCCGTGCGCGACGCGATGGCCGAGCTCAACGCCGACCTCAACCGGTGGGAGACCATCAAGGACGTGCGGATCCTGCCCCGCGACCTGTCGGTCGAGGACGGCGAGCTCACGCCCAGCCTGAAGATCAAGCGGAAGGTCGTCGAGGAGCACTACGCCGAGCTGCTCCAGTCCATGTACCCCAACGGCTGACCCGCCCCCGCGCCCCCTCGGCGTGATCTTGGTCCTCTGCAGGTTTCCCGCCGCGGGCGGACCCGGTAAACCGGCGTACGACCAAGATCACGACGGCTGGGTCAGGAGCTGTAGGCCTCGAGGACGAGGTCGACGAGGTCGGAGACGGCGCGCGGAGGCACGTCGGCCCGCCAGGTGATCGTGACGGGCACCGGCGGGGCGTCCTTCACCGGTCGGAAGACCACGCCGGGTCGCGGGTGCTGGTGCATCGTCGCCTCGGTCGTGATGCCGAAGGCGCGTCCCGCCTCGATGACGGTGAGCCACTCGTCGACGTCGTGCGTGGTCACCGTCCCGCCCGGTCCCGAGCCGGCGCGCCACAGCTCCGCCGAGGTCGTGCCGGTCGCGGCGTCGGTCGCGATCGTGCGGCCCGAGAGGTCGTCGAGGCGCACCGACCGGCGGCGTGCCAGCGGATCGTCGGCGGGGAGTGCGGCGTACCGCGCCTCGACCCCCACGAGCACGCTGCGGAAGCGGCGGTCCTCCAGGGGCAGGCGCAGGATCCCGACGTCGCACAGCCCCTCGGCCAGGCCTGCGGTGCGCGTGTTGATGCGCACGAGCACGAGCTCGGTGCCGGGGTGCGCCGAGCCCCAGCGCCGCAGCACCGAGGTCGTACGCCGGCCCAGCGCCGCCCAGGCGTAGCCGACGCGCAGCTCGGTCGAGCCCGACTCCGCCGCGCGTCGCAGGGCCGCGACCTCCTCGAGCACCCGCCGCGCGTGCTCGAGCACGTGCACGCCCTCCGGTGTCGGCGTGGGACGGCGAGTGCTGCGGTCGAGCAGGCGCACGCCGAGCAGGTCCTCGAGAGCGGAGACGGTGCGGGAGACGCTCGCCTGCGACAGGTCGAGCGCGGCGCCGGCGTGGGTGAAGCCGCCCTCGTCGACGACGGCCGCGAGGGCGCGCAGGTGACGGATCTCGACGTCCATGCGTCCAGCGTATGGCACGAGCGTGCTGTGCATTTCCCGTATGGCCCGTGAGCGGGCACCCTGGACCGGTGAGCCACCTGAAGGTCGAGCCCGAGGAGAGCGCCGCCGCGCCCTCCGTCGTCGGCTCGGTCGGGATCATGCTCACCAGCGCGATGAGCGCGCAGACGGGTGCTGCGCTGGGCGCGCACGCCTTCCCGATCATCGGACCGGCGGGCGTCGTCGCGATCCGGCAGCTGGTCGCGGTCAGCGTGCTGCTGCCGACGGCGCGACCGCCGCTGCGGCGGATGACGTGGTCGCAATGGTGGCCGGTGATCCTGCTCGCGCTCGTCTTCGCGACCATGAACCTCTCGCTCTACACCGCGATCGAGCGCATCGGTCTCGCGCTGGCGATCACGCTGGAGTTCCTCGGCCCGCTCGCTGTCGCGCTCGTCGGCTCGCGCTCGCCGCGCGACCTCCTGCTCGCGGTCGTGGCCGGCGTCGGCGTCTACGTCCTGGTCCTCCCGAGCCCGTCGAGCGACTGGATCGGCATCGGCCTCGCGCTCTACGCCGCGTGCTGCTGGGCGGCGTACATCATGCTCAACCGCACGGCCGGGGCGAGGCTGCCCGGGGTGCAGGGACCTGCGGCCGCGACGACGATCACGGCGCTCATCTACCTGCCGGTCGTCGTGCTGCTGGTGGTGCACGGCACGCTCACACCGGCGGCGCTCGGGTTCTCGGTGGCGGCCGGCCTGCTCTCCTCGGTGGTCCCGTTCACCTTCGACCTCATCTCGCTGCGCCGGGTGTCGCCGCGGTTCTTCAGCGTGGTCCAGAGCCTGCACCCGGTGTTCGCCGCGCTCGCCGGTCTCGTGCTGCTGCACCAGGTGCTCGAGCTGCACGAGTGGATCGGAATCCTCGTCGTGGTGCTCGTGAACGTGGCCGCGGTGCTGTGGGCGCGCGACAAGCAGGCGGC